>JAIXPH010000049.1 GCA_027486345.1 Paracoccaceae bacterium
AAGCCCCGGGCGATTTTGTCGCCCTTGCCTTTTCTTTAGAGCGGACGCTGTGATGCCCTTTTCGCTTCTTTTGGTCTTGATTTTGGTTTTGGGTGGGTTCGGGTTTGTCCTTGGCCGGCAGCGTGCGGTTGCGTCGGTGCGGGGGGATCGTCGGGCGTTGCATTCCTTGCCGGGGTATTACGGCTGGTATGTTGCGCTGGTGACGGCGACGCCTGCGTTTGTGCTGATGGCGGTCTGGCTGATCGTGCAGCCCATGGTGATCGCGCATCAGGTGACGGGGATGATCCTGCCTGAGGATATCGCCAGCGGGTCGTCGCGGGATCTGGTGATGACGGATGTGCGCCGCATCGCCGAGGGGATGGACAGCTTTGCCGCCTCTGGCATGGCGGAGGCCGAGATCGTGACCCTGTCGCAGGACCCCGCCGCGCTGAAGACCGCGCTTGAAGGTGCGGGTGTGGCCTTGGGCGCAGAGATCAACCCGCATGTCGCGGCGGCGGCGGTGACCTATCGTCAGGACATGGCGCTGGGGCGGATGTGGATGGCGGCACTGGCGCTGGCGGTGGCGCTGGCGGGTCTGGTGCTGTCGGCCCGCCGCGTCGGGCCGGAGCTGCGCAGCCGCAATCTGGTGGAGCGCTATGTGCAGGTGCTGCTGGTCGCGGCCTCGCTGATCGCCATCCTGACCACGGCGGGGATCGTGTTCTCGCTGGTGTTCGAATCCGTCCACTTCTTCCAGCTTTACCCGGCGAAGGATTTCTTCCTGTCGCTGACCTGGACGCCGAAGTTCGGCGGCGGGTCGGATCTGGGCATCTGGCCGCTGCTGTGGGGCACGCTTTACGTGTCCTTCATCGCGCTTCTGGTGGCGGTGCCGATCGGTCTGATGTCGGCGATCTACCTGTCGGAATATGCCGGGCCGCGCCTGCGCAGCATGGCCAAACCGGCGCTGGAGGTTCTGGCGGGCATCCCCTCCATCGTCTACGGCCTCTTCGCGCTGCTGACGGTGGGGCCGTTCCTGCGCGATTACTTTGCGCAGCCCCTGGGTTTGGGCGACTCGTCGTCGTCCGTCATGACTGCGGGCATCGTGATGGGGGTGATGCTGATCCCCTATGTCTCGTCCCTGTCGGATGACATCATCAACGCCGTGCCGCAGGCCCTGCGCGATGGCTCCTACGGCCTTGGCGCCACCCAGTCAGAGACCATCCGTCAGGTGGTGCTGCCCGCGGCCTTGCCCGGCATCGTGGGGGCCGTGCTGATGGCCGCCAGCCGCGCCATCGGCGAGACGATGATCGTGGTTCTGGGCGCGGGGGCGGCGGCCAAGCTGGACCTGAACCCGTTCGAGGCGATGACGACCGTCACGGTGAAGATCGTCAGCCAGTTGACCGGCGACACCGAATTCGCCAGCCCCGAAACGCTGGTGGCCTTTGCGCTGGGTCTGACGCTGTTCGTCTTCACCCTGTGCCTGAACATCCTCGCGCTGTTCATCGTGCGCAAATACCGGGAGCAATACGAATGACCGATCTGTCGCAGACCGCAGGGCCGGTGGGCGGGGCGAAGGCCTCATCGCTGGTGGTGGCCGATGCGCGCACCCTGAAACGCCGCGCGACGGAACGGCGCTTTCGCGCGCTGGGTCTGGGGGCGGTGGGCATCGGCATGCTGGCGCTGGTGGTGCTTTTGACCTCGATCCTCGGCAATGGCCTGCCGTCCTTCCGCCAGACCATGATCACCCTGCCGGTGACGCTGGAGGAATCGGTGCTGGACAAGTCTGGCGCGCGTGATCCGGCGGTGATGGCCAAGGTCACGACGCTGGGCTACGGCAAGCTGATCCAGACCGCGCTTGAGGCGGAACTGACCGCGCGCGGCATCGACATGCAGGGGCTGAGCGCCAAGGACATCGCGGGCCTGATCTCGCAGGAGGCCCCGGCCGACCTGCGCGCCCGCGTGCTGGCCGACCCGTCGCTGATCGGCACGACGATCCGTTTTGACGCGCTGGCCAATGGCCGGGTGGACGGCTTCTTCAAGGGCCGCGTCACCCTGGAAAGCGCCGTGGATGACGGCAACATCAGCCCCGAGCAACTGGGCGTGGCGCAGGCGATGCGCGACGCGGGGATGATCACCCTGGCGCTGAACCCCGGGTTCCTGACCAAATCCGACGCCTCCGAACTGCGGCCCGAGGCGGCGGGTCTGGGTGTCGCGATGCTCGGCTCGGCCTATATGATGCTGATCGTGCTGGTGCTGGCGCTGCCCATCGGCGTCGCGGCCTCGGTCTATCTGGAGGAGATCGCGCCCAAGAACCGCTGGACCGACATCATCGAGATCAACATCGCCAACCTCGCCGCGGTGCCGTCGATCGTTTACGGCATCCTTGCGCTGGCCTTGTTCATCAACATCATCGGCCTGCCGCAATCGGCGCCCATTGTGGGCGGCTTGGTGCTGACGCTGATGACGCTGCCCACGATCATCATCGCGACCCGGGCCGCGCTGAAGGCCGTGCCGCCCTCGATCCGCGATGCGGCCCTGGGGGTGGGGGCGTCCAAGAACCAGACCATCTTCCACCACGTGCTGCCCTTGGCCATGCCCGGCATCCTGACCGGGACGATCCTGGGCCTCGCGCGGGCCCTGGGGGAATCCGCGCCGCTCTTGCTGATCGGGATGGTGGCCTTCGTGAAGGACTTCCCCGCCGCCCCGCCCGCCGGGATGTTCGACCCGGCCTCGGCCCTGCCGGTGCAGGTCTACAGCTGGACCCAACGCGCCGACCCGGCCTTTGCCGAACGCTCCTCGGGGGCGATCATCGTGCTGCTCATCTTCCTCTTGGCGATGAACGCGCTGGCCATCATCTTGCGTCGCCGCTTCGAGCGTCGGTGGTAAGGGGACAATCATGAACGACATGCGACTGACGGAGAGAACCGTGACCGAAGGCGTCAAGATCAGCGCGCAAGGCGTGCAGGTGCATTATGGCACGAACCACGCGTTGAAGGATGTGGATGTGTCCATCCTCGACAAGACGGTGACGGCCTTCATCGGCCCGTCGGGCTGTGGCAAGTCCACCTTCCTGCGCTGCCTGAACCGGATGAACGACACCGTGGCCAGTGCCCGCGTGACGGGCAAGATCATGCTGGACGGTCAGGACATCTACGATGCTCGCGTCGACCCGGTGCAATTGCGCGCCAAGGTGGGGATGGTGTTCCAGAAGCCGAACCCCTTCCCGAAGTCGATCTATGACAACGTGGCCTACGGCCCCAAGATCCACGGTCTGGCCTCGGGCAAGGCGGAACTGGATGCGGTGGTGGAAACCAGCCTGAAGAAGGCCGCGCTCTGGAACGAGGTGAAGGACCGCCTCGACGCCCCCGGCACCGGCCTCTCGGGCGGCCAGCAACAGCGCCTCTGCATCGCCCGCGCGATTGCGACCAGCCCCGAAGTGCTGCTGATGGACGAACCCTGCTCCGCCCTCGACCCCATCGCCACCGCGCAGGTGGAAGAGTTGATCGACGAACTCCGCTCCCAATTCTCGGTCGTGATCGTCACCCACTCCATGCAACAAGCCGCCCGCGTCTCCCAACGCACCGCCTTCTTCCACCTCGGCCATCTGGTCGAATACGGCGAAACCGGAACCATCTTCACCAACCCAAAAGACCCGCGCACGGAATCCTACATCACAGGACGGATCGGGTGAGGGGCATCGTCATGACCAGCGAAGATTCCCACATTGTCTCTGGCTTTGACCGTGATCTTGAGGCGGTTCAGGCGCATGTGATGCGGATGGCGGGGTTGGTGGAGCAGGCCCTGCTGCATGCGGCCGAGGCGCTGGAGGCGGG
>JAIXPH010000027.1 GCA_027486345.1 Paracoccaceae bacterium
AGGGTTGAAGACGGGCCATCTGCACGTCGGTCAGCCAGAAAAGGTTGCTCATTGATCGGTCTCCTTGCGGAGGCTGAATCATGCCGCAACAGCAAGATCAATAGGTCCTGACCCTAGGCAATCCCGATATTAGCCGTCCCTGTGCAGGTCTATGTGTCAACTCACACCCCGCGCTGCGTCAGGGAGAGCACGTTGGCCTTGCATTTTGACACTGTCCTAAAGGGTGTCTTTCATTTTCCGCGCCTATGTTCCTTTATCCGAAGCGTGGGAAGGGGTTCTTGTTGTGATCGTTCGGGTACCCAAATCGCTGCACGGCACGGCGCCCGACATCGGAGAGTCGGGTGAAAGCTATGTGTTGCGCGATTTCGAACGCTCGCGCATTGCGGCGATCCGGGAGGCCATCGCCGAAAACCCGGCACTCGCGACGCTGTTCTATGTGGCGGCCGTGGCGCTGTGGACCGGGCTCTTGTCCGCGGGGGCGGGGCTGCATGGCGATCCGCGGCTGGCGGTCAACCTGACCCCGCATGTGGCGCATTACACCATCATCCTCGGCTTCTTCCTCTATCCGCTGCGGCTGATCTGGATTCCCTTCCTCGTCTATCTGGCGACGTTCCTTTACCCGTTCTACCAGCCCTTTTCGGCTGCCATCGCCTGGCATGACCTGCCCGGAATGACGCCGGGGCTGGTGGGGATGCTGTTTCTCATCCACCTCGTCGGCGGGTTGCTGACGGGGCTGCTGTATCGCATGGTCTATGCCACCGGGCGGGGTCGGATGCGGCCGCATTCACTGGACCTCTTCATCAGTTTCAGCGGGTACTTCATCTTTGCCGCGATGTGCCTTTTGCATTGGGCGGCAATGGTGCGGCTGGCGGCCACACTGCCGGTCGAGCACCGGGCGCTTTACGGCTTTAGCGATGATTACACGGTGCTGGCGATCAAGCGCATCCTGCGTGGCAGTGTCGTGGTGTCGGTCTTCCTGCTCGCGGCGGTCGAATCACCTCGTGCCGGGCAGCTCTTGCGGACCGTGGGGCTGGCGCTGATCTTTCCGTTGATGGTGCCCTTGCAGGCCGCCGGGATCGGGCTTTACGCGCAGATCGATGTGATCATCGTCGCGCTGGTCGTGGTCCTGACCAATCCGGTGGGGGTCGGGGTCCATGCCTGCATCTTTGGCGTCGCCGCCTATGCCGCCCTGACTGGTGAATTCCTGAACGACACAGCGGCGCTGTCCCCGGCCGAAGGAATGCTCTCGGCCTATTCGCTGATCGGGCTTACCCTCGTGACCTTCACCATGGTGCTCAAGGGGCAAGGCGACCATCTGATCAAGGAAAAGGACGGCGCGATCCTGAAGCTGGACCGCGCCCGGGATTTCGCCGGGGTCGGTCTTTTCGCGGTCAACCACGACACGGGCCGATTCCGTCTGGACGAGGCGGCGCAGCGCATGCTGGGCCTGCCGTCGGATGGCCCCATCTCGGTGCTGGAGGCGACCTTCATGCCCGCCGATGGAAGCGCGCTTTCGGCGGCCCTTCATGCCGCGCGGGGCGAGGCGCGGGCGCTGGAACTGCACATGGCCTCGGCTGCCGGGGCGGCGAATGTGCTGCGCTGTTACCTCTGGACCGAACGCACGCCCAGCGGTGAAACTGCCGCCTATGGCATCCTGCTGGACATGACAGAGGCCAAGGACCGCGAAGCCCAGTTGCGCGACGCTCTGGACCAGTTGTCGCGGCGCGAGGAAAAGCAGCGGCAGTTGTTCTCGATCATCTCGCATGAACTGCGGACCCCGGCCTCTGTCATCTCGCTTCTGACCGACGAATTGGGCGAGGGCACGGATGGCGCGCGCCTGCATCGCAAGTTCCGCGAGGCGACGGACCAGTTGTTGTCGGTGCTCGACGACATGCGCCAGGCAGTGAACCCGGAAAAGAACCTGCCGGTGAAGCTGGTGCCCTATATCCCCGCCGATCTGGCCGAAAGCGTGCGCGCCGCAAATGAAGTGCCAGCCCGTGCCAAAGGCATTGCCGTCGGGCTGGATCTGGGGGCCGGGGCGGCGCAGGCCCGGATCGGCGATGTGGTCCGGGTGCGGCAGGCGTTGAACAATCTGGTCCGCAATGCCGTGATCCATAGCGGCGGGCGGTCCATCGTGATCCGCTGGCGCGCGGCGGAACCGATGGCAGAGTTCATGCCCACCTCCGAATGGCAGATCATCGACGATGGTGTGGGCATTCCGGATGCCGATGTGGCCCGCCTGTTCGAACCCTTTGAACGGGGCGGGGCGGACCCGCGCAAGACCCCCGATGGCAGCGGTCTGGGGCTCTATATCGCCCGCGCCTCGGTGCAGATGCTGGGCGGAACGCTGGATCATTTCCGTCCCGATGGGGGCGGTGCGGGCTATGTCATCCGCCTGCCCGAAGCGCATGCCACCGAGGGGCAGATCCAGACCGCCGCCGCGACTGCGGCCGTGTGGACCAAAGGGACCGCGGCGGACCGGGCGTGGAGCGTCCTCTTGGCCGAAGACAATGTGCTGGTGGCCGAAATCACCCGCGCGCGGCTGGAAAAGGTCAACGCGGTGGTCCATCACGCCGCAGACGGCCGCGCCGCGCTGCAAATGGCGCTGGCGATCCAGCCGGATGTCATCATCACCGATCTGTTCATGCCGGAAATGGATGGCGATGACCTGATACGCGCCCTGCGCGCCGCGGGGCTGGACCGCCCGGTGATCGGGGTCACCGCCGCCGTCGTGGGCGAGGAGATGGACCGTTTCCGGCGGGCGGGCGCGAATGTTGTGATGCGCAAGCCGCTCGATTTCGAACGGCTGCGCGGTTATCTGCGCGACGGCTTTCCGGCGGCTGCGCCGACGGACGGGTAAGCCGTCACTTCGTGGCGGCGATCGCGGCTTCCAGGGCGGCGATGCGGGCGGACAGGGCCGCATTCTCTTCGCGGGCACGGGTCGCCATGGCGCGGACGGCGTCAAACTCCTCGCGCGTGACGAAGTCGCGGTCGGCCATCCAGCGGTCCACGAAGCCCTTCATCGCCGTCTCGGCCTCGGTCTTGGCCCCCTGGGCCACGCCCATCGCATTGGTCATCAACTGAGACATGTCGTCAAAGAACTTGTTGCGGGTCTGCATTGGCGCGATCCTTTCGGCTTTGGTCCATATATGGCCCCTGTGCCACGCTTCACAAGTCCGCAAGCCGTCGCAGGGCAGAGGTTGACTTGCGCGCCGACAGCCCGGACAACCGGGCCAAACGCGCGAGGTCTGGTTGCCATGTCCTACATCCCCTTTCCCAACATGTCGCCAGAGCTGTTTTCCATCGACATCGGCGGCTTTCATCTGGCGCTGCGCTGGTATGCGCTGGCCTATATCGCCGGGCTGCTGATCGGCTGGAAGCTGGTGGAGCGCATGGTGAAGACCCCGCGCCTGTGGCCCGGCCCCGCCCCGATGACCCCCGAACAGGTGGAGCGTCTGCTGACGGCGGTGATCCTTGGCGTGATCGTCGGCGGGCGGTTGGGGTTCGTGCTGTTCTATCAGCCGGGCTACTATCTGGAGAACCCGTCGCATTTGCTGCGCGTATGGGAGGGGGGGATGTCCTTCCACGGTGGCTTCCTTGGCGTCGTTGCCGCCGGGGTCTGGTTCTGCCGCCGCGAAAAGGTGCCGATGCTGCCCGTGGGGGACCTGATGGCCACGGTTGCGCCCATCGGCATCTTCTTCGGCCGCTTGGCCAATTTCGTGAATGCCGAGTTGTGGGGCCGACCCACCACCCTGCCCTGGGGCGTGGCCTTCCCCGGTGATGCGGCACAGTTTTGCCCCGGCGTGGTGGGCGTCTGTGCCCGCCATCCCAGCCAGCTTTACGAGGCCGCGCTGGAGGGGGTGCTGCTGTTCATCGTGATCGCGGTCATGGTCTGGCGGCGGGGCTGGTTCCTCTGGCCGGGTCGGGTGGCGGGGCTGTTCTTTGCGGGTTACGGCGCTGCGCGGTTCTTCGTCGAGTTTTTCCGCCAGCCTGACCCGCAATTCATCACCGAGGGCAATCCCTTGGGTCTGGCTTTGCACGTCGCGGGCTATGGCCTGACGATGGGGCAAATCCTGTCGCTCCCGATGATCGTCGCCGGGGTGTGGTTCATCACACGGGCGCGGCGCGCGGCATGAGGGCGCTGGCCGATCTTCTGACCGCCCGCATCGCGGCAACGGGGCCGATCACTTTGGCCGACTACATGGCCGATTGCCTGCTGCATCCCCAGCATGGCTATTACGCCACCCGCGATCCCTTTGGTGCGGGCGGGGATTTCACCACCGCGCCCGAGATCAGCCAGATGTTCGGCGAATTGCTGGGCCTGTCCCTTGCGCAAGCATGGCTGGATCATGGCTCGCCCGCCTTCACGCTGGCCGAACTCGGCCCCGGTCGCGGCACGTTGATGGCTGATGTGCTGCGGGCCACGCGCGGGGTGCCGGGGTTTCACGCCGCCGCAAAGGTGCATCTGGTTGAGGCATCGGCCACCCTGCGCAGGGTGCAGCGCCAGACGCTGGGCGATCATCCGGTCATCTGGGCCGAGGAGGTCACCGCCCTGCCCGATGACGCGCCGCTGTTCCTGCTGGCGAACGAGTTTTTCGATGCCCTGCCGATCCGCCAGTTCACCCGCCAAGGCCAAGGATGGGCTGAAACCATGGTGGGCCTGCGCGACGGGCGGTTGACCCTTGGCCGCAGTGCCCCTGCTCCCTTGGCCGCGCTGGCGCATCGGCTGGCGGATACGCGGGAGGGCGATGTGGTGGAAACCTGCCCCTCTGCCCTGCCGATCATGGCCGCCATCGGCGCGCGGATCGCGCGCAACGGGGGTGCCGCGATCATCGTGGACTATGGCGACTGGCAGTCTTTGGGAGACACGTTTCAGGCGCTCAAGGACCACCGCTTTGCCGATCCGCTCGCCGCGCCGGGCGAAGCGGACCTGACCGCCCATGTCGATTTCGCGGCCCTCGCCGCCGCCGCAACCCCGGCCCGCGCCAGCCAGATGATGACGCAAGGGGCCTTGCTGGAGCGTCTGGGAATCGCCGCCCGCAGCGCACGACTGGCGCAGTCCTTGACCGGCGCGCGACGGGATGCACATCTGGCGGCCACTCGGCGCTTGACCGACCCGGCAGAAATGGGTTCGCTGTTCAAGGCGCTGGCGCTGTATCGTGACACCCCTCCTGCCGGATTTGACCCGTGATGCTGGAAATCCTGACCTCTGACGCCCTTCCCGTCCGGCACGGGTTCTTCACCCGCAAGGGGGGCGCGTCCTCGGGCATCTTTTCGGGGCTGAACTGCGGCACCGGATCCTCTGACCTTGCCGAGGCGGTGCAGATCAACCGCACCCGCGTGGCCGAGGCGATGGGGCTGACCCTGGCCGAACTGGTGACGGTGCATCAGGTGCATTCGCCCGATGTGTTAACGGTGACCGCAGCCACGGATGCCCGTGCCACGGCGGATGCGATGGTGACGGCGACCCGCGGTCTGGCCCTGGGCATCCTGACGGCGGATTGCCAGCCCGTGCTGTTTTCCGACCCCGTGGCCGGAGTCATCGGGGCCGCCCATGCCGGATGGCGCGGCACCCGCGACGGCGTGCTTGAGGCGACCGTTGCGGCGATGGTCGCCCTTGGCGCGACGGCGGGGAACATCCGCGCGGTGATCGGGCCCACGATCTCGCAAGCCGCCTATGAGGTGGGACCCGAGTTCTTTGAGTCCTTCACCGACGACGACCGCGACAACGCCCGCTTCTTTGCCCAAGGCAAGGGCGACCGCATGCTGTTCGACCTGCCCGCCTTTGGCCTGTCGCGCCTGCGTGCCGCCGGGGTGGGCCATGCCGAATGGACGCGGCATTGCACCTATGCCGACCCGGAGCGATTCTTTTCCTTCCGCCGCACGACCCATCTGCGCGAGGCGGATTACGGGCGGCTGATCTCGGTCATCCGGTTGTGATACAGCCCTGAATTGCGCCGCGATTGCGGCGGCCCAGACCTTCGAATGGGTCCGCTCCCGGCTTTTTGCCAAGGTCTGACCACAAGATACGGTGGCCCCCGACCCCGTTGGCCGAAACCTCGTGTTAATCTTTTTCGGAGATGCTGCGGGGGCGGGGCCAGAAATTGTCCAGATTGCCGCCCAAACCCCGCCGCATTGCTGCGCGATGGTGATCCCATCACGGCAACTGTGCCGAACCCGGTTTTAGGAATAGGGGACCGACCATGAAGAAAGACCGCCGCTGGCTGAAATCCATGCTCGCCGCCAGCCACGAACCGCAGATCGGCCTGCCGTTTCAGCGCGGACAGCGCCGCCGCCCGGAAGCGACCAAGATCGACCTGCGCGTCGCGATGAAACCACGGGCGATGGCCGCGCGCTGACCTGACGCGGCGATACGACCTGAGACAGACCCAAGGGGTCGGGCATCAACCCGGCCCCTTCTGCATGTCCGGGGCACGCGATTCGCCTCATGTCGCGACGGATTGGGCCTGCCGCCATGACAATCCTGCCCGACACCGCCGGATCGTCACCGAGTTCATCGCCAATTCCGACAGCATTTTGACAAAGCGCCACGATTGCGCCATATTCAGATCATGGTCGATCCGCAGCGACCATGCTGGATGTATGGTCCCGGCATGGCAAAGGGCGGATTGGATTTGCTCTGACAAGCGGCCCCCGGTGTGACCCTCTGCACACCACAAAGGGGCCGCTTTTCCTTTGGCGCAGACCTTAGGCCAGTTTGGCCAACCGCGATTCCAGCACGTCAAAGGGCACGCCGGGTTGATCCTTGGCGCAGCGGATCACAAGGCTGGTCTTGACGGTGGCCACGTTCTCGGCCTTCAACAGCTCTCCGGTCAGAAAGCTTTGAAAGCTGGACAGATCCGGGGCCACGCATTTCAGGATGAAGTCGATCTCGCCGTTCAGCATGTGGCATTCGCGGACCAGGGGCCAATCGCGGCAGCGCTGTTCAAAGGTGGCCAGATCCGCCTCGGCCTGACTTTGCAGGCGCACCATGGCGAAGACCTGCACCTCAAAGCCCAGCTCGCGGCTGTCGATGTCGGCGTGGTAGCCCTTGATGTATCCGGCCTCTTCCAGCGTGCGCACGCGGCGCAGACACGGTGGCGCACTGATGCCCACCCGCTTGGCCAATTCCACATTGGTCATGCGCCCATCGGCCTGCAATTCGGCCAGAATGTGACGGTCGATTGGATCGAGTTTCGAGCCGGCCATGATATCCCCTTTGCCCGGCGGTCTGACCCCGGTTTCGGGTCTATCTAGGCACGCAACCGCGCTGGCGCAACAATGTTTCGTGGTAGCGCAAGAAATTGTCGCGACAGTTTCAACTGCGGCAGCCTTTGCGCAACGGGACGGGGCTTTCCCTGCGGCCCGCTTTGCCTATATGTCCTGCCCGGACACCGGACAGAGGGACGCATACCATGGGCGAGACGCGGCACAGCAAGGTTCTGATCATCGGCTCCGGCCCCGCAGGCTATACGGCGGCGGTCTATTCGGCGCGCGCCATGCTGGAACCGATCCTCGTGCAGGGTCTGCAACCCGGCGGGCAGTTGACCATCACGACCGAGGTGGAAAACTGGCCCGGTGACAGCCATGTGATGGGCCCCGACCTGATGGTGCGGATGGAAGAGCACGCCCGCGCGATGGGGGCGGAAATCATCAGCGATTACATCTCGTCGCTGGACCTGTCGCAGCGTCCCTTCGTGGCGCAGGCCGACAGCGGCACCACCTATACCGCCGACGCCGTCATCCTGGCCACCGGGGCGCAGGCCAAATGGCTGGGCCTGCCGTCCGAGGAACGCTTCAAGGGCTTTGGCGTCTCGGCCTGCGCGACCTGCGACGGGTTCTTCTATCGCGGCAAAGAGGTCGTGGTGATCGGCGGCGGCAATACGGCGGTCGAAGAGGCGCTGTTTTTGACCAACTTCGCCAGCAAGGTCACGCTGATCCACCGCCGCGACAGCTTCCGCGCCGAAAAGATCATGCAGGATCGGTTGTTCAAGAACCCCAAGGTGCAGGTCCTGTGGAATCACACTGTCGATGAGGTGCTGGGGACCGACACGCCGCTGGGCGTAACCGCCGTGCGTGCGCGCAATGTGAACACGGGTGAGGCGACGGATATCCCCTGCGCCGGGTTCTTTGTGGCCATCGGTCATGCGCCCGCGTCGGAATTGGTCAAGGACCAGTTGGAACTGCACAACGGCGGTTATGTGAAGGTGGAGCCGGGATCCACCCGCACCTCCATCCCCGGTGTCTTCGCGGCGGGCGATCTGACCGACCATGTCTATCGCCAAGCCGTCACCAGCGCGGGCATGGGGTGCATGGCGGCGCTGGACGCGGAAAAGTTCCTCGCCGGGACGCATTGACCCCTGTTGACCGGTCCGCCATCGCGGGCCGGTCCGTCCGCCGGAAAAGACCTTTCCGGCAGCGCGGCGCGCAGGCAGACAATTTCCCGCGCGGCCCCAAAAACGCAGCATTTCCGCCCTTTTTCCGCTGCATAATTCCGAGATTGCTGGAAATCTGTTCCCAAGGGGCGTAAAGCCCCGCGCAACGGCGGCACCCTCGCTGCCATCGCGCATTTCTTGCCCAGAGGCCCAGATATGACCATTGCCAACCACGCCCCGATCCCGGAGCTGTATGTTTCCTCGGACTCCGCCCAGAAGCTGAAACTTCAGGCGGCGAGCCTGCCGTCCTGGGACCTGACCGCGCGTCAGGTCTGCGATCTGGAACTGCTGATGAACGGCGGGTTCTTCCCGCTGAAGGGCTTCCAGTCCGAAGAAGATTACAACGGCACGGTCGAAAACATGCGCACCGCCGATGGCACGCTGTGGCCGATCCCGGTGACGCTGGATGTGTCGGAAAAGTTTGCCGAGGGCGTCGCCCCCGGTCAGGACATTGCCCTGCGCGATCAGGAAGGCGTGATCCTCGCCATCCTGTCGATCACCGACAAATGGGTGCCGAACAAGGCGAATGAGGCGGCAAAGGTCTTTGGTGCCGATGATCTGGCGCATCCGGCGGTGAACTACCTGCACAATGTGGCTGGCCCCGTCTATCTGGGCGGCCCGATCACCGGCATCCAGCAGCCGGTGCACTATGACTTCAAGGCCCGCCGCGACACGCCGAACGAACTCCGTGCGTTTTTCCGCAAGATGGGCTGGCGCCGGATCGTGGCCTTCCAGACCCGCAACCCGCTGCACCGCGCGCATCAGGAACTGACCTTCCGCGCCGCGAAAGAGGCAGAGGCGAACCTGCTGATCCATCCCGTCGTCGGCATGACCAAGCCGGGCGATGTGGACCACTTCACCCGCGTGCGCTGCTATGAGGCAGTGTTGGATCAATACCCGGCCTCGACCACGCATCTCTCGCTGCTCAATCTGGCGATGCGCATGGGCGGCCCGCGTGAAGCGCTGTGGCATGCCATCATCCGCAAGAATCACGGCCTGACCCATTTCATCGTCGGGCGTGACCATGCAGGGCCGGGCAAGAACAGCGCTGGGCAGGATTTCTACGACCCCTACGCCGCACAGACGCTGGTGGCAGAGCATCAAAAAGAAATCGGCATCGAAATGGTCGATTTCAAACAGATGGTCTATGTGCAGGAAAAGGCACAGTATTACCCCGTGGACGAAGTCCCGGCAGGATCGACCGTGCTGGATATCTCGGGCACCGAACTGCGCCGCCGCCTGCGCGAAGGGCTGGAGATTCCGGATTGGTTCAGCTTCCCTCAGGTCGTGCAGGAACTGCGCCGGACCTCGCCGCCGCGCGCCAAGCAGGGCTTTACGGTGTTCTTCACCGGGCTGTCCGGGTCGGGCAAATCCACCATCGCCAATGCGCTGATGGTCAAGCTGATGGAAATGGGTGGCCGTCCGGTGACGCTCTTGGACGGTGACGTGGTGCGCAAGCATCTGTCGTCGGAGCTGGGGTTCAGCAAGGAACACCGCGACATCAACATCAAGCGCATCGGCTATGTGGCGTCGGAAATCACTAAGAACGGCGGCATCGCCATCTGCGCGCCGATCGCCCCCTACACCGCCACCCGCCGCGCGGTGCGTGAGATGATCGAAGCCTACGGCGCCTTCATCGAGGTGCACGTGGCCACCAGCATCGAAGAATGCGAACGCCGCGACCGCAAGGGCCTGTACAAGCTGGCCCGTGAAGGCAAGATCAAGGAATTCACCGGCATTTCAGACCCCTATGAGGCCCCCACCAAGGCCGAGTTGGTGGTCAACACCGAAGGCGCAGAGGTGGACTATTGCGCGCAACAGGTGATCCTGAAGCTGGAAAGTATGGGCCTGATCAAGGGTTGAACTGGCCGGATAGAATAACAAAAGCCCCGCAGCGATGCGGGGTTTTTTCATTCGTCAAGCAGGTTGTCGGGGTCTCGGCGCACATGCAGGATGCGGATCACTTCGACCCTGTCAGCCAGATCTCGCACGTAAATGACATGGGACCGGACAACCCGTTTGCAATAGGAGTCACGCCCCTCTACCCGCCGCCACGCCGATGTACCATGTGCAAGAGACCGGCAGGCTGCTTCTATTGCGTCGGTATATGCGTCTGCCTGATCGCAGCCCCAGTTTTCATAGGAATAAAGCCAGATCGACCGCAGATCGCCCCGTGCTGCCGGGGTGAATATCAGGCGTTTCACGTCTGCCCGGACGACACACCGCGCCGCATTTCATGTTTGAACGCGTCAAAATCCAACTCTTCCGCCGGACCCGAGTTTTCACCTTCGTCCAGCGCCTCATGCAGCAGTCTTAGTCGCATCTCGCGGTCTTCAAGCATCCGCAGACCGGCATGGATGACCTCGCTGGCAGTCGCAAAGCGGCCAGAGTCAATCTGCTCGCCGACGAACTGCGCCAAAGGATCATCAAGCGTCACGGAAAGGTTCTGCGCCATGTGCTGACCTCCATCTCTACCCAGAGGGTAGCGCACCTGCCGGATTGGGACAATCCGGCAGCGGCCTTTGGTCAATGCACGTTCACAGGTGCCAAGTCGTTCTGGCGAGCGATGACAAAGGCCAGCTTGCGGTCACGCACAAGGGCCAGCCGGTCGCCGTCCTGATCATGCAGGGCGTAAATCGTCTTCATGCCACCCAGTTGCGCCTGCACCTCGGCGGGCAGGTCGTCCACGGCGACGGGGCGGACATAGACGATCTTTGTTTCGCCTTCGGGGAGGCCGTTGAATTTCGCGTCCATTTCAGCCTCCTCACTTGCGCCCGATACGGCCTGCGACCGTGCTGGACGCCGGTCCTGCGTTGATCGGCCCCGAGGACATGCGCCCGGTGTTGATCGGAATGGTCTGCACCACGGTCTCCGGCACCACGCGGCGCAGGTCGATGTGCAACAGCCCGTGCTCCAAATTGGCCCCCGCAACCTCGACCCCGTCGGCCATCACGAAGCTGCGCTGAAAGGCGCGGGCCGCGATGCCACGGTGCAGGAAGACACGGTCTGTGGTGTCCTCGCCCTGACGGCCGCGCACGACCAGTTGGCGATCCTCGACCGTGATCGCCAGATCTTCCTCGCGGAAACCAGCGACAGCCAAGGTGATGCGATAGGCGTTTTCGGACACCGCTTCGATGTTGAAGGGGGGATAGCCTTCGGCGGCGGTCTTTGCGGTGCGTTCGACCAGCCGTTCCAGTTGTTCGAAGCCCAAGAGGTAGGGGTGGGCCCCAAAGGTCAATTTCGTCATCGGACATGCCCTTTTGAAAAGCGACATCAACGGCGCGGCCCCGGATCGGCGACCCGCCAGCCGTCAATATGGGGCGCGGGACCCAGCCCTGCAAGGGCAGGTGAAATCCCGGTGAAAACCTTGTCCGGACAGTCAGATTCCTTCCCGTTTTGACCGCGAATCACTATACTGTTTCTACAGACCGGGACTGCGACATGTCCCGCCACCCAACTGAGCAGACGTCATGAACGCGCCGACAGAACTGAACTTCGAAGAGATGCTCCGTATCCGGCTGGAAGTCCTCCGCCGGGAACACCGCGATCTGGACGAGGCGATCTTCGCGCTGGAAACCGGCGGTCGCCCCGATCAGTTGACGCTGCGCCGTCTGAAAAAGCAGAAACTGGCGCTGAAGGACCAGATCGTGAAGATTGAGGATCAGTTGATCCCCGACATCATCGCCTGACACCTCCTATCGCTTGCCCCTTTCCCGCAATCCTCTATAGACGCGCGAGCAGTTGCAGGGGGCGTTTATGGCCGTTGACGTCGGAATCATCATGGGCAGCCAGTCGGACTGGTCCACCATGAAAGAGGCAGCGCTGATCCTTGACGAATTGGGGATCGGGTATGAGGCCAAGATCGTCTCGGCCCATCGCACGCCGGACCGGCTGTGGTCCTATGGCAAGACGGCGGCAGAGCGCGGGTTAAAGGTGATCATCGCGGGGGCCGGCGGTGCGGCGCATCTGCCCGGCATGATGGCGTCCAAGACGCGCATCCCGGTGATCGGCGTTCCGGTTCAGACCAAGGCGCTGTCGGGGGTCGACAGCCTCTATTCCATCGTGCAGATGCCCAAGGGCTTTCCCGTGGCCACCATGGCCATCGGCGCAGCAGGGGCGGCCAATGCCGGGTTGATGGCGGCGGGCATCCTTGCCGTGTTCGACCCGACGCTTGCCGCCCGCCTTGACGCATGGCGCGACGCCCTGTCCGCCTCCATCCCGGATGAGCCTTCCGATGACTGATATACTTTCCCCCGGCGCGACGATCGGCATCCTTGGCGGTGGGCAGTTGGGACGGATGCTGTCGGTCGCGGCCTCACGCCTCGGGTTTCGGACGCATGTCTATGAGCCCAGCGCCAACCCGCCTGCGGGACATGTGGCCGACCGGGTGACGACCGCCGCCTATGACGACCTGACCGCCCTGCGCGCCTTTGCAGAGGCCGTGGATGTCGTGACTTATGAATTCGAGAACATCCCGGCTGAGGCATTGGATGCCCTCGACGCCATCCGCCCGATCCGGCCCAACCGCCGCGCGCTGGCGGTGTCGCAGGACCGCATCCTTGAGAAAGATTTCCTGACCGGCCTTGGCCTGACCGTCGCCCCATATGCCGCCGTGCAGAGCCTGGATGACCTGCACGGTGCCATTGCCCGGATCGGCACGCCCGCCATCCTGAAAACCACCCGTTTGGGCTATGACGGCAAAGGTCAGGCACGCCTGCGCAGCGCAGACGACGCCGCAAACGCCCACGCCAGCATGATGGGCGCGCCTTCGGTGCTGGAAGGCTTCATTGACTTCAGCTATGAGGTCAGCGTGATCGCCGCCCGTGGATTGGATGGATCGGTCGCCTGCTATGACCCCGGCGAGAATGTGCACAAGGACGGCATCCTGTCCACGACGACCGTCCCTGCCCGCCTGTCCCCCGGCCAGCGCACCGATGCCATCCTGCTGGCCGCGCGCATCCTGAACGCGCTGGATTACGTGGGCGTCATGGGGGTGGAGCTGTTCGTGACGCCCAAAGGCCTGATCGTGAACGAGATCGCGCCCCGGGTGCACAATTCCGGCCATTGGACGCAGAACGGCTGCGCGGTGGACCAGTTTGAACAGCATATCCGCGCCGTGGCGGGTTGGCCGCTTGGCGATGGCAGCCGCCACGCTGATGTTGTGATGGAAAACCTGATCGGTGACGATGTGCTGCGCGTGCCCGCGATTGCCAAGGAACGCAACGCCGCCTTGCATCTTTACGGCAAGGCCGAGGCGCGGCCCGGCCGCAAGATGGGCCACGTGAACCGCATCACCCGCGGCATCGCCTGACGCCTAAGCGTCGGGCGTGTCCGTATCCGTCTCGCCCCGCTCCAACCGCCCCCGAGCGACGGCGGCCAGCTTTTCGTATCGCGCGCGAAACGCCTCGAGCTTCGACTCCTCAAGCTCCTCAAGGTCCAACAGCGCGTTATGCGCGCCATTTGTCGCGCGGATCAATTCGTCCAGCTTCAACTGGATCGCTGCCGTATCGCGGTTCTGGGTGTTCTGGATCAGGAACACCATCAAAAAGGTGATGATCGTGGTCCCGGTGTTGATCACCAACTGCCAGGTGTCGGAAAAGCCGAAGATCGGCCCCGTGACGATCCAGATCAGGATCACCCCCACCGCCAGCGAGAACGTCGAAGGCCGCCCGCACCAGTGCGACACCGACTTCGCAATGCTGCCATAAAACCCGCGCTCTGCCATGGGACCCCACCCTCTGCGATTCGTCGCACAGTGGAACCCGATTGCGCGCACCGATGCCAGACTTGCCAGCCCCAAGGACCGGGCATAGAACACCGTGGCCGATCACAGTTTCGGCAGATGATAACTTCTCAGGGCGGGGTGGAATTCCCCACCGGCGGTATAGCCCGCGAGCGCCCCTGCCAAAAGCGGGGGGTCAGCAGATCCGGTGAAACTCCGGGGCCGACGGTCACAGTCCGGATGAAAGAGAAAGAGTCGCGCGCCTGTCCCAGCCTTCTGCGGGGTCGCAAGCGCACACCTCGATTTCCCCTGACTGACACGTGGTCTTGAAAGGAGACGCACATGACTCAGTCCCAACGCGCACCGCTGAAAGGGGCGCTGTTCATGGTTCTGGCGGGGGTCAGTTTCGCGCTGGCCAATGCGGTGACCTGGACCGTGACCTACAAGATGGGGTTCAAGCCGCAATCCGATGCCTTCTGGCAATATCTGGTCGCCAGCCTGTTTTCGCTGCCCTTCATTTGGAAACATGGGCTGAAGGGGATGAAAACCAAGCATCCGTTTCTGCATATCGCGCGGGTGCTGATGTCCGTCCTTGGGGTGCAGGCCTTCACCCAAGCCTTCGCCACCGGAATGGCACCGTGGCATGTGATCGCGCTGGTGATGACCTCGCCTTTCTTCGTGATGATCGGGGCGGCGGCACTGTTGGGCGAAAAGGTCACCCCGAACCGCTGGATCGCCGCCACCCTTGGCTTTGCCGGGGCGATGGTGCTGCTGCGCCCATGGGAGAACGGCTTTACCCTGACGCTGCTCTATCCGATCGCGGCAGCGGTGACATGGGGCGGCGCGTCCCTCATCACCAAGCGCCTGACAGCAGAGGAGCCGCAGACATCCATCACCATGTGGCTTCTGGTGTTGTTGACACCTGTCAACTTCCTGTTCTCGGCACAGGCCGGGTTTGAATGGCCGACGGGGACGATCCTGTGGCTGATCTTGGCCGGTGGCGTGATCATGTATTTCGCCCAGCATTTCCTGACCCTGTCCTATGCAGCAGCGGATGCGGCCTTTGTGCAGCCCTTTGACGATCTGAAGCTGTTTTCGAACATCGCCGTCAGTTGGCTGGTCCTCGGCTTTGCGCCCGAAGGCAGCTACTGGCTGGGGATCGTGCTGATCGCCGGGGCGTCGTCCTATCTGCTCTGGTCGGAACGCAACGGGCGGTTCGGGGCCGCCCAGCCCGCCTGACCCTTGGGGGA
Source organism: Paracoccaceae bacterium (assembly GCA_027486345.1). Taxonomy (GTDB): domain Bacteria; phylum Pseudomonadota; class Alphaproteobacteria; order Rhodobacterales; family Rhodobacteraceae; genus Paragemmobacter. The sequence goes on from JAIXPH010000027.1 coordinate 15,408, forward strand.
AGGTTTGGGGGGCGGTTTGCGCCGCCCCCATCTGGACAATTCCGGCAGGCTGGCTCAGCTTGGCCCCATGTCACACCGCAGCCCCCGCCTCGCCGCCCGCGCGCTGATCCTGCATGAGGACCGGCTTTTGCTGGTCAACGCCTATCCGGGTGGGCAGTCTGACCTGTGGTGCGCGCCGGGGGGCGGGGTGCATGCCGGGGCCTCTCTGCCCGACAATCTGGCGCGCGAGGTGTTTGAGGAAACCGGCCTGACCATCGCCGTGGGTGCCCCCGCCTTGGTGAATGAATTCCACGACCCCAAGACCGGCTTTCATCAGGTTGACCTGTTCTTCCATTGCACCATCACCGGCGGGCAAGTTAACCTCGCATGGCAGGACCCCGAAGGCGTGGTCACCGACCGCGCCTTCTTTTCCCGCGCGGATCTTGAGTTTGGGCGCATCCGGTTCAAACCCGACCTGCTGCCCCGCGCCGCTTGGGGCGACGTCACGCTTTATGACCCGCTGGAGGTGATCGTGCCATGAGCCGCGCCTTTGTGAAGGAAGGCGACGGCTCACTGGACCCGCTTCCGGACCTGCCGATCTCGGCCCATCCGAATTACGTCACGCCAACGGGTCTGGACGATCTAAGGTCGCGGTTGCAGGCGCGGCAAGCCGACCTTGCAACCCTGCGCGCGCGCACTGACCGGCTGGACAAACTGCCCGAGGCGGCGGCGGAACGCGACATCCGCTATCTTGAGGCGCGGTTGCGCAGCGCCATCCTGATCGACCCCGCCAGTCAATCTCCGCACGCAGTGGCCTTTGGCCTGATCGTCACCGTGGCCGATGCCGATGGGCGCGAGACCCGATATCAGATCACGGGGGAAGATGAGGCCAATGCCACCGCAGGCCGCATCGCGCCGCAATCCCCCCTCGCCCGCGCGCTGATGGGGGCGCAGCTGGGTGATGTGGTGACGTGGCGCAAACCGGGGGGCGTGGTGGAGTTGGAAATCACGCGGATCGAACACCCATGACCATACGCCTGCTGACCCCGGACCAAGACCTGCCCGCCGTTGCCGCGTTTCTGGCCGAGGCGGCGGATTACTGGCTGATGGCCGAGGGATCAGCCCCCGGTCCAACCGCAGCGCAGGACTATTTCACCGACGGTCCCCCTGGCAATGATCCGGCGCGGCAACGCCACCTTGGCCTGTTCGTCGACGGTCGACTGTCTGGTCTGGCAGAGCTGTCTTTTGGCTTTCCGGAGCCAAAGGCCGCCTATCTGGGGCTGATGATCCTCAGCCCGCACCTGCGCGGGCAAGGTCACGGTCGGACCCTGCTGGCCGAGGTAGAGCGCATCGCCCGCCTTGAAGAGGCCACCCACCTTTACCTTGCGGTTCTGGAGGCCAACATGCGCGGCTGCGCCTTCTGGACGCGCGAGGGGTTTGCGCCCACCGGCATCAGCCGGGTGGACAATGAGCACGGGCTGAACCACGTGATCCATCGGCTGGTGAAGTCCTTGTAACCCGGTCGATGTCTGACGCAGACATCGACGTGGAATTTGACGCAAATTCCACGGCTCCAAACCCGATTTCTGCGCCAGAAATCGGCGCGACGTTTGCGTCAAACGTCGCCGCGCCAATGAAAAAAGGGGCGCGGCTTTCGCCACGCCCCCCTGTCTCTGCCGGATGGCAGGGATGATTACATCATCCCGTCCATGCCGCCCATGCCGCCCATGCCGCCGCCAGCCGGGGCCTTGTCCGCGGGCTTGTCCGCGATCATGGCTTCGGTGGTGATGAGCAGCGACGCGACCGAGGCCGCATCTTCCAGCGCGGTGCGGGTCACTTTGGCCGGGTCGATGACGCCGAACGCGAACATGTCACCATATTCTTCGGTCTGGGCGTTGAAGCCGAAGGCCGGGTCGCTGGATTCGCGGATCTTGCCCGCAACCACAGCACCGTCCACACCGGCATTTTCGGCGATCTGGCGCAGCGGAGCTTCCAGCGCGCGGCGCACGATGGCGATCCCGGCGTTCTGGTCGCTGTTCGCACCGGTCAGGCCGTTCAGAACCTTGGCCGCCTGAACCAGCGCCACGCCGCCACCGACGATCACGCCTTCTTGCACGGCCGCACGGGTCGCGTTCAGGGCGTCGTCAACGCGGTCCTTGCGCTCTTTGACTTCGACTTCGGTCATGCCACCAACGCGGATGACGGCAACGCCGCCTGCCAGCTTGGCCACACGCTCTTGCAGCTTTTCGCGGTCGTAGTCCGAGGTGGTTTCCTCGATCTGGGTGCGGATCTGGCCAACGCGGGCTTCGATCTCGGCCTTGTCACCATTGCCGTCGACGATGGTGGTGTTGTCCTTGTTGATCGAGATTTTCTTGGCGCGGCCCAGCATGTCGATGGTGACATTCTCAAGCTTCATGCCCAGATCGTCCGAGATCACCTGGCCGCCGGTCAGGATTGCGATGTCTTGCAGCATCGCCTTGCGACGGTCGCCAAAGCCCGGGGCCTTGACGGCAGCGATCTTCAGGCCGCCGCGCAGCTTGTTGACCACGAGGGTCGCCAACGCTTCGCCTTCGACGTCTTCGGCCACGATGACCAGCGGACGCTGCGACTGGATCACGGCTTCCAGCAGCGGGACCAGCGGTTGCAGCGACGACAGTTTCTTTTCGTGCAGCAGAATGAACGCGTCTTCCAGTTCGGCGATCATCTTGTCGGCGTTGGTCACGAAGTAGGGCGACAGGTAGCCGCGGTCGAACTGCATGCCTTCGACGACTTCGACTTCGGTTTCCATGCCCTTGTTTTCTTCGACGGTGATCACACCCTCGTTGCCGACGCGCTGCATCGCATCAGCGATGAAACGGCCGATCTGGGCTTCGCCGTTGGCGGAAATGGTGCCAACCTGCGCGACTTCGTCCGAGTCCTTGACCGGACGGGCAGCCGCCTTGATCGCCGCGACGACCTTGGAGGTCGCGATGTCGATCCCGCGCTTCAGGTCCATCGGGTTCATGCCGGCAGCAACGGCCTTCATGCCTTCTTTGATGATGGCCTGGGCCAGAACGGTGGCGGTGGTGGTGCCGTCGCCCGCTTCATCGTTGGTGCGGGAAGCGACTTCCTTCACCATCTGGGCGCCCATGTTTTCGAACTTGTCCGACAGTTCGATTTCCTTGGCGACCGACACACCGTCCTTGGTGATGCGAGGCGAGCCGAAGGACTTTTCGATCACCACGTTGCGGCCTTTCGGGCCCAGCGTGACTTTCACGGCGTCGGCGAGGATGTTCACGCCGCGCAGCATGCGGTCGCGGGCATCGGTGTCAAAGCGTACTTCTTTAGCAGCCATTGGAAGACTCCTCTAAATTCTGTTTGCGTCGATCATGGGGGCGTGCCGAACGATCATCCGGCCGCGCACCACGCGTCCTCAGGCGATGATGCCGAGGATGTCGCTTTCTTTCATGATCAGCAGTTCCTGACCGTCGAGGGTCACTTCGGTGCCCGACCATTTGCCGAACAGGATACGGTCGCCGGCTTTCACCGACGGAGCGATCAGCTCGCCCGAGTCCTTGCGCGCACCTTCACCGACGGCGATGATTTCGCCCTCGGCCGGTTTTTCCTTGGCGTTGTCCGGAATGATCAGACCGCCCTTGGTCTTTTCTTCGCCCTGTACGCGCTTGACCAGCACGCGGTCGTGAAGCGGTTTGAATGCCATCTGGTAACACTCCCTAGGTTTCCAGTGAAAATGTCTTAGCACTCGCATCAAGTGAGTGCTAACGAGGCGATAGGTAGGCATGACCTCGGCGCGTGTCAACACCTCTGCCAACGCTTTCATGTGATTGTCACGGGCGGCCCTAATGCCCGTGGCGCGCGGCCTGTTGCCGCAACGCAGCATCGACCGGGCGCATCGGTGGCTGCGGGCGTGACAAGTGCCTGCGGCTGACCTATACACCGCGCAAAATTCCAACATTCAAAGGCGCAACCCATGACCATCAAGGTTTTCGGCCACAAATCTCCCGACACCGACTCCACCGGATCGCCCATCATCTGGGCGTGGTATCTGTCCGAGGTGAAGGGCACCCCCGCCGCCCCCGTCCTGCTGGGCGAGCCGAACACCGAAGCGGCCTTCGTGCTGCGCCATTGGGGTCTGGACAAGCCCGCGATCATTTCAGACGTGACCGCCGATGATACCGTGGTGATCGTGGACACCAACAACCCCGCCGAACTGCCGCCCTCGATCAATGACGCCAAGATCACCGGCATCATCGACCACCACATGCTGGTGGGCGGGATCAAGACCAAGAACCCGATCGACATCACCATCCGCCCGCTGGCCTGCACCGCCACCATCATGCATGACCTGATGGGGCCCGATGTCGCCAAGGCACCGAAGGCGATCAAGGGCGCGATGCTCTCCTGCATCCTGTCCGACACGCTGGAGTTCCGCTCGCCCACCACCACCGCGCATGACCGCGCCGTGGCGGAATCGCTGGCCGCCGATCTGGGCGTGAACATCGCCGAACTGGCGACCGCGATGTTCGAGGCGAAGTCCGACGTTTCGGCGTTTTCCGATGCGGCGCTGCTGCGGATGGATTCCAAGGAATACAACGTCGCGGGCAAGGAACTGCGCGTCTCGGTCCTTGAAACCACCGCGCCCAAGGTCGTGCTGGACCGCAAGGACAGCCTGATGGCCTCGATGGTGGATGTGGCGAAAGAGGATGGCGCGGATCAGGTGCTCTTGTTCGTGGTGGACATCATCCGCGAAGAGGCCACGCTGCTGGTCCCGAACGATCTGGTGAAACAGATGGCCGAGGCGTCGTTTGGCTGCACCGTCACCGGCGATACCGTCGTGCTGCCGGGCATCATGAGCCGCAAGAAGCAGATCATCCCGGCGTTGAAGCTGTGATCCTTCGCGGACGGTAAGATGAAGCGCGCGCGGCGAAGGCTGCGCGCGTTTCTCATTGCAGCGGTCTCAGTCGCGCGGGGCAAGCGACCCGCGCGAGCCGCAACGCCAGCCCCATGCCCGCCCGTGCGCCCCGTGCACGGGCCGCGCCCGCCCTGCGGGGGGCGGGCGCGCAAGGGGCGCACCCGCCGGGCGGTCACGACCCGTGCCTGACGCCGTGGAATTGCTGAACACCCCTTGCGGCTTCGTTGCCTCAGCCGCAATCGGACCGGCGGAAAGGTCCACAGGACCTTTCCGCGTCGGCCCTCACGCCCACCTTTTGACGTCCATCCTCTTTCGCGTTCACCCCCCGCCGCAAATCGCGTATCCCTGCCTCACCCATCCCCCGGAGCTACCATGACCCAGATCATCACGCACCTTGCCGACATCGCCCCCCGCTATACGGCGGTGTTCTGTGACCTCTGGGGATGCCTGCACAACGGCAAGGAACCCTTTGCCGCGGCCGTCGCCGCGCTGCGGGCCTTCAAGGCGCAGGGGGGGACGGTGCTTCTCCTCACCAACTCGCCGCGCCCCAAACCGTCGGTCATCGCGCAACTGGACCGCATCGGCGTGCCGCGGGATGCGTGGGATGAGATCGTCTCTTCGGGCGACGCCACCCAGATCGCACTGGCGCAGGGTGCCATAGGACCGCGTGTGCACCACATAGGTGCGGCAAAGGACGACTCCTTCTTCACCGACTACCCGGCCGACATCGCCGCCCAGATGCAAGCCGTCACCCGCGTCCCGATGGATCAGGCCGATGGCATCCTGTGCACCGGATTGGCGGATGACACGGTGGAAACGCCCGACGACTACCGGGGCAAGTTGCTGATGGGCAAGACGCTGGGCCTGACCCTGCTGTGCGCCAATCCCGATCTGATCGTCGATCTGGGCGAAACCCGGCTCTATTGCGCGGGCACCCTGGCGGCGGAATATGAGAAACTGGGTGGCAAGGCGATGTACTTCGGCAAGCCCCATCCCCCGATCTATGACCTCGCCCGCCAGAAACTGGCGTCCCTGACGGGGAACGACGACCACCGCATCCTCTGCATCGGCGACGGCATCGGCACCGACATCCGCGGCGCGGCAGGTGAGGGGCTGGACGCGCTGTTCGTGACCGGCGGCATCGCGGCGGCGGAATTCGGCGATGACCCGGCCCATCCCGATCCATCCCGCCTCAAGGTCTGGCTCGCGGCGCAGGCCCTGTCCCCGGACTACGCCATCGGCCTGCTGCGCTGAAATCACGCAGCAACAAAATTACCAATACCGATGCATTTTGGATAATTTCTTGCGCGCAGGAATTGCGCCGCACTGCGGCATCGTCTATGGTCCCTGCAAGCAATCACGGGATTCGGTCATGTTCGCCAGAGCCATCGACAACCAACCGCGCGGCACGGTCTGCATCGAAGAGATCGAGGTCGGGATGACCCGCCACCTGTTCAAGACGGTGACCGACCGCGACATCGAGATGTTCGCAGAGGTCTCGACCGACCGGAACCCTGTGCATCTGGACGAATCCTATGCGCAGGACACCATCTTTCAGGGGCGGATCGCGCATGGAATGCTGACGGCTGGCTTGATTTCGGCGGTCATCGGGGAACAGCTTCCCGGCCATGGCACGGTCTATCTGGGCCAAAGCCTGAAGTTCATGGCCCCCGTCCGCCCCGGCGATACCGTCCGTGCCGAGGTGAAAGTGACCGCCATCGACCATGCCAAGCGGCGCGTCACCCTTGAAACCCACTGCGCCGTGGGTAATACGGTCGTCCTGAAGGGCGAGGCGCTGGTTCTGGCACCGAGCCGCAAGTTCGACTGACGGGGCACAGGCCCCGCGCCCGGGGTAAGATGCGGCATCATCATCACTGGCAGGATCTGACGGCAGAGGCGCGCGGTGCCTCGGTCGCCATGGGCAATTTCGACGGCGTGCATCTGGGCCATCGGTCGGTGATCGACCTCGCACGGGGGCAGGGGCGCTTGGGTGTCGTGACCTTTGAACCCCACCCGCGCCAGTTCTTTGCCCCCCATGCCCGGGCCTTCCGGCTGATGAACCCCGAAGCCCGGGCGAATCGTTTGGCCAAACTGGACGTCGCCGATCTTTATGAATTGCCCTTCGACGCGGCGCTGGCTGGCCTCTCACCCGAAGGATTTGCCGCCGATGTGCTGGTCGCCGGGCTTGGGGTGCGCCATGTCGTGGTGGGCGCTGATTTCTGTTTCGGCAAAGGCCGCAGCGGCAGCGTGCAGGATCTGCAGGCGTTGGGGGCACGGTTCGGCTTTGGTGTCACCGTCGCGCCCCTTCTGGCGGTGAATGGGACCGAGGTCTCGTCCAGTGCGATCCGCGTGGCGCTGACCGAAGGCCGTCCCCGTGACGCCGCGGCCATGCTGGGCCATTGGCACCGGATCGAGGGCGAGGTGATCCACGGTGAAAAGCGCGGGCGACAGTTGGGCTATCCGACGGCAAACATGTCGGTGGACGGGCTGCACCTGCCGCGCCTTGGCGTCTATGCGGTCAAGGTCGATATCCTGACGGGCCCACAGGCGGGCAGCCACATCGGCGCGGCCAGCCTTGGCGTGCGGCCGATGTTCGGGGAAAACGTGCCCAATCTGGAAACCCACCTCTTCGATTTCGCGGGCGATCTCTATGGCCAACATCTGTCGATCGGCTTTGTCGATTACCTGCGCCCCGAGATGAAGTTCGACGGGCTGCAAGCGCTGATCGACCAGATGGACGCCGATTGCCGCCGTGCGCGGGACATTCTTGCCGCGCTCTGACGGCGGTTCTGCGAAGGCCCGGGAACCGACGCCGTGAGCTGATCCGTCACAGACGGATCGGCCCGCAGATTTTTCGCAGAAAAACCATTGCCCCCGCTTCCCTTTCGCGCGGGGAACGCGCACCTTCCGCCATCATGACCGACACGCTGCGCCCCCGCTTCTGGGAAACCGTCCCGCTGACCAAGATGACCGCCCCCGAATGGGAGGCGCTTTGCGATGGCTGCGGCAAATGCTGCCTGAACAAGATCGAGTACGAGGACACGGGCGAGGTGGAATACACCCGCGTGGCCTGTCGATTGCTGGACGGGGCAACCTGCCAGTGTTCGCAATATCCGATCCGGCATCAGTTCGTGCCCGATTGCGTGATCCTGTCGCCCAAGACCCTGCCCAAGATCGCCTATTGGATGCCCAAGACCTGCGCCTACAAACTGCTATGGGAAGACAAAACCCTGCCTGACTGGCACCCGTTGGTGACCGGTGATCCCGAAAGCACCCACAAAGCCGGGAAATCCGTGCGCGGCCGGACCATCCCGGAATATGAGGTCGATGAGGATGATTGGGACGATTACATCATCCAAGGGGACTCGTGATGTTCTTCGCCTCTGACAACACCTCGGGTGTGCCTGCCGAAATCCTTGCCGCGCTGAATCGCGCCAATGAAGGCTATGCCCGTGGCTATGGCGGCGATGAGATCATGGTGCGAGTGCGCGACCACCTGCGCGCGGTGTTTGACGCCCCCGAGGCGGCCGTTCACCTCGTGGCCACAGGCACGGCGGCCAATGCGCTGGCCTTGGCGACGCTGACCCCGCCATGGGGGGCCGTGTTCTGCCACCGTCACGCCCATATTGCCGAGGATGAATGCGGCGCGCCGGAGTTTTATTCCAACGGCGCAAAGCTGGCGCTGATCGACGGCGCCCATGGCAAGATCACCCCTGCCGCGCTGGCCGAGGCGCTGGCCACCACCGGCGCATCCGGCGTGCATGGCGTCCAGCGCGGGGCGCTGTCCTTGACCAATGTGACAGAGGCGGGGACGGTCTACACCCCCGCTGAGATTGCCGCATTGACCAAGCTTGCCAAGGGTTATGGCCTGCCCTGCCATCTGGACGGCGCGCGCTTTGCCAATGCCCTGATGGCCACCGGGTCGACGCCCGCCGAGATGACATGGAAAGCGGGCATCGACGCGGTGTCCTTTGGGGGCACCAAGAACGGCCTGCTGGGGGTCGAGGCGGTGATCTTCTTCGATCCGGCCAAGGCCTGGGAGTTCGAGTTGCGGCGCAAGCGGGGCGGGCATCTCTTTTCCAAGCACCGCTATCTGTCGGCGCAGATGGAGGCTTACCTTGAGCACGACCTGTGGCTACGCCTTGCCAGTCATGCCAACGCCATGGGCGCGCGACTGGCGCAGGGGCTGCTGGCCATTCCCGGCGTGGCGCTGACCCATCCTTCGCAGGCCAACATGATCTTCGCCAACTGGTCGCAGGGCGGGCATGCCCGCCTGCAAGCGGCGGGGGCGATGTATTACGACCTGCGCCCCCTGCCCGATGGTCGTGAGACCGCACGTCTGGTGGCCTCTTGGTCCACCACGACAGAAGATGTGGACAGCTTCCTATCGGCGCTGCGTGGCTAAAGCGCGCCAGACAAGAACAGATCCAGATCGTCCAGCCGGTCCTGCCCCCAGAACAACTGGTCCCCGACGACAAAGAACGGCACGCCGAACACGCCCTTGCTGACGGCCTCTTCCAGATTGGCGGCATAGGTCTCTGCCGCCATCAGCATGCCACGATCCGCCACTTTGGGATCAAACCCATGCGCCGCAAGGGCGGCACCAATCACCTCATCGTCGGAGATATCTTTGCCCTCGGCCCACATGGCCCGTGCGATGGCAACGGCAAACCCCGTCACATCACCGCCACCCGCCGCCTGCGCGGCGATCAGCGCGTAAGCGGCTGGCGCAGGATTGGCGCTGCGAAACATTGGCTCTGGGTCCAGCGGCAATCCGAGCCTCTTGGCCGTACGCACCCGATCCTGCGTGGCATAGGCGTTGCGCGACGGATGCCGCTCCGCCCGCACCTTGCCCCCCGTCCGGGGGAACAGCGCCATCGCGTCCAGCGGGCGATAGACCAGGGTCGCCCCATGCCGTGCCGCAATCTCGGCCGGGCGACGTCCGGCGAGGTAGACATAGGGCGATTGCAGCGCCAAGAAGTAATCGACCTGCACCATTTTCCGGCCCCCGACTTACGCGACATTCCCAAGACCGTAGCGCGGTGCTAAGGCACAACCAACCCGAATCCGAAGGCCCCGGAGACACATATGCCCGCCATCACCGAGCCGAAGCTCATTTCCGGCAACGCGAACCTCACGCTTGCCAAATCCATCGCCCGCCGCATGTCGATGCACCGCGGCATGTCGGTCAACCTCGTCGATGCGCGGGTGGAACGCTTCAACGATCAGGAAATCTTCGTCGAGGTGTACGAGAACGTGCGCGGCGAGGACATGTATGTCATCCAGCCCACCTCGAACCCGGCCAACGACAACCTGATGGAACTGCTGATCATCGCCGATGCGCTGCGTAGGTCGTCGGCAGATCGTATCACAGCCGTGATCCCCTATTTCGGCTACGCCCGTCAGGACCGCCGCGCCAAGGCCCGCACGCCCATCAGTGCAAAACTGGTGGCGAACCTGCTGACCCGCGCCGGGATTGACCGCGTGCTGACGCTGGATCTGCATGCCGCGCAAATTCAGGGCTTCTTCGACATCCCGGTGGACAACCTTTACGCCAGCCCGGTCTTCGCGCTGGACATCGAGCATCACTTCAAGGGCCAGATGGAAGATCTGATGATCGTCTCGCCCGACGTGGGCGGCGTGGCGCGCGCGCGGGAATTGGCCAAGCGGATCAATGCGCCCTTGTCCATCGTGGACAAGCGCCGCGAAAAAGCGGGCGAAGTGGCGGAAATGACCGTAATCGGCAATGTCGCGGGCAAGAAGTGCATCATCGTCGATGACATCTGCGACACGGCCGGCACGCTCTGCAAAGCCGCCGAAGTGCTGATCGAAAACGGCGCGCTTGAGGTGCACAGCTACATCACCCACGGTGTCCTTTCCGGCCCGGCGGTGGAACGCGTGTCAAAATCGGTGATGAAGTCTTTGGTCATCACCGATTCCATCGAACCGACCGACGCTGTGAAATCCTGCAAGAACATCCGCATCGTCCCGACCGCCCCGATGTTCGCCCAGGCGATCCTGAACATCTGGAATGGCACCTCGGTCTCGTCGCTGTTCGAGACCGATACCTTGGTGCCGATCTATGAGGGCATGTACCAGCGGGGCTGATGCCGGAAAGCGGTGCTTTTCGTGCCGCAAATCTGCGCGATTTGTCCCGTATCCCTGCGCCCGTGATTTTGCGGGTTCAGGGAGTGCCTCATGGTCGATATCGCGGGTCCACGGATCAGCACGGTCGAGAACGGTAGGCGTTTTGGGCTGGTTGGCGCGGAACGTCTGCTGTTCACGCTTTTGTCGGCACTTGCTGTTGCGGCATTCATTCTGCCCGTTGCGCTGGAACGGGTGGTGGTTTGGCGGGATTTTCTGCCCGGTGTGTTCTTGTGCCTCGCATTGATGGGGGTTGGTCTTTATGCCCGCTATCGGATTGGCGCGCTGCGGCTATCGGTGGCAGCGGTCGGGGTGGGCCTGTTCATGGGCTTCTCGACCCTGCTGACCGTGCTGATCTTTGCGTTGTTCCCACTGCATAACCCGGTCATCGACCCATGGCTGATCGCGGCAGACGCAGTTTTTGGCTTTCATTGGGCGACGTTCGTCATCGCTCTGGCTGAATATCCTGCCCTGATGCGCGCGCTCGCTGTGCTTTACAACGCTGCCGTGCCGTTGCTTTTGGCGATCGTCGTCCTGTTGGGGGCACTGGGGCGCATTGAGGCGCTGCACCGTATGTTGATGGTGGGTTTGGTAACACTGATCGTCACTGTTGCGATCTGGTGGTGTTTTCCGTCCATCGGGCCATCGGCCTACCAGACCGTCCCGCAAGAAATCGCGGTGTCTATCAATCTGGTGTTTGCCGCCGATGCAGGAGCCTTGTTGCGCCAACTGGTAGAGGACGGCCCCGAAGTCATCAGCAAGGATGTCGTCGTCGGTGTCGTGGCCTTTCCGTCATACCACACGGTCATGGCCTGCATGGTGGTGTGGTACACCCGCCGGACTTTTACCTTTCCATTGGGTCTGGCACTGGGCGTCGCCATGGTTCCTGCGATTTTATCGCATGGCGGGCATAACATGACAGACGTGCTGGGTGGCCTCGCGCTGTTCATGCTGACCGCCTTTGGTGCAGCGCGCCTATTGCCGGACCCGGCGCGCTAAGCAGTCACGCCACATCCCAGTCATCCTCGTCCCGCATCGGGCCGAGGGCGGTCCAGTCCACCCGTATCCGGGCGATGCGGGTGTCGCCCCAGGTGTGGAACACCAGATCAAAGCCTTCTTTCGTCACGTTCTCGGACCGCAGGTCGGCGCGCATGTTGGTTCTGTGGTCCATGTCCCAAAGCGAGATACCCAGCATCACCACGGGCGCTTCGCGGAAACCGTCCGCGAAAACGACTGGCTCACGGATGGCGCGATCCCCCTGCCCAGTCCACATCGGCCCGCCGGTCGCGAAATCGGAAAACAGGATTCGCGTCCCCTGCTGGATGCCAACCTGACCGCTGACGATGCGTTTCATCACCTTGGATCTCATGCGTGCCTACTTTGCCCATACGGGGCGATACCAATGAAAAGGGCCCTGACCGTAGCCAGAGCCCCCAACAACTTCAAGCTGTGCGAAAGTTCAGGCCCCGACGGCAGCCTTTGCGGCCATCAGGTCACCCACCAGCTTTTCGCCCGCGTCCTTGTCCATCCCCGCCGCAGTGGCCTTCACATCGGCCAGCAGGGTTTCAAAGACGGCGGCGTTGGCCTCTTCCACCGGGACAGCGCGTTCGGCCAGAACCGACACACCCGCCGCCGTGATTTCGGCAAAGCCGCCGGTCACGACAAAGGATTTCGTGCCGTCGGCGGCAATCGCCTTCAGCACACCCGGGCGCAGCGTGGTGATGGTGGCCGCATGGCCAGCCATCGCCGTCAGGTCGCCGTCCGTGCCGGGGATCTGCACCTCGGTCGCGGCGACGGAAGCAAGCTTCCGTTCCGGCGACACGAGGTCGAATTGCAGCGTGGCAGCCATGGATCAGGCCCCCTTACGCGGCTTGCGCGGCGAGACGCTGCGCTTTCGCGATCACTTCGTCGATGTCGCCAACCATGTAGAAGGCGGCTTCCGGCAGGTGGTCATACTTGCCTTCGACAACCGCCTTGAACGAGGCGATGGTCTTTTCCAGCGGAACCTGCACGCCGTCCGACCCGGTAAAGACCTTTGCCACGTCGAAAGGCTGCGACAGGAAGCGCTGGATCTTCCGGGCGCGGGCCACGGTCAGCTTGTCCTCTTCGCTCAGTTCGTCCATGCCAAGGATGGCGATGATGTCCTGCAGCGACTTGTAGCGCTGAAGGATACCCTGCACCGAACGCGCGACGTTGTAGTGCTCTTCGCCGATGACCGACGGGTCCAGAAGACGCGAGGTCGAGTCGAGCGGGTCCACCGCCGGGTAGATGCCCAGTTCCGAAATCGCACGCGACAACACCGTGGTGGCGTCAAGGTGCGCAAAGGACGTTGCCGGGGCGGGGTCGGTCAAGTCGTCGGCCGGAACGTAGATCGCCTGCACCGAGGTGATCGAGCCGTTCTTGGTCGAGGTGATGCGTTCCTGCAGCGCGCCCATGTCGGTGGCCAGCGTCGGCTGGTAACCCACGGCGGACGGGATGCGGCCCAGAAGAGCAGACACTTCGGAACCGGCCTGCGTGAAGCGGAAGATGTTGTCCACAAAGAACAGAACGTCGGTGCCGGACTGGTCGCGGAACTGTTCGGCCAAGGTCAGGCCGGTCAGTGCCACACGGGCACGCGCCCCCGGGGGCTCGTTCATCTGACCGTAAACAAGCGCCACTTTGGATTCGGCCAGGTTGTCGGTCTTGATAACGCCCGATTCCATCATCTCGTGATAGAGGTCGTTGCCTTCACGGGTCCGTTCACCCACGCCGGCGAACACGGAGTAGCCCGAGTGCACCTTGGCGATGTTGTTGATCAGTTCCATGATCAGAACGGTCTTGCCCACGCCTGCGCCGCCGAACAGACCGATCTTGCCGCCCTTGGAATAGGGGGCCAGCAGGTCGATGACCTTGATGCCGGTCACGAGGATGTTGGACGAGGTCGCCTGTTCCGCGAAGGACGGGGCAGGCTGGTGGATCGCGCGGCGGGTGGTGGTTTCGATCGGGCCCTTTTCGTCGATCGGCTCGCCGATGACGTTCAGGATGCGGCCCAGCGTCGCGTCGCCCACCGGCACCGAGATCGGCGCGCCAAGGTCGCTGACCGGTGCGCCACGCACCAGACCTTCGGTCGCGTCCATGGCGATGGTGCGGACGGTGTTCTCGCCCAGATGCTGCGCGACTTCGAGGACAAGCCGCTTGCCGTTGTTGTCGGTTTCGAGCGCGTTCAGGATCGCCGGCAGGCTGCCTTCGAACTGAACGTCAACCACGGCGCCGATCACCTGCGTGACTTTGCCTTGTGCCATTGTCGTTTCTCCGGTTCCTCAGAGCGCCTCGGCGCCCGAAATGATTTCGATAAGCTCTTTGGTGATCGCCGCCTGACGCGAACGGTTGTACTGCGTCGTCAGCTTGTTGATCATGTCACCCGCGTTGCGCGTGGCATTGTCCATCGCCGACATCCGCGCCCCTTGTTCAGAGGCACCATTCTCAAGCAGCGCCGCAAAGACCTGCGTCGCCACGCCGCGCGGCAGAAGATCGGCAAGGATCTCCTCTTCGCCCGGCTCATAGTCATACAGCGCGGGGGCTGCGGCCTGTTCGAACTTGGCCGGGATGATCTGCATCGCGGTCGGGATCTGGCTGATCACCGACTGGAAGCGATTGTAGAACAGCGTCGCCACGTCAAACTCGCCCGCATTGAAGCGCGCCAGCACGTCCCGCGCGATGGATTGCGCGTTCTCATAGCCAACGCGGCGCACATCGCTCAGGTCCACGTGACCGACGAACTTGTCGGAGAGATCACGCTTCAGTGCCTCGCGGCCCTTTTTGCCGACGGTCAGGATCTTGACCGTCTTGCCCGCCGCGATCAGCTCGTTGGCGCGCAGGCGCGCCAGACGGGCGATGGTAGAGTTGAAGCCGCCGCACAGGCCGCGCTCTGCGGTCATGACGACCAACAGATGCACCTGATCCTTGCCCGTCCCGGCCAAAAGCCGGGGCGCGCTGGCCGATCCGCCGACAGACGCGGCAAGGCCCGCGATGACGGCGTTCATCCGTTCCGCATAGGGACGGGCTGCAATGGCGGCATCCTGGGCGCGGCGCAGTTTTGCGGCCGCGACCATTTGCATCGCTTTCGTGATCTTGCGCGTGTTCTTGACGCTGCCGATCCGATTTTTCAGGTCCTTAAGGCTGGGCATGTCCCTGTCCTCTCAAACCGGCGATCAAGCGAAGGTCTTGGCGAAATCGGCGATGGCTTCCTTCAGCTTCGCTTCGTCAGCACCCTTGATCTTCGGGTCGGCGGTGGTCAGCCAGTCCAGGATGTCCTTGCGCTGGTTGCGCAGGTAGGACAGCAGCCCGGCTTCGAACCGGCCCACATCCTTGACCGCCACCTTGTCGAGGAAGCCCGAGGTGCCCGCATAGATCACGCAGACGATTTCCGCATTGGTCAGGGGCGAGTACTGGTTCTGCTTCATCAACTCGGTCAGACGCGCACCGCGGTTCAGAAGCGCTTGGGTCGAGGCGTCAAGGTCCGAACCGAACTGCGCGAAGGCGGCCATTTCGCGATACTGCGCGAGCGACAGCTTCACCGGACCGGCAACGGTCTTCATCGCGTTGGTCTGGGCAGAAGAACCGACGCGCGACACCGACAGACCGGTGTTCACGGCAGGACGGATGCCCTGATAGAACAGTTCGGTTTCCAGGAAGATCTGGCCGTCGGTGATCGAGATCACGTTCGTCGGAATAAAGGCCGACACGTCGCCGCCCTGGGTTTCGATGATCGGCAGCGCGGTCAGCGAACCTGCGCCGAAATCTTCGTTCAGCTTCGCCGAACGTTCCAGCAGACGCGAGTGGAGATAGAACACGTCGCCCGGATAGGCTTCACGCCCCGGCGGACGGCGCAGCAACAGCGACATCTGACGGTAGGCAACGGCCTGCTTGGAGAGGTCATCATAGATGATCAGGGCATGGCGGCCATTGTCGCGGAAGAATTCCGCCATCGCGGTCGCCGAATAAGGGGCGAGGAACTGCATCGGCGCCGGGTCGGACGCAGTCGCGGCGACGACGATGGTGTAATCAATCGCGCCGGTCTCTTCCAGCTTCTTGACCAACTGCGCAACGGTCGAACGCTTCTGACCGATGGCGACGTAGATGCAGTACAGCTTCTTGGATTCATCGTCGCCAGCGGCGTCGTTGTACGACTTCTGGTTCAGGATGGTGTCCAGCGCCACGGCAGTCTTGCCGGTCTGACGGTCGCCGATGATCAGTTCGCGCTGGCCACGGCCAACGGGGATCATGGCGTCCACGGCTTTCAGGCCGGTTGCCATCGGCTCATGCACCGATTTGCGCGGGATGATGCCGGGGGCCTTGACGTCGGCTACACGACGCTCGGTCGCGGCGATCGGGCCTTTGCCGTCGATCGGGTTGCCCAGACCGTCCACAACACGGCCGAGCAGGGCGTTGCCAGCGGGCACGTCCACGATGGACTTGGTGCGCTTGACGACGTCGCCTTCCTTGATGTCCTGGTCGGACCCGAAGATAACGATACCGACGTTATCGACTTCAAGGTTCAGCGCCATCCCGCGGATGCCGCCGGGGAATTCCACCATCTCACCGGCTTGGACATTGTCCAGCCCGTGGACGCGGGCAATCCCGTCGCCGACGCTCAGCACGCGACCCACTTCGGAAACTTCAGCGTCCTTGCCGAAGTTCTTGATCTGCTCCTTGAGGATCGCAGAGATCTCAGCAGCCTGGATTCCCATCACCCAACCTCTTTCATTGCATTCTGGAGAGCCGCGAGCTTCGACTTGACCGAGGTGTCGATCATGGTCGAGCCGAGCTTGACGACGAGACCGCCGATGAGGGTTTCATCGACGGCGGTTTTCAGTTTCACGTCCTTGCCGATCTTCGCTTTCAGCACCGTCGCCAAGGCGGCGGACTGTTCAGCGGTCAGCGCAGCGGCGCTGGTGACTTCGGCGGTGACTTCGCCCTTTTCCGCCGCGATGCGGGCGGACAGGTCGGCAGCCATCTGCGGCAGCACGAACAAGCGGCGCTTGGAGGCCATCAGGCCCAGCGTGCTGGCCGTCAGCCCCGACAGGTTCAGCGCCGGGGCGATGGCAGCCATCGCCCCGGCCTGTTCGTCGCGGGTGATGACCGGGCTGGCGATCACCGCCCGCAGGTCTTCGCTGACGGCAAGTGCCGCCGAAAGCGCATCGGCATCGGCCTCAAGCTGGGCCAACACGCCTTCTTCCTTTGCAAGGTCGAAAAGCGCGGTGGCGTAGCGTGCGGCAATGCCGGAGGAGATCGAAGCTGGTTCGGACACGTCAACCCTTCCGCTGTCTCGGCCCCGGTGGACACTGATCTGGGCGAAAGGTCGCCAAGGCCAAGGTCTGCCCAGGGCGCACACGTGTGTATGCGTCTGATGATTTTGGGGGGGCTTTAGCAGAGGCAGCCCTAGCCCGCAACCGTCAAGCAACCGTGAACGCGACAGAAGTGGTCAAGATTTCCGACCCGTTCGCCACGCCCGGATTCAACTGCGACTCTTTGGCGCCCCGCTCACGCCAGCCCGGCCGTGCCCAACGCACAGCCCGCAGAATCATCACACGGAATCATCACGCGGGGCGATTGCCCGCCAAAGCGTGCCCCGAGGTGGGGCCAGCCTCCATCTCTGACCGGTTCAGCGCCGGTTCGGGAACACCTTTGCCCACGCCCTCCAGCGCGCGCAACGGGCGGCGCACGACCGCGCCCAATCCGCCGCGCGTGGGAGCATAGACCTGTTTCGACGCCTCCACCATCAGGACGCCGCCCGCCAACCAAGGCCCGAAGCGACGACCGAGACGTTCCCACATATCCGCCGTCCGCAGCCAGAAGCGCCCCTGCGATGGTGGCGCGAACAGCACCGCACAGGACCGTTCCGGGGTAAAGCCGTGGCGTTTCAACTGGGTTTCCAACTGGGTCATCGAATAGGGGCGACCAAAGCCAAAGGGCGTGCTGTCCCCCCGCGCCCAAAGCCCGGACCGGTTGGGCACCACGACCAGCGCCCGTCCGCCCGGACCGAGCACGCGATGCGCCTCTTGCAACACGGCTGTGGGGTGTTCAGAGGTTTCAAGCCCGTGCATCAACACCAGGCGGTCCACCAGGCCGGTGGACAGGGGCCAAGCCGTCTCCTCGCACAGGACCGAGACGTTCTCCATGCCCGCAGGCCAAGGCATCACGCCTTGCGGTCCGGGCATCAGCCCGATCACGCGACGCGACTCGGCCAGATAGGGCCGTAGCAGCGGCACCGCGAAACCGAACCCCGCAACCGTCTGCCCCGCCTGCACCGGCCACAGCTTCAATGTCTGATCGCGTATCGCACGCTGCGCCACCCGCCCGAGTTGCGTTCTATAGTAAAAATTTCGCAAATCGAGAACATCTAGGTGCATTTTTGCCCATAAGCATGTTCGGACTCTTGCCGAAAGTTGGTACCGCGTTCAGTGTGCCGGCATGGCAACGCCCGAAGTAATGAGTTGATTCTGTAGTGTTTGCCGATGTGTGCTCCCGAGGATGAGGCGCTTGATGCCATTGATACTGACTACCATTCCCTGCCTGAAAGACAATTACGCATTCCTCTTGCATGACCCTTCCAGCGGCGACACCGCGCTGGTCGATGCACCCGAGGCTGCGCCGATCCTGTCTGTCTTGCGGGACAAGGGCTGGACTCTTTCCCAGATTCTGCTGACCCACCATCATGCCGATCACACGGCCGGAACGGAGGAGATCGTGGCGGCCACTGGCGCGCGCGTGCTGGGCGCTGCCAGCGACGCGCACCGACTGCCCCCCCTGACCACCCTGCTGAACGAAGGCGACACGGTGCAGGTCGGCGCGGAAACCGGGCAGGTTCTGGCGGTTCCCGGCCACACCATCGGCCATATCGGCTTTCACTTCCCCGGCTCGAAATACGTCTTCACCGGCGACAGCCTGATGGCGGGCGGGTGCGGGCGCTTGTTCGAAGGCACGCCCAAGTTGATGTGGGGCACCCTGTCCAAACTCGCGGCGCTGCCGCCGGACACACTGGTGTGTTCGGGTCATGAATACACCGCCAGCAACCTTCTGTTCGCCGCTTCGGTCGATATGGACAACGAAGTCTTGATCGAACGGATGGAGGCGACCTCGGCCGCCGTTGAGCAGGGCCTGCCGACGGTGCCGTCGCTGCTGTCGCTGGAACTTGCGACCAACCCCTATCTGCGGGCCGCCCGGCCCGGCATTGCCAAGGCCGTCGGCTTGCCCGGCGCAACCGCACCTGAAGTCTTTGCCGCACTTCGGGCGCGCAAGGACCGGTTCTGATCGCGCCCTCGCCTGTCTGCTGCAACGGCAGGCAAGGCGGGGGCCCAAGGCGGGCTTCGGATCACTTTTTCACGGCGCGATGCAGCAAAGCGCAATATCCTGCAAATTGTCCTTGAAGTGCGGCGGATTTAACCGAAGTCTAAAGGGCATGAGGCCACGGTTGGATCGGGTTCTCGAAACACCCCCGCCAACCCTGAGGAACAGGAGCACAGCACGTGCCGTCGTTTTCAAACACGCTTGAACAGGCCATCCACGGTGCGCTGGCCCTTGCCAATGCGCGCCGCCATGAACTCGCCACGCTGGAGCATCTCCTGCTGGCCCTGATCGACGAACCCGATGCTGCACGGGTGATGAAGGCGTGTTCGGTGAATCTGGACGAGTTGCGCAAGACGCTCGTCGATTTCATCGATGACGACCTTTCCACGCTGGTCACCGATGTCGAAGGGTCCGAAGCGGTGCCCACCGCCGCTTTCCAGCGCGTGATCCAGCGCGCCGCGATCCATGTCCAGTCTTCGGGACGGACCGAGGTGACGGGGGCCAACGTCCTTGTCGCCATCTTCGCAGAACGGGAATCGAACGCCGCCTATTTCCTGCAAGAACAGGACATGACGCGGTATGATGCGGTGAATTTCATCGCCCATGGCGTGGCCAAGGACCCCTCATATGGCGAAAGCCGCCCGGTCAGCGGGGCCGATGAACATATCGAAACCCCCAAGGCCGAGGCTGGAGAAGCCAAGGAATCCGCGCTCTCGAAATACTGCGTGGACCTGAACGTGAAGGCGAAGAAGGGCGACGTCGACCCCCTCATCGGCCGTGAGGCAGAGGTGGAGCGTGCCATTCAGGTCCTCTGCCGTCGCCGCAAGAACAACCCGCTGCTGGTCGGTGATCCGGGCGTGGGCAAGACCGCCATCGCCGAAGGTCTGGCCTGGAAGATCATCAAGAAAGAGGTGCCTGAGGTTCTCTCGCGCGCCACGATCTTCAGCCTTGATATGGGCGCGCTGCTGGCAGGCACCCGCTATCGCGGTGACTTCGAAGAACGCCTGAAAGCCGTGGTCAAGGAGATGGAGGATCACCCGGACGGTATCCTCTTCATCGACGAGATTCACACCGTGATCGGCGCCGGGGCAACCTCGGGCGGGGCGATGGATGCCTCGAACCTGCTGAAACCGGCCTTGCAGGGCGGCAAGCTGCGCACGATGGGATCGACCACCTACAAGGAATTCCGTCAGCACTTTGAAAAGGACCGCGCGCTGAGCCGCCGGTTCCAGAAGATCGACGTGAACGAACCTTCGGTCCCTGATGCGATCAAGATCCTGATGGGTCTGAAGCCGCATTTCGAAGAGCACCATGACTTGCGCTACACGGCGGATGCGATCAAATCGGCGGTCGAACTGGCCGCCCGGTATATCAATGACCGCAAACTGCCCGACTCCGCCATCGACGTGATCGACGAGGCCGGGGCCGCACAGCACCTCTTGCCCGAAGGCAAGCGGCGCAAGACGCTTGGGACCAAAGAGATTGAGGCTGTGGTGGCCAAAATCGCCCGCATCCCGCCGAAGAACGTCTCCAAGGACGATGCCGAAGTGCTGCGCGATCTGGAAAAGTCGCTCAAGCGGGTGGTCTTCGGTCAGGACAAGGCCGTTGAGGCGCTGTGTTCGTCCATCAAGCTCGCCCGTGCGGGTCTGCGCGAGCCGGAAAAACCCATCGGCAATTACCTCTTCGCGGGTCCGACCGGTGTGGGCAAGACCGAGGTGGCAAAGCAACTCGCCAATACCTTGGGCGTGGAACTCTTGCGCTTTGACATGTCGGAATACATGGAAAAGCACGCCGTTTCGCGTCTGATCGGTGCGCCCCCCGGCTATGTCGGCTTTGATCAGGGCGGCATGCTGACCGATGGCGTCGATCAGCACCCGCATTGCGTGTTGCTGCTGGACGAGATGGAAAAGGCGCACCCGGATGTCTACAACATCCTGTTGCAGGTGATGGACCACGGCAAGCTGACCGATCACAACGGCCGGCAGGTCGATTTCCGCAACGTGATCCTGATCATGACCTCGAACGCGGGCGCGTCGGAACAGGCGAAATCGGCCATCGGTTTTGGCCGCGACCGCCGCACCGGCGAAGACACCGCCGCCATCGAACGCACCTTCACCCCGGAATTCCGCAACCGTCTGGATGCGGTGATCAGCTTCGCCCCGCTGGCGAAGGAAACGATCTTCCAGGTGGTGGAAAAGTTCGTGCTGCAGCTTGAGGCGCAGTTGATGGACCGGGGCGTCCACATCGAACTGTCGCCCGAAGCCGCCGCGTGGCTGGGCGAAAAGGGCTATGACGACAAGATGGGCGCGCGTCCCTTGGGCCGCGTGATCCAGGAGCACATCAAGAAGCCGCTGGCCGAGGAATTGCTGTTCGGCAAGCTGGTCAAAGGCGGTGTGGTCCGCGTCGTGGTCAAGGGCGAAGGGATCGAGCTTGAGATTCAGGAGCCCGCCAAACCCCGCCTGACCGGGCAAAAGCCCCCGCTTCTGACGGCGGAATGATCCGGGCGCTGACGATTGCACTGACAGTGGCCCCCGCCGGAATGGCGGGGGCCTTTGAATTGGGCTTTCCCGTGGATTGCGTTTTGGGGGAAAGCTGCTTCATCCAGAACTATTTCGACCATGACACCGGCCCCGGCATGCAGGATTTCACCTGTGGCCCGCTGACCTATGACGGGCATGACGGCACGGACATCCGCCTGCCCACCAAGGCGTGGATGGAGGCCGGGGTGAACATCCACCCCGTCGCCCCCGGCCGCGTCAAAGGACTGCGTGACGGGATGCCTGACATCTCCAAGGATGACCCTGCCGCGCCGGCGCTGAACGGGCGCGACTGCGGCAATGGGGTGGTGATCGACCACGGCGGCGGGTGGGAAACCCAGTATTGCCACATGAAATTCGGCTCTGTCACCGTGAAGGCGGGCGATCAGGTGGGCCGCAAGACCGTGCTGGGCAAGATCGGCCTGTCCGGAAACACCGTCTTTCCGCATCTGCATCTGGCGGTCCGGCGCAATGGGCAAGAGGTGGACCCCTTCACCCCGGACGCTACTGCCACCTGCGGCGCGATACCGGACCCGGCGACGGACCTGTGGGAGGACGATATCGCCTATGACAGCTTCGGCTTTCTGGATACCGGGATCACCGATGCCGCGCCGGATTACGCCGCCGTCAAGGACGGTCTGCCGCCCCGTCTGGACTTCGCGCCGGATACGCCCGCGCTGATCCTGTGGGGCTTCTTCTTTGGCGCAAGGGCGGGCGATGTACTGACCATGCGGCTGGTCGGTCCGACCGAAACCGTGGTCGATCAGACCATCACCATCGACCGCACGCAGGCCCAAGCCATGCAGTTTACCGGACGCAAGGCACGGGGGCCTTGGCCGCCGGGCGACTACACCGGCACACTGATCCTCACGCGCGAGGGCAAGGAACTGGAACGCCGAACGCTCAGCGCGACGGTGCGGTAGCGGCAAATTTCTTCGAAGAAATTTGGCGCTTCACCGCCCCCTACCGCTCTGTCAGCTTCAACTCGATCCGGCGGTTCTGTGCGCGCGCCTCTTCAGTGTCGCCCACGGCCACGGGACGGTATTCGCCAAACCCCGTGGCGGCCATCCGATCCGGCGGGAAGCCCAGACTGTTTTGCATGTAGCGCACCACCGACAAGGCCCGCGCCTGCGACAGTTGCCAGTTGTCCAGAAACTCGCCCGTGCCCAAAAGCGGGATGTTGTCGGTATGGCCGTCAACGCGGATGATCCAGTCGATGCCCGGCGGAATCTTATCCTTGATCTCATCCAAGATCGACACCACGCTGGCAATCTGCGCCTGTCCCTCAGGCGCCAGATCGGCCGAGCCGGGATTGAACAGCACCTCGGACGAGAACACGAAGCGGTCACCCACCACACGCACCCCTTCGCGGCCGGCCAGAAGCTGCGACAGTTGGCCAAAGAATTCCGACCGGAATTTCGCCAAGTCCTTGTTTTCGGCCTCAAGCCGGACACGCTCTGCCGCTTCCAACTCGGCCCGGCGTTTCTGTTCCGATGCCACCTGCGCCAAGGCCGCGTTCAACTGCGTGCCAAGGTTCTGCAACTGCACCTGCGCCGCCGCATCCTTGGCGGCTGAAGCATCCAGCACCTCTTGCAGCGATGCCAACTGTCCACGCAGGGCGGCGATCTGTTCGTTCAGCAGCGTGACCTTGCGCGCGGCCTCCACAGATTTCGCCTGTTCTTCAGTCAGGGCGCGTTCAGCCATCGCCAGTGCCGCCGCTTTCGCATCCTGCCCTTCGACCGCCTTCGCCGCATCGGTCTGCGCGGCGGCGAGCAACGTCAGAGTTTCCTCGGCCTTCTTGCGCTGTTCTTCCAAGGCCAGCGTCATCACGGTCAACTCGTCATCCGACGATTTCAAGCGCGCGCGCAGCGCCTCCAAGGCGGCAGCATCGGCCAGACGGGCGGCCTCTTCTGCGCTCAGCTTGGTCTGGGCTTCGGTCACCTTGGCCTCGGCGGTATCGGCGCGGGTGCGCATTTCGGCCAAAAGCGCCTCCAGCGCCTCGCGCCGGGCGGCGGCAAGGCGGGCGGCCTCTTCCTGCGCGTCCACCTCGTCGCGGGCCTTGGCCAGCGCCAGTTGCATCGCCTCTTGTTCCGAGATCAGCTTTTCCTGCGCCTTGGTCAGGTCATCCACATTCGCCGTCAGGTCTACCACCTGCCCGCGCGCGGCATCGCGTTCGGCCAGCAGCGTGGCCACCTGCGCCTCAAAGCTGGCGATCTTGCCTTGCGCGGTTTCAAGGTCCGCCTGCCGCGCCGCCAATTGCCCGGTCAGTTGCACGATCACATCCGCCTGCCGCGCGCCTTCAGCCTCTGCCGCGGCAAGCGAGGATGTCAGTGACCCCACCTGCCCCTGCAAATCCGACACCTTGGCGCGTTCCAGCCCCAGCGCATCGGCCAGTTGCGCGATCTGGCCAGTCAGTTCGTCCAACTCGTTCGACTGGGTGGTGATCGTATCGCGCAAGACCGTCTGCATCACGGTGAAGATGGTCAACACGAACATCATCACCATCAGCAGCGTCGTCACCGCATCGACGAAGCCCGGCCAGATCATGTGGTTGCCGTCGCGGCGGCGCAGGCCCATGGTTTACCCCCGCCCGACCGTACCGCGTGACAATTGCCGGATCGCCGCCGTCAGCGCCGACAGATCGCCGCGCAAGTCGGCCATGCTTTCCTGCCGCCCGGCCGAGATTTCCTCAAGGATCCGCAGCAGTTGCACATCGATCGACCGCAGGCGCATCCGGCTTTCGGCATCCGCCCCGCCCGCGCCATCATTCTGCTGCACCAGCGCGATCAGGCGTTCCTGCCCATCCGCGATGCGGGCCAGAAGCGCGGTCTGGCCGGTTTCGGTTTCCACCCGCGCCGTCAGGGCCGCGATGGCGCGCGTCAGATCGTCGATCTTGTCCTCGACCATGACACGGGTGATGTCGGATTGGGTGTACAGGTTCTGCAAGGCCTCCATCTGGCCCGCCATCTGGTCCAGCACGGCATCCATCGCCGCCATGTCGCCGCCTTCGCCATCCGACGCAAGGCTGATGCGGGTGATGGAGGACACCCATTCCTCAAGCTCGCGGTAAAAGCGGTTCTGGCCATGGCTGGCGAAGAGTTCCAAAAGGCCAATGACCAAAGACCCCGCCAGACCGAGCAAAGACGACGAAAACGCCGTCCCCATCCCGCCCAACTGGTTTTCCAGACCCGACATCAGCTTTTCGAACACCTGCACGCCGCTTTCGCCCTCTTGCGGCGACAAGGAGCGGATGGTCTCCACGATGGCGGGGACCGAGGTGGCAAGGCCAAAGAACGTGCCCAAGAGGCCAAGGAAGATCAGCAGGTTCGCCAGATAGCGCGTGAAATCCCGCGCCTCGTCGATGCGGGTCGCCACGGAGTCGAGGATGGACCGGGACGAGGCGTTGGAAAGCTGCATCTTCTTGCCCGGCGAGCGCAGCAGCGCGGCCAAGGGCACCAACAGACGCGGGGGCTGAACGCTCTCGGCCCCCGGTGTGCGGCGAACAAAGGCCTCAATCCAGCTCACGGATTGCACGAGGATCACCACCTGCCAGAAACAGGTGACCACCCCAAGAAGGAAGGCCCCGACAATGGCGCCGTTCAGCAACGGGTTGGTGTGATAGATGCCAAGGACCGTGTCCTTGATGACCCATGCCCCCGTCGCCACCAATGCGGTCGCCACCAGCATGAAGACGATCTGCCGGATCGGCTGGCTGAAGGTCGTCGTGGTGTCTGCCGAAAATCTATCCATCCCGGTCTTGCCTGTCCGCCTGTTGAGCCGTGCTTTTGGCGCGTGGCCCTGTTCAGGGCTTTCGCAGCCCATGTTTTGTGGCGGCAAGCATAGGAAGAGCGCGCCGCGCTGCCAAGCAAAACCCCTGTGACGGAACGGTCAAGACGCGCTTTGGTTCATCCCGCCAAGGCGCGCACCCGTGCGGCGAGCCAATCAAGGTCGGCATCCGCGATACCGAGGGCATGCAGATGATCCACGGTAGAGAACAGGTAATCCCGGTTTGGTCCCCGTCCCCCGGTGGCGGACAGGATGATCCGGGCCTGTTCTTCCAACGGCAGGCCGCCGCAATACTGCACGTGGTCGGGATCGATCACATAGGCCAGCGCGGACACACCGCCGCCGGTGGCAAAGCGCACGTCCAGATGGGTTTCCAGATAGGCCGAGGACACCAGCTCCCGCTCGCGCAGCGTGGCGAGGGTGTCGGCCTCTGCCCCCGCTTCCACGCGGAACGCCACGCCGTTGCAGGCAGCCCCTGCGGCGCGGTCCAGCGCCAGCACAAGGCCGGGATGATCCTCGGTGCCGCGATGGTGGATGGACCGCATGCAGAAACTGCGGTGCCACCCCTCCAGCCGCGCGATCCGCTGTTCGGCGACGGGAAAGCCCGGATGCCAGATCAGCGATCCATAGCCGAAGACCCAAAGGCTGTCTTGCATGTGCTGGCCCTCACTTAGTTGGCCCTGTAAACAACAGGCCGAAGGCGAAGGAAAGGGCAGCCATGCGCAGAGGATTGATCGCGGTGCTGGTCCTTGCGGCGCTGTGGGCCGGGTACTGGTTCGGGGCGGCGCGTCTGGTGGAACGCGCGGCTGAGGCGTGGTTCAAGGCCCAGACCGGCGCCGGCACGCTGGCCGGGCATGACGGGCTGCGGGTGACGGGTTTTCCCCTGCGCTTTGCCTTGGACATCACCCGCCCGCATCTGGCCGATGCGGACACCGGCACAGGCTGGTCCGCCGCCGAGGCGCGCATCGCGGCGCGGGCCTGGATGCCATGGCGCGTGACGCTGGACCTGCCGGAACAGCAAATGCTGGACCTGCCGGGGCAAGAATTGACCATCAACTCCTCGGCCATGACGGCCACCGTCGCACTTTTGCCGGGGGCGACCCTGCCGCTGGATTGGACGGACCTGTCGGGGGATGGAGTCTCGCTCTTGTCGTCGCAGGGCTGGGCGCTGGCCATCGCCCACATCACCGCGACCACCCGGCGCGATCTGACCGACCCCCTGACCCATGACCTGCAGGCAGAGGCGCGGTCGATCACACCGGACGAAGGATTTCGCCGTCGTCTGGCCACGCAATCGACCCTGCCCGAATTGATCGAGGGCTTGCGCGTGGATGCCGCCCTGTCCTTTACCGCACCACTGGACCGCAATGCCGCCGAAATGCAGCCCCGACTTGCCGCGCTGAAGCTGCGGGATGCCACGCTGACATGGGGCACGCTGATCCTGTCGGCCAGCGGGGATCTCACGCCGGACGCTCAGGGCTTTGCCGAGGGACGGATCGACCTGCGCCTGACCGGCTGGCGCGATCTGGTTCCGGTGCTGGTGGCTGCCCAACTGGTCAAGCCGGAGGTTGCCCCCACCGTGACCCGCGCGCTGGAGGTGATGGCCAAGGACGGGACGGCAGAGGTGCTGGACATGCCCTTGGTCCTGTCCGAAGGCTGGATGCGGCTGGGGCCGATCCCGATTGGCCCTGCGCCGATGATGCTGGATCAGCGGCAGTAAGGGCCGTTGCGGTAGCTGGCGGTGTCGAAATGCAGATGGTCCTCGTGATAGCCGTCTGATCCGGGGCCCAGCGTGGTGCCGAAGATGCCGCAGGCCGCCTTGTGCGCGCGGCGCAGTTTCGCGCCATAGTCGTCGGCCACCGTGATCAGGCTGCCGTCAGAGAAGACCACGCCCGCCACATCCACGGCCTTGCCGCGCCCATGTTCGCTGATGCGATTGCCGCGAATGTTGTTCCGGGGGCGGCAGATATAGCTGGCGGCGATCCGCAGTTCGACGATCTCTCGCCCCTTGAAGGCCGGTCGCAAACCCTGGTCGATCCATGTCCGCAGCGCCGTCGCCGTGGTGCAGTCGATGGTGGCAGGCGCGTTCAACCGGATGCCGTCGATCGACGTGACGCGGACAGGTTCGTCAACCCCGCAGCCGCGCACCTTTGAGGTGATGCGGGCGATGTCCTCACCCCGGATCGCCGGATCGCCGCACACGGAACCGGCCACCGGAGCCGTGCTGCGCGGCGGTTTCTTGGTCCCGCCGAACAGACCGCCGAACAAGCCGCCACTGCGGCGCGACTCCTGCGGGGCTGGCATCGCGGCGGCGCTCGCGGTGGGCATGGCCGAGAGCATCCCCGGCCGTGGCATCGGGCGCAGGGTGCCCGGCCCGGCCTCTGCCACCAGCACCACCACGCGGGCGGGGGCTTGCAGGACAGATCCGGCAGGACGCGGACGCGGGCGCAAAGCGCCGGGCGGGGCGGTGTTTTCCGTGGTGACCGTGGTCACGGCGGGCAAGGCGGCGGTCATCATCGGGCGCGGTCGGGGACGCAGCGTGCCGGGTTGGGCGGCGTTTTCCGTCGTGATCGTGGTCACAGCGGGCAGATCGGCCACAAAGGGGCGCGGACGGGGACGCACCACGCCCGGATCAACGGACTCATCCGTGGTGAGTGGGGTGACGGGCAGCAAGGCCGCATAGCCCGGGTTGGGCTTGGGCCGCAGCGACGTCATGGGCGCCTCTGCCCCGGCGACCCCGGGCATGGCAACCAAAAGGGACACGGCCAGCGCCGTGACCCGCCGCATCAGGCCGGATTTCCACCGCCACCACCTGAGGTGGGTGCCACGCGGCCGAAATCGGGAGCCGCCGTGTCTTGCCCTGCCTCGATGATCCCGCGACGGATGGCGCGGGTGCGGGTGAAATACTCGTGAAGATGCGCGCCGTCCCCCATGCGGATGGCACGCTGCAAAACAAAAAGCTCTTCCGTGAAGCGGCCGAGGATATCCAGGACCGCATCCTTGTTGGTCAGAAACACATCCCGCCACATCGTCGGGTCCGACGCCGCGATCCGGGTGAAATCGCGGAAGCCCGAGGCCGAATACTGGATCACCTCGGAATTCGAGACGCGGCGCAGGTGATCGGCCACGCCCACCATCGTGTAGGCGATCAG
Source organism: Paracoccaceae bacterium (assembly GCA_027486345.1). GTDB lineage: Bacteria > Pseudomonadota > Alphaproteobacteria > Rhodobacterales > Rhodobacteraceae > Paragemmobacter. The sequence continues at coordinate 44,246 of JAIXPH010000027.1, forward strand.
GTGCGGCGTATGCGACACCACGGCCAGCACGAGGTCATGGTGATCGGCCTCCATCTCATCGACCTTGGCCCCCATGCCCTCCCACAGCGCGCGAAGGCGCGCGATGGCATCAGGCGTGGATTGCGCGGTCGGGGTCAAAAGGCACCAGCGGTTTTGGAACAGTGTCGCGAAACCCGATCTTGGCCCGGAATGTTCCGTCCCGGCAAGCGGATGGCCGGGAACAAAGGCCACATCGGCGGGAAGATGCGGACCCACCGCCTCGATCACCGCGCGCTTGACCGATCCGACGTCGGTGACACAGGCACCTGCCTTGAGCTTGGGCGCGATGGCGCGGGCGACATCCTCCATCGCCCCCACCGGCACACAGAGCACGATCAAGTCCGCCCCTTCGACCGCATCGGCCGCCGAATCGAACACGCGGTCGCACAGGCCGATCTCCAACGCCGTCGCGCGGGTCTCGGCGGATTTGGCATGGCCCGTGATCTCACGCGCCAGACCACCCTGCCGGATCGCAAGGGCCATGCTCGAGGCGATCAGGCCCAGGCCGATCAGGGCCACGCGGTCATAGATCGGGGCTTTCGTCATTTCACGCCCTTGAACTGACCGATGGCATGGGCGACGCGGCGGCAAGACGCCTCATCCCCCACGGTGATCCGCAGGCAATGCGGCAGCTTGTAGCCCGCCACGCGCCGCACGATCAGCCCCTGCGATTGCAGGAAGGCATCACAGGCCTCGGCCTCTTCGGTCGAGGCAAAGCGGGCCAGCACGAAATTCGCCATCGAGGTGTCAGAGGGGATGCCCAGTTCGGCCAACGCCTCGGCCAGCCAATGGCGCATGCGGGCGTTGTCGTTGCGGCAGCGGTTGACGAAATCCTGATCGCGCACCGCCGCCTCGGCCACCTCAAGCTGGGTGGTGGACAGGTTGAACGGCCCCCGGATGCGGTTCAGCACATCGATCACGGCGCGCGGGCCATAGCCCCAGCCAATCCGCAACCCGCCAAGACCGTAGATCTTGGAGAATGTCCGCGTCATGAACACGTTTTCCGACCGGGTCACCAGCGCTGCGCCGCCATCAAACCCTTCGACATATTCGGCATAGGCCCCGTCCAGCACCAGAAGCGCCTGTTTGGGCAGCCCGGCGGCGAGACGCTCCACCTCGGCCATCGAGATCATGGTGCCGGTGGGGTTGTTCGGGTTGGCAAGGAAGACCAGCCGCGTCCGGCGGTTGCAGGCGGCAAGGATGGCGTCCACATCCGTGGTGCGCTCCCGCTCCTTCACCTCCACGGGCGTGGCCCCCACGGCCAGCGTGCTGATGCGGTACATCAGGAAGCCGTGTTCGGTGAACACCACCTCATCCTTGGGGCCGGCATAGGCCTGGCACAGGAAGGTGATGATCTCATCCGATCCCACGCCGCAGATAATGCGGTCGGGGTCCAGCCCATGCACATCGCCGATAGCGTCGCGCAAGTTGGCATGGTCGGTGGACGGATAGCGGTGCAGGCTGTGCACGGTGCGCGAAAAGGCCTCTTTCGCCTTGTCCGACGCGCCAAAGGGATTCTCGTTCGAGGACAGTTTGACCACATTGGCCACGCCCGCCACATGCGCCTTGCCGCCCTGATACAGGGCGATGTCAAGGATGCCGGGTTGCGGGCGGATGTCGGTCATGTCTGGTCCCCTTTCGCCAGCGGGTTCTAGCCGGGTGGACAGGTCAAGGCCAGTGGATTGTTGCCGAAGCGGCCCTTACTTCGAGGCCCGCGCTTGCAACCAATCCATCAGCGCCATCAACACGCCCGACACCACGAAGGTCAGGTGGATGATCGTCAGCCACATCAGGGTCCGGTCATCGGCAGCGGGGGTCGCGGGGTCGCCGATCTCCATGAAGCGTTTCAGCAGGTGGATGCCGGAAATCGCAACGATCGAGGCGATGAGCTTCATCTTCAGCCCGCCGAAATCCACCTTGCCCATCCAGTCGGGCCGGTCGGTCCCCGCGTCGAAATCGAACTTGGACACGAAGTTTTCGTAGCCGGAAAACATCACGATCAGCAGCAGATTCGCTGCCAGCGTCAGGTCGATCAGCGTCAGCACGACAAGAATGGTCTTTTCGGGCGACAGGGTCAGCACTTGCGGCGCGTAATAGACCAACTCGCGCAGGAAGATCACCGTCATCATCCCCAGCGCGACGACCAGCCCCACATACATCGGCGCCATCAACCAGCGCGAGGCGAAGAGCCCCTTTTCAAAGCGGTCTTCCACAGCCTGTTTTCTTGACATCGCGCACAAACCCCAAAACTCAGGTAAAATCTGTTGCCCGATAGCACAAAAGCAAGAGGCCCGCCAAACGGCGGGCCTCGCTTCGTCCTGAACAGGGCGAAAATCAGTTCTTCGCGTAGTATTCCACGACGAGGTTCGGTTCCATCTGGACCGGATAGGGCACGTCCGACAGGCCGGGGGTGCGCACGAACTTGACGGTCATCTTGGAGTGATCGACTTCCAGATAATCCGGAACGTCACGCTCGGTCAGCGCCACGGCTTCCAGAACCAGCGCCAATTGCTTGGACTTCTGGCGCACTTCGATGATGTCGCCTTCCTTCACGCGGTAGGAGGCGATGTTCACGCGCTGGCCGTTCACGGTCACGTGGCCGTGGTTCACGAACTGGCGGGCCGCGAAAACGGTCGGGACGAACTTGGCGCGGTAGACGACCGCATCCAGACGACGCTCCAGCAGGCCGATCAGCATCTCGCCGGTGTCGCCCTTCACGCGTTCCGCTTCACCATAGATCTTGCGGAACTGCTTTTCGGTCAGGTCGCCGTAATAGCCCTTCAGCTTTTGCTTCGCGCGCAGCTGGGTGCCGAAATCCGACAGCTTGTTCTTGCGGCGCTGGCCGTGCTGGCCGGGGCCGTATTCGCGCTTGTTCACCGGGGACTTGGG
>JAIXPH010000002.1 GCA_027486345.1 Paracoccaceae bacterium
CCAAGACTTTCGCGCGGCCCTCTCCTCCTCCCATGGGCCGACGGAACCGCGGCGATCCCCTCCTCCTCCCTGGGATAGCCGCATCCTATTTCGGGCCAAACGGCCCAAGACTTTCGCGCGGCCCTCTCCTCCTCCCTCGGGCCGACGGAACCGCGGCGATCCCCTCCTCCTCCCTGGGATCGCCGCATCCCTCCCTTCCCGCCCTTGCCAAGACCGCAGCCCTGTGGGCATCGTCCCGCCGCATCCGACGCGGGAGACACCATGCGCGCCTCAGTCTTTTCCGCCGCCCTTGTCGCGGCCCTTGTGGGCTACGGCTCCACCATCGCCTTGGTGCTGGCCGCCGCAGCGGCGGTGGGGGCGACACCGGCGCAAACCGCAAGTTGGGTGCTGGCGGTCTGTCTGGCCAAGGCGGTGGGCACGGCGGTCCTGTCCACATGGCATCGCGTGCCGGTGGTGCTGGCCTGGTCCACCCCGGGGGCGGCGCTGATCGCGGCTTCAACCGGCTTCACCATGGCCGAGGCGGTGGGGGCCTTCCTGCTGGCCGCCCTGCTGATCGCCGCGACAGGGTTGGTCAAGCCGCTCGGGGCCTTGGTCGCCCGCATTCCCGATGGCATTGCAGGCGCGATGCTGGCGGGCGTCCTGTTGCCGTTCTGCCTGAAGGGCGCAGGCGCGGCCCAAACCGCGCCCATGCTCGTGCTGCCGATGGTGGCACTGTTCCTGCTTGTCAGGCTGTGGAACCCCGCGCTGGCCGTTTTGGCCGCCCTAACGGCAGGCTTGGCGCTTGCCTTTGCCACGGGGGCTGCGGTCTGGCCTGCCCTGCCGCCCATCCCACCGACACCCGTCTTTATCCTGCCCGAGTTCCACCTCGCCGCACTGATCGGTCTGGGGCTGCCGCTTTACTTGGTCACCATGGCATCCCAAAACCTGCCCGGCTTTGCCACCATGCGCGCGGCGGGCTATGCGCCCCCCGTGCGCGCCGCCTTGGGCGTGACGGGGGGGATTTCGGCACTGGCGGCGCTGTTCGGATCGCACACCGTCAACATGGCCGCCATCACGGCGGCGATCTGCATGGGCGATGACGTGCATCCCGACCGCAGCCAGCGATGGAAGGTCGGCCTGGCCTATGCGCTGGTCTGGATCGTCCTGGGCCTGACGGGGCCGGTGATCCTCGCGCTTTTGGGCGCATTACCGCCCGCTCTGATGGCGGCGCTCGTCGCATTGGCGCTGCTGGGTCCGCTGATGGGGGCGCTGAGTGGGGCCTATTCCCAGCCAGAGCAACGCTTTGCCGCGACCATCACCCTGTCGGTCGCAGCCTCTGGCGTGGCCATTGCGGGGGTCGGTGCGGCGTTCTGGGGGTTGCTGGCTGGGCTGCTGGTCTGGGGGATGGAGCGTTTGGTCCGGCAGTAAGAAGAAGGGGGGTCCCCGGACCCCCCTCGCGCGTGCCGCGCTCACCCCCCGAGGATATTTTCACTGAGAAAACAAGGTGTCAGGGGCGGGCCTGACGGATCAGAGTCAGGATGTCCTTGGCGGCTTCAGGGATATTGGTGCCGGGGCCGAAGATGGCCTTGACGCCATGATCGTAAAGGAACTGGTAATCCTGCTGCGGGATCACGCCGCCGCAGATGACAAGGATATCCTCCGCCCCCGCGTCTTTCAGCGCCTGCACCAGTTTCGGGGCCAGCGTCTTATGCCCCGCCGCTTGGGACGAGATGCCGATGACATGCACATCATTGTCGATGGCATCCTGCGCCGCCTCTTCCGGGGTCTGGAACAGCGGGCCCACATCGACGTCAAAGCCGATATCGGCAAAGGCGGTGGCAATCACCTTGGCCCCCCGGTCATGGCCATCCTGCCCCATCTTCACCACCAGCATGCGCGGCCGGCGGCCTTCTTCTTCGGCAAAGGCCTCCACATCCTTCTGGATTTGGGCGAAACCCTGATCGCCCTCATAGGCCGCACCATAAACACCGGCCAGCGTCTTCACCTCGGCCCGGTGACGCCCGAACACCTTTTCCATCGCCATGCTGATTTCTCCGACAGTGGCCCGCGCGCGGGCGGCAACGACAGCGGCCTCCAGCAGGTTCCCGCCGTGGCCGGCGCGGAAGGTCAACTCCTCCAGCGCCGCCTGACAGGCCGCCTCATCCCGCGCGGCGCGGGTGGCGGCGAGGCGGGCGATCTGCGACTCACGCACCGCGACGTTGTCGATATCGAGGATGTCGATCGGGTCCTCGTGGTCCTTGCGGTATTTGTTGACCCCGACGATCACCTCTTCGCCCCGGTCGATCATCGCCTGCCGCTTGGCCGCCGATTCCTCGATCCGCAGTTTCGGCATGCCGGTGGCGACGGCCTTGGTCATGCCGCCCATCGCCTCGACCTCTTCGATCAGCTTCCACGCCTCATCGGCCAATTGCGCGGTCAGGCTTTCGACGTAGTAGGACCCGGCAAGCGGATCGACCACCTTGGTGATCCCGGTTTCTTCCTGCAAGATCAGTTGGGTGTTGCGCGCGATCCGGGCCGAGGTTTCGGTGGGCAGGGCCATCGCCTCGTCAAAGCTGTTGGTGTGCAGCGATTGCGTGCCGCCCAGCGCCGCCGCCATCGCCTCGTATGCCGTGCGGATGACGTTGTTGTAGGGATCCGCCTCTTGCAAGGACACGCCCGAGGTCTGGCAGTGGGTGCGCAGCATCAGCGATCCGGGTTTCTTCGCCCCGAATTCCGTCATGATCCGGTGCCACAGCATCCGGGCGGCGCGCAGTTTCGCGGCCTCCATGAAGAAATTCATGCCGATAGCGAAGAAAAACGACAACCGCCCTGCGAAGTCATCGACATCCATGCCCCGCGCCAGCGCCGCGCGCACATATTCGCGCCCGTCGGCCAGCGTATAGGCCAGCTCCTGCACAAGGTTCGCGCCCGCCTCTTGCATGTGATAGCCAGAGATCGAGATCGAGTTGAATTTCGGCATCTGGGCCGAAGTGTATTCGATGATATCCGCAATGATCCGCATGCTGGGTTCAGGCGGGTAGATGTAGGTGTTGCGAACCATGAATTCCTTGAGGATGTCGTTCTGGATCGTGCCCGACAGCAGGCTTTTATCAACGCCCTGTTCTTCACCTGTCACGATGAAATTGGCTAGAATCGGGATGACCGCGCCGTTCATCGTCATGGACACGCTGATCTTGTCCAAGGGGATGCCGTCGAACAGCACCTTCATATCCTCGACCGAGTCGATGGCGACGCCCGCCTTGCCGACATCGCCCACCACGCGGGGGTGGTCGCTGTCATAGCCGCGATGGGTGGCCAGATCGAAGGCAACGGACACGCCCTGTTGCCCTGCGGCCAGCGCCTTGCGGTAGAAGTTGTTCGACTCTTCGGCGGTGGAAAAGCCCGCATATTGCCGGATGGTCCACGGACGCCCCGCGTACATCGAGGCGCGCACGCCGCGGGTGAAGGGGGCCACGCCGGGAACTTCGTCCATCTGCGGCAGGCCGGCGGTATCGGCGGCAGTGTAAAGCGGTTTGACCGGAATGCCTTCGAGCGTGTTCCACACCAGCGACTCCGGGTCTGCACCGCGAAGCTCCTTGGCCGCAAGCGCCTGCCATTTGGCGAGTTTGTCCGACATCAACGCGTCCTTTTCTTCAAGCCGGTTCGTTTGGGCCGGAGTGGGCCTTCCGGCGGCCTTGGGTTTTGCGGTTTTGGCCCTATATTCCCTTGGGAAGGGAGAGCCGATGAAACCGCTTTATGGTCTTGTTCTGGCGGCGTTTCTGCCGCTCGCCGCTGCGGCGCAGGAGGGGTTCGCCCCGGTGCCTGCCGACAGCGTGGCGCTGGAGGATTTTCTATACTTGAAACGCCCGGTGGTCGTTTTCGCCGATACCCCCAACGACCCGGCCTTTGTGCGGCAGTTGGAGTTGATCGCACGGGGGGCTGCCGATCTGGCGGAGCGGGATGTGATCGTGGTCACGGATACCGATCCAAAGGCCAAGACGGCCTGGCGCGAAAAGCTGCGGCCGCGGGGGTTTTCGCTGGTGCTGATGGACAAGGACGGCAAGGTCATCATCCGCAAGCCCCTGCCCTGGGAAGCGCGCGAGATCACCCATGCCATCGACAAGACCCCGCTGCGGCGGCAGGAGATGCAGGAACGGCCTGTGGGCGGCGGAAGTTGACCGCTGTCAACCAATGAACAGAACGTTAATTCAGCAATAGTTCTGAGCGGCTGGACAAGCCCCCTCACCCTGCCCTCTCCCCCGAGGGGAGAGGGTCTGTTGCGCGGGCTGGACGTGGTCCGAGAAATCGGCGCCGGGGCCCCCATCCGCATTGACCCGGGACGCGCAAGCGTGTCGCGCCGCATGGAGCGGGGGCGCATCGCCGGAACAGGGGCGCGCTTCCCTCTCCCCACGGGGGAGAGGGTCAGGGTGAGGGGGCTCCCCGGCCTGATGCCCACGCAGGTCATCGGATCACTCGAACTCCATGATCACGTCATCGACACGCAGACTGGCACCTGGGCTCGCGGTGATCTTCTTGACCACGCCACGGCGTTCGGCCTTGAGGATGTTTTCCATCTTCATCGCCTCAACGGTGGCCAAGGCTTGGCCTTCCTGCACCTCTTCGCCTTCTTCCACCGCGATCTTCACGATCAGGCCGGGCATCGGGCACAAAAGGAAACGCGACGTGTCGGGCGGCAGTTTTTCCGGCATCAACAGCGCCAACTCGTGCTGGCGCGGCGTGCGGACATGTACCTTCAAATCCGCGCCGCGCAGGCGCAGGCGGAAGCCACCGCTGATCTTGCCGACCTTCATCACCAACGGCGCGCCGTCGATCATCAGACGCGCCAGCGCCTGACCGGGGGTCCAGTCGCTTTCCACCCGGACCGATGCGCCATCGGCGAAGGTCACGGTGGACCCGCCCTTGTCGGCGGCGATGGCCAAGGGCAGCACCTCGCCTTGCACGGTCACGACCCAATCATCGCCCACCCGGCGCTGGTGGTTGTCCATGGTGCCGGAAATGCGGGTGCGGCGGATTTCGGCGACGCGGTTCATCGCGGCGGCAGCGGCGGCGACACGGCGCAGGGTGGCGGTGTCAAGTGTCGCGCCTTGGAAGCCTTCGGGGTATTCTTCGGCGATGAAGGCGGTGGTGATATTGCCCGACACAAAGCGCGGATGGTCCATCACCGCGCCGACGAAGGGCAGGTTGTGGCCGATGCCCTCAACCTCGAACGTGTCCAAGGCCAGACGCATTTCCTCAATCGCAGCACCACGGGTTTCGCCCCACGTGCACAACTTGGCGATCATCGGGTCGTAATACATGCTGATCTCGCCGCCCTCGAACACGCCCGTGTCGTTGCGGACGATCCCGCCGCGCGGGGTGTGGCCTTCGACCGGGGGCCGATAGCGGGTGAGACGGCCGATGGAGGGCAGGAAGTTCCGGTAGGGGTCTTCGGCATAAAGGCGGCTTTCCATCGCCCAGCCGTTGATTTTCAGGTCTTCCTGAGCGAACGGCAGGGGTTCGCCATTGGCGACCCGGATCATCTGTTCGACAAGATCGACGCCGGTAATGAGTTCGGTGACCGGGTGTTCCACCTGCAGCCGCGTGTTCATCTCAAGGAAGTAAAAGTTGCGGTTGCCGTCCACGATGAATTCCACCGTGCCCGCAGAGGTATAGCCCACCGCCTTCGCCAAAGCGCAGGCCTGTTCGCCCATCGCCTTGCGGGTCGCCTCGTCCAGAAACGGCGAGGGGGCCTCTTCGATGACCTTTTGGTTGCGGCGCTGGATCGAACATTCGCGTTCATGCAGATAGACGCAGTTGCCGTGCTTGTCGGCCAGCACCTGAATTTCGATGTGGCGGGGTTGGGTCACGAATTTTTCGATGAAGATGCGGTCATCGCCGAAACTCGCCGCCGCCTCGTTCTTGGACGACTGAAAGCCTTCGCGCGCCTCGGCGTCATTCCATGCGATGCGCATGCCTTTGCCGCCACCGCCGGCAGACGCCTTGATCATCACCGGATAGCCGATTTCGGCGCTGATCTTCACGGCCTCATCGGCGTCGGCAATCAGGCCCATGTAGCCGGGAACGGTGGAGACCCCCGCCGCCTGTGCGATCTTCTTGGAGGTGATCTTGTCGCCCATCGCCTCGATCGCGGGGGACGGGGGGCCGACGAAGACCACGCCTTCCGCCTCAAGCGCTGCCGCGAAGTCGCGGCGTTCGGACAGGAAACCGTAGCCCGGATGCACCGCCTGCGCGCCGGTCTGGCGGACGGCGTCCATGATCTTGTCGATGACGATGTAGGACTGGTTCGCCGGGGGCGGGCCGATGTGCACAGCCTCATCCGCCATCTTCACATGCAGCGCGTTGCGGTCGGCGTCGGAATAGACGGCCACCGTCTTGATGCCCATCTTGCGGGCGGTCTTGATGACGCGGCAGGCGATTTCGCCCCGGTTGGCGATCAGGATCTTGTCGAACATCTCTCTCCCCTTGTCCTGCGTCCGGGCCGGGACGCAGTCTTGTCGGCGCAAAAGCAAAGGACCACCCGGGCGGTCTGCCCGGATGGTCCCGATGAAGTGTCAGACCGTGCGCCCGCGGGGGCGGCGGTCAGGGTGGTGTCAGTAGCACTGGCCCGGCAGGGTGCAGCTTGCCGCGCCGGCAAGGCCGCCGATGACGGCGCCGGTGGCAAGGTTGCTGTCGGTGATGTCAGCCACGGCTGCACCGGCAACGGCACCGGCCGCACCGCGCGAGATCGGGTCCTGCATGCAGCCCGCAAGGCCCATGACGGACAGAAGGGCGACGGCGATAATGGATTTTTGCATGTTGTTCTGCCTCTCAAGGATGTTCGATGCGCCAAGATTAGCGCATTCGTGGGAAGGCAAAAGCGGAAACTGCGTTCGGACGTAGCCAAGCGGGCCGTATAGGCCGAAGACTGCCGAAAGCATGGGATGCGCGACGATCCGCCGGAACCGCCGCTCTTTTGGCGGCGCGGGGTTTGAAGGGCGGAGCGTCGGGGCGTCATGCGTCGTCCGTTCCGTCGTCGTCGGCGTCAAAGTCATAGGGGGCCGCATCGGCGGCGAACACCTCTGGGAAGGCCATTTCGGCGCGTTTGACGTCGATCTTCAGCCATGCGTCATAGCTGGCCGGATCGAAGGGGTCTTCGGCGGGCACGACCTCGCGCCCGAACAGCCACGACAGGCGGCCCGCATCGAGATTGCCACGCTGGAACGGTTCTTCGCCGAACTGCGCCCAGAGCGCCGCCATGAAGCCTTCGTCGGCCTTGCGGTCGGCGTGCTTGCGGTCCTTGAACCGCTCGCGGCGGGTGATCTTGGTGACGCCATCCTTGTGATTGGCGCGGCGGATGGTGAATTGAAAGTCGGTTCCGGGCAGTCGGCCCGGGAATCCGCGATGTTTCAGCATGACAGGCCCCTTTGGCTGCGAAGGGATGGGTCATGCCCGAAGCATCGGCCCGCGTCAAACGGCGCGGCAGACAGAAAGAGGGCGGGCCGGGGCGTCAAAGCCCCATTGGCCCGCCCGAATTCGCTCTTACTTGTATTTGCCGGTGTAGGTCGGCTCAGCGGTGACCGCCGGCTGTTCCACGTAAACGGCTTCTTCCTTCTTGGCGCAGGCGGCGACAAACGCGACGCAGCACAGGGCCAGCAGGGTCTTGGTGCTCTTGGACATCCTCTACTCCTATTTTCTTGGAGGGTCATGAAGGATGAATAGCCATCCCCCTGCCCCCGTTCCGAGGTATAGGCCGCTTGGGTTCGGCCTGAGGAGACCTTAGCGCAGGTTGCGCGAAAAGCCCATTCAAGCCTGACCAAGTTGTCAGCCTGTGGCGCTGCTACATCAGCAAGGCCATGTCGGGCAAGAAAAAACACTGATTTTGCAGCGGACATCAGAACATCTCCCACGTGCAAACACCGTCGGCGATGCTGTAGGATTCAAAGAATTGCGTGGCCTCGGGGGCGGATTGGCCAAAGGGCACGGGACGGTCCGACAGCGAAATGACGATCTGTTCGGGCGGCGGGGTGTTGTCCTTGACGCGCGGCAGGGCGAAGGCGTCGCACAGGTGCTGCATGTCGGTGGCGGCGGTGTCGAAGTCGATATCGCCGCCCGGGCCGATGGCGGGGGCCACGAACAGAAAGCGCGTGGCAAGCCCGTCCGTGCCGGGGGCGTTCCAGACCACCTCCTGCAAGGTGACGCTCTGGCCCGAGGGCACCGCGACCGTCACTCCGTCACCGGGAGTGACCTGCACGCCATCCGTCGCCCCCACCGGACCCGCCCACAGCAGCGCCGCCGCCACAAGGGCGGTGCGGGCCGAAGGCTGGGACAGGCGGGCGGGCATGGCGGGGGCTTTCTGCGGTCAGGTCAGAGCGGGATGTTGTCGTGCTTTTTCCACGGGTTGGTCAGCCGTTTGTTGCGCAAGGCGGCAAAGGCGCGGGCAACGCGGCGACGGGTGGAATGGGGCATGATCACCTCATCGATGAAGCCCTTTTCCGCGGCGACGAAGGGGTTGGCGAAGCGATCCTCATAGTCCTTCACGCGGGCGGCGATCTTGTCCTTGTCGCCGAGTTCGCTGCGATAGAGGATTTCCACCGCGCCCTTGGCCCCCATCACCGCCACTTCGGCGGTCGGCCAAGCGTAGTTGAAATCGCCGCGCAGGTGTTTTGAGGACATCACGACATAGGCCCCGCCATAGGTCTTGCGGGTCAGCACCGTGACCTTGGGCACCGTCGCTTCGGCATAGGCGAACAGCAGCTTCGCGCCATGCTTGATGACGCCACCATATTCCTGCGTCGTGCCGGGCAGGAAGCCGGGGACGTCGACCAGCGTCAGGATCGGGATTTCAAAGGCATCGCAGAAGCGCACGAACCGCGCAGCCTTGCGGCTGGCGTCGATGTCCAGACATCCCGCCAGCACCATCGGCTGGTTGGCGACGACGCCCACGGTCTGGCCTTCCAGACGGATGAAGCCGGTGATGATGTTGCCCGCGAAGTCCTTCTGGATCTCGAAGAAATCGCCCTCATCGGCGATCTTCAGGATCAGTTCCTTCATGTCATAGGGCTGGTTCGGATTGTCCGGCACCAAGGTATCCAAGGACGGCTCTACCCGGGCCGGATCGTCGAAGAAGGGGCGGACCGGGGCTTTCTCGCGGTTGTTCAGCGGCAGGAAGTCGATCAGGCGGCGGGTTTCCGCGATCAGTTCGACATCGTTCTCATAGGCCCCATCGGCGACCGAGGATTTCTTGGTATGTGTCGCGGCGCCACCCAGTTCTTCGGCCGTGACCTGTTCATTGGTGACGGTTTTCACCACATCCGGGCCGGTCACGAACATGTAGGAGGAGTCTTTGACCATGAAGATGAAGTCGGTCATCGCGGGCGAATAGACCGCCCCCCCGGCACAAGGCCCCATGATCAGCGAAATCTGCGGCACCACGCCGGACGCAAGCACGTTGCGCTGAAACACCTCGCCATAGGCGGCAAGCGACGACACGCCTTCCTGAATCCGCGCACCGCCAGAGTCGTTCATGCCGATCACCGGCGCGCCGTTCTGGATCGCCATGTCCATGATCTTGCAGATCTTGGCCCCATGGGTTTCCGACACCGACCCGCCCAGCACGGTGAAATCCTGCGCGAAGACATAGACCTGACGGCCATTGACCGTGCCCCAGCCCGTCACGACACCATCGCCGGGATGTTTGGTTTCCTCCATCCCGAAGTCGGTGCAGCGGTGCTGCACGAACATGTCGAATTCTTCGAAACTGCCTTCGTCAAGGAGAAGCTCGATCCGCTCGCGTGCGGTGAGCTTCCCCTTGCCGTGTTGCGCGTCAACCCGTCGCGCACCTCCGCCAGCGCGGGCCACGGCGCGGCGGTTTTCCAGTTCCTGCAGAATGTCTTTCATGGGGTGCCCTCTTCCCGAAGTCTGGCGGACCATAGCGACATGCGGCGGCGCGGCAAAATGGAGTCTGGCATATTTGCAAAATATTGGCACATCAGGTGCCGCTAAATGCAAATCAGCTAAGCACTCGCCCGCACAGTCCGCCTGCGCTAAGCGGGGAGACCCCGTTTCGCGAAAGGTGCCGCTCCATGCCGCAAATTCCCGTTCCTGTGCTGACCATCGGCCTTCTTGCGGCGTCGAACATCTTCATGACCTTCGCGTGGTATGGGCATCTGAAGTTCAAGACCGCGCCCTTGGCCATCGTGATCGTGGTCAGTTGGGGCATCGCGCTGTTTGAATACATGCTGCAAGTGCCCGCCAACCGCATCGGCCACGGCTATTATTCGGCGGCAGAGTTGAAGACGATCCAAGAGGTGCTGACGCTAACCGCCTTCATGGTGTTCTCGGTCGTCTATCTGAAAGAGCCGCTCAGCTGGAACCATTTCGCGGGCTTTGGCTTCATCTGCCTTGGCGCGTGGTTCATCTTTCACAAGTGGTGAGCCTTGCGCCCTGCCCCGGATTGCGGCACTTCCCAGCCCATGACCCGCGCATTTTTGAATGTCGAAGCCTCGCTCACCGGTCGCCGCTGGATTGGCCCCACGGCGGAGGAGGATCGTTTGGCCGAGGCGATGGCCCAGGCCACCCGCCTGCCCTTGGCGCTGTGCCTGACGCTGGCCAAGCGCGGCGTGCCGGCAGAGGGCGCGGTGGATTACCTGACGCCGTCCTTGCGCGATCTGCTGCCTGATCCGCTGTCTCTGCGCGACATGAAACGCGCGGCGGAGCGGTTTTTGGTGGCGGTGCATAAACGCCAACGCATTGCGGTGTTTGCGGATTACGATGTGGACGGCGGAACTTCGGCGGCGCTTCTGATCCTGTGGCTGCGCGCGATGGGGCGCGAGGCCACGCTCTATATCCCCGACCGCATTGACGAGGGCTATGGCCCCAACGTCCCCGCCATGACGGAGCTTGCGGCGCGGCATGACCTGATCATCTGCGTCGATTGCGGCACGCTGAGCCATGAGCCGATCGCCGCCGCCGCCACGCGCTGCGATGTCGTGGTGCTGGATCACCACTTGGGCGGTGAGACCCTGCCCGCCGCCGTGGCCGTGGTGAACCCCAACCGGCAGGATGAGGATGGCACGCTCGCGCATCTTTGCGCCGCCGCCGTGGTCTTCTTGATGCTGGTCGAGGCGAACCGTCAGTTGCGCGGCGATGGGGTGCAGGGGCCGGACCTGATGGCGATGCTTGACCTTGTGGCGCTGGCGACCGTGGCGGATGTCGCGCCCTTGGTAGGTGTGAACCGTGCGCTGGTGCGGCAGGGGCTGCGGGTGATGGCGCGACGGGATCGGTTAGGTCTGCGCGCGCTGGCCGATGTGGCGCGGCTGGACACGGCCCCGACCTGCCATTCGCTGGGGTTCCTGTTCGGCCCGCGCGTCAATGCGGGCGGGCGGATCGGCGCGGCCGATTTGGGTGCGCGGCTTTTGGTCTGCGACAACCCCGCCGAGGCGCAGGCTTTGGCGCAGCGGCTGGATGAATTGAACAGCGAACGGCGCGAGATCGAAAACCGCGTGCGCGATGCGGCCCTAGAGCAAGCCGAGGCGCGGGGGTTGGACGGGCCCTTGGTCTGGGCGGCGGGGCAAGGCTGGCACCCCGGCGTGGTGGGCATCGTCGCCAGCCGCTTGAAAGAGGCGACGAACCGCCCCGCAGTGGTGATCGGCCTGCATGACGGTGAGGGCAAGGGATCAGGGCGGTCTGTGTCCGGTGTGGACCTTGGCGCATCGGTGCAGCGGCTGGCGCAAGAGGGACTGTTGATCAAGGGCGGTGGCCACAAGATGGCGGCGGGCCTGACGGTGGCCGAGGACCGTCTGGAAGAGGCGATGGCACGCTTGGGCGAATTGCTGGCGCGACAGGGTGCGGGCGCGGGTGGTCCGGCGGATTTGAAGCTGGACGGGTTGCTGATGCCCTCTGCCGCCACCGTCGCGCTGGTCGAACGGCTGGAAGAGGCGGGGCCCTACGGCGCCTCCGCCCCTGCCCCGCGCTTTGCCTTTGCCGATGTGGCGGTGACGCCGCGCCGGGTGGGGGAAAGCCATCTGAAGGTCAGCTTCACCGACGGCATGGGCGCGCGCATCGACGGCATCGCCTTTGGTGCGTTTGACGGCCCGCTTGGCCCCGCCCTCAGCGAGGGCGGCCATGCCCGCTTTCATCTGGCCGGGCGGTTGGAGTTGAACGTCTGGAACGGCCGCACCTCGGTGCAGTTGCGGCTGGAGGATGCCGCCCGCGCCTGACCGGATGCCGCTTGGGATTTTGGTCAAATGGCGGGGACAAAACCGCATTTTCCCCCTTGCGAGTCACCGCAGCGCCCTCTAGATAGCCGCTCACCGACAGCGTGGCCCGTTCGTCTATCGGTTAGGACACCTGGTTTTCAACCAGGTAAGAGGGGTTCGACTCCCCTACGGGCTGCCACTTTTACATGAAAAACCGATAGATAAGCGTGCACTGCCGGGACATTTGCCCCGATGTGCATCGCGCATTCTGGCGCGACCTCCTGTTCCCCCACTTTTGCGGGTGATGCGCCCTTGCGCCGGATCAGCGGTCTGCCTTCCGCTTGCTTGCCGCTGATCCCGCGATGCGGTCAGGCGTCCAGGAGTGCCACCGCCCGGCACCACCCGGCTGAGGCCGCCTTGATCTTGACCGGCAGGCAGGACACCGTGAAACCGCTGGGCGGAAGGCTGTCGAGGCGGGTCAGTTTTTCCAGATGCAGGAACACCCCGTCGCGGCCTGCCTTGTGGCCTTCCCAGATCAGGGCCGCATCTTGGCTGGCACCAAAGCGCTGGCGGGTGAAGCTGAAGGGCGGGTCCCAGGACCAGGCATCGGTGCCGGTGATCCGCACCCCTTGTGCCAGCAGCCAGAGCGTCGCCTCACGGCCAAAACCGCAGCCCTTGTGGATGTAGTCGGGCTGGCCATAGGCCGCCCCGGCGGCGGTGTTCATCAGCACGATGTCAAAGGGGGACAGGCGGTGACCGATGGCATCAAGCGCGGCCTGAACCTCGGCGGCGGTGACGATATGGCCGTCGGGCAGATGGCGGAAATCCAGCTTCACGCCGGGGCGCAGGCACCAGTCCAGCGGCACCTCATCGATGGTCAGCGCGCGCTGCCCGTGGTTCATCGTCGAGGCGAAATGCCAGGGCGCGTCCAGATGGGTTCCGGTGTGGGTGGAGCCGGTGAGGATCTCGACCGCCGGCCCCTCTCCATCCGGCAGGTCGGCCCCGTTCAGTCCGGGGAAAAAGGTCTCATACTCCCGCGCGCCCTCTGCATGGGACTTGTAGATCAGCTTCGGCCCCAATCCGGGCGGATCGGCGGGGATGTCGTTTTCGATGGCGACGGACAGGTCGATGATCTTCATGGCGCATCCTTGGCAAGGGCGTGGGCGACAAGGGTTCTGACGTCGGCATCGGCGGCAAAGCCCAAGTGCCGCGCGGGCGTAGCGTCCAGCGGGGGCATGGCCCCGAACAGGGCCGTCAGGCGGGGGTCATTGCCCCACTCGACCTGCGCCGCCTGTCCCGTGACCTCTGCCGTGGCGCGGGCGACGGCTCCGGTGGTCGCATGCAGCACCGGGGGCTGGATCACCGTTTCAGGTCCCGACAGGGCCGCCGCATGCAGCAGGGCCGTGACGCAGGCCCGCCGCGACATCCACCAGCACGCGGCGGTTTCGAGCACCGGACAGGCATAAGGCTCTCCCACCGCGATCTTGTGGAACAACTGGCTCATGAAGGCCGAGCCGTGGCCGGTCTCTGCCGCGGGCCGGGCGACGATGCCGGGCAGGCGCAGGCTGATGGCCGACAGGTCGCCGCGACGGCTGAGGTCGGTCAGGAAAAGCTCGGTCATGGCCTTGTGCGCGCCATAGGACAGGTCAGGCCGCAGCGGGGTGGCGGGGTCCACCGGATCGGCAACCCGCCCATAGACCGCGATGGACGAGGCGAAGACGAACCGTGCGCCACGCCGCGCCTTGGCCGACGCGCGGGCCAGCGCCAGAGGGGCCAAGAGGTTGATGCGGTGGCCAAGGTCGGGTTCGGCCTCGGCCCTCGCGCCGGGCAGGCTGGCCAGATGGAACACCAGATCAAAGCCGGGTGACAGAAGGTCGGCTAGAAAGCCCGCGTCCGTCAGATCGCCGGGCCGCGCGCCCGGCCCGTCGATCTGGCGGTCGGTCAGCACAAGGTCGGACACACCCGGCCGCCGCATCAAGGCCGCCGCCAGCCCCTGTCCGACAAAGCCCGCTGCGCCGGTGACAAGGACCCGCATCAGGCGCGCACGACGCGTTGGTCCAGCGTGCCGAAGGGGGCAGTGCCATCGGGCAGCCGCGCCTCCATCCGCACGCGGTCGCCAAAGGACAGGAAGGGCGTGACCGGCGCGCCGCGCTCGATCTTTTCGATCACTCGGATCTCCGACAGGCAAGACGATCCCGCCGCCCGGTCCATGTTCGACACCGTGCCCGACCCCATGATCGTTCCTGCCGACAGCCGCCGCGTGCGGGCAACATGGGCGATGATCTGGCCGAAGGAGAAATGCATCTCCGCGCCCTGCGCCCGCCCCACCTCGCGCCCATTGACCCAGACATGCAAGCGCAGATGCACCCGCCCATCCTGCCAGAGCGTGCCGATCTCATCGGGCGTGATCGCCAGAGGGGCGAAGGCGGTGGCCGGTTTGGCCTGCACGAAGCCGAAGCCTGTGCGCATCTCGCGCGGGCCGAAAGCGCGCAGCGACCAGTCATTGATTTGCACCAGAAGCCGGATCGCGGCCTCTGCCTCGGTCACCGACGCGCCCATCGGGACCGGGCCGAGGATCACGCCGAATTCGCCCTCCATGTCGATCATGTCACCCTCTGCGGGGAAGTCGACATCGCCCATCGGACCGCGGAAATCATCGCTGGCCCCCTGATAGACCAGCGGGATCGTCTCCATGTCGGGGATCGGCGGCGTGCCGAAGGCCTGATCCATCAGCCGCCCGTGGGTCAAGAAGGCCGAACCGTCCAGCCATCCCGGCGCGCGGGGCAAGGGGGCCATGCAGCGCGACGGGTCAAAGGCGGTGGCAATGGGTTCCTCGCCCGCGTTCAGACGGTCGGACAGGGCGAGCAGCGCGGGCTTGAGCCGGTCCCAATCCTCCAGCGCGGCGATCAGCGTGGGGGCGACCATCGCGGGAATGGCGCAGGACAGATCACGGGAAACGACCCAGAGTTGCCCGTCCTTCGTCCCATCGGAATAGGTCGCAAGTTTCATGGCGCATCCTTAAGGAAAGCTGCGATCACGGAGTCATAGCGCCCCGACACCAGCACGAAGAGCATCCGGCAGACCTTGCCCGAGCGGTTGGCCCAAGCATGGTTGGTGCCGCGCTGGATGACGACCGATCCGGGACGCAGCAGCGCCTCGCCCTTGTCCAGCACCAGCGTCATCTCGCCCTCGATCACCACGCCGTAATCGACGGACTCGGTCCGATGCATCAGCGGATGCGGGCTGCCCTCCCGGACGGTGGAGGCATGGGTATCGCCGATCTCGGTAAAGGCCGCGCCCATCCGCGCCGCACCGGTTTCAAGGAAATCCTCGGTATCGGGCGGGATATCGACAAAGCGGATGCGGGTTCCCCCGGCCGGAGGCGGCAGGGCAAGGGGGCCCAGTGTCGGATCAGGGTCATTGCCCACGAAAGCGGGACTTTGCGCCGTGGACCAGACCTCATGAAAGACGGTGCCGGGGATGGCGGCCAGTTCGACGACCGTGGGCAGGGCGCCCTCTTGCGCGATCACGGCCCGGCCTTGGTCATCGTGGCCGGTGACAACACGGTGAATGGGGGGAAGGATCATGCGCTTGCCTTTGCCCGGTTGAAGGACAGGATCGACAGGACCGCGACGCCCACCGCCGCCAGTCCCAACGCCGGAAAGCCGAGGTTCTGGCTCAGGGCGCCACCGATGAACGGCCCGAAGGCCGAGCCGATCATCAGCATGGCCGGTGTTGCCGCGACTGCCCGGCCCGAGGTGTCGATCCGCGCCAGCAGCCCGAAGGCGAAGGTATGGGTGAATATCTGGACCGCCACAAAGACCGCCGCCGCCGGGGCCCAGAGCGGGAACACGGTGGCCATGGTCACCGCCAGCGCCAGTGCCGCCTGCACCGCCGGACCGGACTGCACGACAGAGAATCCGTTCAGGCGTTTTTCCAGCACCGCCGCCAGGGGTGCGGGCAGGAAGAGGTTCACGAAGCCCAGGGCGATCAACACGCCCAGCACGGCCTCCTTGGCAAAGCCGCGCGCGCTGCCGATCACCTCGACAAAGGAAAACACCATGGCCTGGTTGAAGGTCATCAGGCTGATGCCCACGATCAGCAACCAGACCGCGCGCGAAAACGGGGCGCGGTCCACCGCTTCGGGCGCGGCACCGGGGGCTTTCAGGAATAGCGCCGTGACCCCCGCCGCCACCGCCATGACGACGGCAAAGCTGAGAAACAGCGCCGCCCCGCCCGCCGCGATCATGATCTGCGGCACGACGCCCAGAAAGATCACCGCGAAAAATCCAAGGCCCATGCCTGCAAAGGCGAACAGCCGATGCGGGTTCTCGGCCCGGCCGATGGTGCCATGGATCATCGACAGGGCAGAGCCGACGGCCACCCCGGCCAGCCCATGCAGCCCGGCAAGGGGGGCAAAGGCCGTCTGGGTGGAGGCCGCGAAGAACACCAGCGCCGCCACGGCAAAGCCCGTCACCGCGACCCGCTTCTGGATGATCCGGTTGAAGCGCGGCGCGACCGTCACGCTGGCCAGAACCACCCCCAGCAGGAACAGCGTCACCAGCCCGCCCGATTGCTGCAACGACAGGCCAAAGCGTTCCTGCAAAGCCCCCACCCAGATCGGCAGGGCGACAAGGTCGATCATGCCCGCCACATGCGCCACGATCAGCGCGGCCACGCCCGGAATTCCGAATTTCATCGCAGTCCCTCCCCTTTGTTTTTGGTGTCAGATCGGTTGTGCAAGCCCGATCATGGATTGCTTCATCAGTGCGGCATGGTCTTGTCGGCTGCCGCCCGTGATCTCGATCTCGGCCAGTCGGGCAGAGTTTTCGACCACCATCCGGCACCGCTCCCACCGGCGGTCCTGAAAGGCGTCCAGCGCCTGCGGCAGGCTTTGCGCGCGGGCGATCTCTTCGGCCAGCACCACGGCATCCTCGACCCCGATGCAGGCGCCCGAAGCAAGGTGCGGGGTCGTCGAATGCACCGCGTCACCGATCAGCACGATGCGCCCGCGATACCATGGGCGCGGCAGAAGCAGGCTTTCCAGCGGGCGATAGACGATCTGGTTGGCTTCCGTCAGATCCGTGCCGATCTGGCGCAGGATGGGAGAGCCGAACTGCCCGAGCAGAGCCTTGAGCGTGGCCAGATGCGTCTCGGGGGCGAGGTAATCGTTGGTGGCGCGATCTTCGGTCAGGAAAAGATAGGCCTGCTCCGGCCCCACGAGGTTGAGCCCCGCCTTCAGCTTTGGCCCCATCCACATCGTCACGGTCTGGATGGGCGCGGGACGCGGCACCACGGCCCGCCACACGGATTGGCCGACAAAGCGGGGCGCCGGGGCCTCGGGGAAAATCCGCCCGCGGGTGGCGGAATAGACGCCATCCGCCCCGATCACCAGATCATAACTGTCCGACGAGCCATCGCTGAAGCTGACACGGGCCTGATCCGGACCGTCCGTGATGTCGGTGAAGGTCTGGCCCAGCCGGACCCGCACAGCGGTCTTGCGCACCGCATCGGACAGGACGCGGGCCAGCGCGGGCCGCATGATCCCCGCGCTGCCCGGCACATCCGGCCCCGCCACGCGCGGCGTCGGGATTTCGGCCACCACCGTGTCATCGGGCGCGCGCATGTGCACGCCATCCGTCGCCGCGCCGGCGGCCAGAAAGGCCTCCAGCAACCCAAGTTGCCTTATCACCCGCAGCGTCGCGCCGTTCAGGCTGATCCCCGCGCCATAGGACCGCCAGGCCGCGTCGATCTCGACCAGATCGACGGCAATGCCCAGAGAGTCCAGACGCAAGGCCGCCGTCATGCCCGAAAAGCCGCCGCCGATCACCAGCGCCCGTTTCACCAAAGCCATCGTTCCCTCCCCCCTCAGACCGTCACTCAGATCGCGGCGAACACCTCGCCTGCGGTGGTGACGTGCAGTTCCACCCGTGTCAGCGCCTGCCCCAGACAGGGGCCAAGCGTGCAGACACCCGTGGTCATGTCGAAATGCGCGCCATGCGAATGGCAGGCCAGATGCGTGCCGGCGCCGTTCAGATAAGCGTCCGATTTCCACGCCATCGGCGTGCCACCGTCGTAATGCGGGCAGGCGTCCAACCAGCCGTAAAGCCGCCCGCCCTTGCGCAGGACGATGACCTTGTGCCGCCGTCCCGTCAGGGCAAAGCCACGCGCCGCCCCTTCGGCCACCTCCTCGGCGCGGCACAGGTAGCCTTGTGCGACAAGGGTCCCGCTCATTCCCGCTTTGCTCCCGGAGGCGGACCGCCCGGTGCCCATTTCTCGCGCATCTCGAACAGGACGATCTGGCTGGCCTCGGGTCCCATCGGGGCCTCGCGCGGGGTCCAGCTGTCGTCATGCTTGTCCATGTCGGCGTCATATTCGAAATGGCAGCCAAGCGGGCTGTTGAAGTACCAAAACCAGTTCGACCCGAACTTGTGACGCCCCGGCCCCCAGAAGCTTTGCACGCCCGATTTCACCAGCCGCGTGCCCGCCACCATCAGCTCGGTCGGGCCGCCCATGTGGAAGGCCAGATGTTCGCAGCCCTGCATGTAATCGGGGGTTCGGATGAAAAAGAGCGTGTGGTGGTCGTCATTCGCCTTGGGCCGCAAGAATGGCCCCGCGCCGATCAGCGTGTCGGTCACGACAAAACCCAGCCGCTGGCAGTAGAAATCGGCGGCCTTGGCGATGTCGGGGACGAAGAGCACGACATGGCTCAGGCTGCGCGGGGCGGCGGGCATTTCCTCCCAGACGCCGATCTCGTTCGGGGCACGCTGGGCGGGCGCTCCGGGGGCGTTGATCTTTTCGGCGGGCATCGAAAGGGCGCGGCGCCGGGTGATCTGGAATTTCAGCGAAAAGCCGTGATCGTCGGCCGTTTCCAGACTGCCATCCGCCAGCCGGACCACGCGGCGGTCCTTGGACAACTCCACCTCGATCGCATCAAGGTCCGAGTCCGCCTGCACCCCGTACACCTGCTGGCGCAGCATGTTGGCGGTCTTGAGCGGGGCGGGCAGCGCGGGATCGGACTTGGCGCGGATGATGACGCCGGTGCCATCCAGCGCCTCGAACAGGCCGCCCGAGGCATCCACACCCACGGGCTTCAGACCGAATTTGGTGAGATATTCGATGCTGCCGGGCAGATCGTCCACGCCGAAGACCAGATAATCGGGGCCGATGATGTTCATGGGTCGTCTCCCTCAGACCGTGCGCCCGCCCAGAACCTCTGCCACCCAATCGGCGATATAGGCTCCGGCATTGGCCGAATTGTCGAAACTGGAATGCTGGACGCCGCCGGTGCGGGCGTCGAAGATCTTCAGCTCGCGCTTGGGGCTGTTGACCAAGCCGTCATAGGTGGCCTGCGCCCATTTCAGCGGGATCTGGCTGTCCTTTTCGCCATGGGTCACAAGGAAGGGCACGCGGATGCGGTCAAGGATGCCGTCAAGGTGCACATCCTCGGCGATTCGCATGAAATCCGCCGTGTCCTTGGCCCCCCAGACCCAGGCGACATGCGCCCAGTAATGCGGAACGGGGAAAGAGCCCTCCTTCTCAAGCCGCCGCTTCTGGACATCGCGCCAGTCGTGGTTGGCCCCCCAGACCACGCCACAGGCAAAGCGCGGCTCAAAGGCCACGGCACGGGGGCAGTAGTAGCCGCCAAGGCTGACCCCCTCCATCCCGATGCGTTTGGGGTCGATGTCGGCCTGCGTTTCCAGCCAATCCACCACGCGGGAGGCCCAGTGTTCGCTGTCATACCGCGCGGTCAGGCCGCGCAAGCGCAGGGCATCGCCCGTGCCGGGTTGATCCACGATCAGGCTGGCCACCCCCCGCGCCGCAAGCCAGTGCGGCAGACCGACAAGGTATTTCATCTCTTTCGTGCTATCGAGCCCGTTGACCTGCACCAGCACGGGCTGCGGTCCCGTGATCCCCGTGGCGGGCACGTAGATTGCCGACAGGGTCGTGCCCTCATAGGGAATCTCGACCAGCCGCGCCGCCGCATGGGTCAGGGCCAGAGCTTCGGCAAAGGCCGTCTGAAACTGGGCATACAGTGCGGCCCGTCCGGGCGATCCCACCGCCTGCAACCGTTCCGCCGTCAGCATGTAGTTGGCGGCACGCAGCAGCTTGTCACCGGCGGAAATCCCACGGCCGTGCGCCTTGTCCTCGGCGGCGAGGTCGGCCAGCTTGTCGGCCATCCGCACCCATGTGTCGCGGAAGGCCGCTGTGCCTGCCGCATCGGGTGCCTTGGCGGCCTCGGCCAAGGGGGCGCACATCTCTTCGATCTCGCCCATCCGGGCGCCCATCTCGATCGAGAGGTTCACCGACAGGTTCCAGACGTAGTTGGTCGGAAAATACTTGAACACCCTGTTCCCCCCTTGCACGGCTTTCGTTGTAAATCCGGCAAATACATTTGAAAAATTGTTCGTATGAATTAAAGGTATTCATCCTGTGAATACCTGAGGCCGCGATGCGCTTTCACAATCTGGACCTGAACCTGCTGGCGGCGCTGGATGCGCTCTGCCGCCATCGCAATGTCAGCCGCGCGGCAGAAGAGCTGTTCATCAGCCAATCGGCCATGAGCAATGCCCTCGGCCGCCTGCGTGACTATTTCAACGATCCGCTGCTGATCCAGATCGGCCGCAGGATGGAGCTTTCACCGCTGGCGCTGAACCTTGCTCCGCAGGTGCGCGACATCCTCGTGCAGGTCGAAACGGCAACCAGCACCGCTCGCCCCTTCAACCCGGCCGAGGCGGCGCAGCGGATTTCCCTGATCATCTCGGACTATTCGCTGCACACGGTCATTCCGCCGTTTCTGGCCGCGATGGCCCGGCGTGCGCCCGGCCTGACCTTCAACCTGCGGGCCCAACAGACCCTGCCCCATCTGTTGCTGGAGCGGGGCGAGGCGGACCTTTTGCTGGCGCCCCTGCCCTTCTGCTCGCAGGAGCATCCGTCGGAGGTGCTGTTCACCGACGATTTCTGCTGCATCGTGGACGCGGGCCGCGCCGATATCGGGGACCGGCTGACACGCGCGGCGTTCGAAAGCGCGGGCCATATCGTGATGCAGCCACCGAATGGCGGCGAGAGTTTCGCCGTGCGGCTGTGCCGCGAGGCGGGGCTGACGCTGCGCGAGGATGTGCGGACGTTTTCCTTTGCCTCCATGCCGCTGCTGGTGGCGGGCACAGAGCGGATCGCCGTGGTCCAGCGGCGTCTGGCGCTGACCCATCTTGGCAATCCGGCGGTGCGGCTGGTGGAGCCGCCGGTTCCGCTGCCTCCGCTGGAACAGGCCGTCCAATGGCGGGAGCACCGGGGCCGCGATCCGCTGCTGGCCTGGCTCAGGGCGGAGCTTCGACAGTCTTGCGGATCAGCCGAAGCCGACCCAGCGGCCGGGATCAAGGCGCCAACGGGCGGGCCGTGACCTCCATCCCCCCCCGGCGGGCGGATCAGCGTTCTTCGGCAGCCAGCCGTTCGGCGACCAGTTCGTTGACGATCAGAACTGTCGGACGCAGCAGTTTCAGCGCGGCGCGGATCACCGTCAGCTTGTGCCAACCGCCCGACGCCAGCACGATCTGCCGCGTGCCGCGCAGCGACAGCGGATTGATCGCCACCACCCGCTCGTTCACCGGATGGTCGATCACATTCCCGTCGGCATCGATGAAGTGGCACAACAGGTCACCCACCGCCCCCGCCGCCTCAAGCGCGGCGATCTCGTCCCGCGTCAGCAGGCCGTATTCCGAAAACACCGAATGCGGGGTGAGGTCGCCGACGGACACCACCGCCATGTCCAAAGTCTGCGCGCGGGTGAACACCTCGGCCAGACCGGGATGGCTGACCAAAGACTCGCGCGTCCGCTTGTCGGGGGCATAGACCGGGCTGGCCAGCATGTAGCATTCCGCCGACAGCCGGTCGGCCACGCGCCATGCGAATTCCGACGGGTTGATCTCGGAGACACGGGTCAGCCCGCCCAGCATCGCCAGCACCTTCACCCCATCCGCCGCGCGCGGCACGATGGCGGGCACGCCCGAGGTCAGCGTCTTGCCCCAGCCCAGACCGACGGTCATGTTGCTGGTCACGGCGTGGGACATGTAGGCCCCCACCTCGGCCCCGATGATGGCGCGCAGTTGCGACGGGTCTTGCGGTTCGGGCACGACGATGGCGCGGGTCAGGCTCCAGCGGTCTTCCAGCCGGCGTTCCAGTTCGACACAGCGCGACATGCGGGTGGTGACGCGGATCTGAACGGTGCCATCCTGACGCGCGGCGGCAAGGATGCGCAGCACGCGCGAGCGGTTCATGCCGACCAGATTGGCGACTTCGTCCTGCGTCATGCCTTCGACGTAGTACAGCCAAGCAATGCGTGTTTTCACATCATCATTCACGTCGAGTGCCGTCACGTCATCCCCCTTGCAGGCCAAGTGCCCGGTCTGGCCAGAAAGTCAGGCCGGACATTTGTTCTACAATGGGTGGTTATGTTTTACGCCGCAAGCCCCGGCGGGTTCAAAACGCGTCGTCACGGCCCGGTCGGTTCCGGGCGCTGTCCGACCCGCCGCTCAGGCCGCGCGCACCTCGCATTGGCGCATGAAGGCCAGCGTGTCCTCCATCGACACCACACCGGCCTGACTGCCAAGGCCTGTCGCGTTCAGCGCCGAGGAGGCCTGCGCCAGACGGACGGCGTCCTGCGGGCTCATGCCATTCAAGAGCCCTGCCGCAAAGCCCGCGTTGAACACGTCGCCGCAGCCGCAGGTGCATTTGACATCAATGCTGAACGCGGGAATGCGGAAGGTCAGACCGCTGCGGTCCCGGTAATAGGCCCCGTCCCCGCCCAAGGTGAAGATGCAGGCCTTTGCGCCGCGGTCCATGAAGAACACCGCCATGGCGTCCAGATCGGTCATGCCGGTCAGGGCGTGGGCCTCTTCGACCGAGGGGATGAAATAGTCCGTATAGGGCAGCACCGCATCGACATCCGGCAGATCGGCGGCGGACCCGGCGAAAATGTCCACCGTGGTGATGCAGCCGCGCGCCTTGGCATGGGCCATCAGCGCGGCGTTGTGCGGGCCATCCATCGCATCCATCAGCCCCACCCCGCCCAGATGGAACACGCGCGTGTCGGTCACGCGGTCATAATCGCCTTGCGGCACGACGAAATGCCCGGTCGCGCCTTTGACATGCAGCGCGGGACGCGAGCCGTCCTTGCGCGTCAGCACGATGGAGGAGGAGGTCGACACGCCCTGAAGACGCTGGATGCCCGAGGTGTCGATGCCGAAGCTGTCCAGCCGGGACACCGCCCAGTCGCCCATCATGTCGCGCCCATACCCGCCGACCGCCAAGGTTTTCAGGCCCAGTTTCGCCGCCACGATCGCCGCCGTTCCCGCCGCACCGGAAACCGCCATGGTCAGGTCTTCGATGAAGACCGTGCCACCACCCGCCGGGATTTCCGACACGGGCCAGCCCAGACAGTCAAAGGTGTAGAACCCGACCGAGACATAATCGTAGCGCATGACGTCCTCCCCGCAGTGCTTGGGTCAGATAAATGAACATTTGATATTCTGTCAATCAGATTGTTCGACCCTGATGGCGCGCCTCCCGCCCTTGCCCGTCAAGAGGGAGATGGCGAAACGCACGGCCTCTGTCCTTCCTATCGCGCGCACCCTTCTGCGGAAAGCGCAGACTTTTTTATTGCTCAAATGTATTTTCTGTGTGCATTTTGTTCAAAGCAGAGGGAGGCATCGGTGAAAGCAGCAATTCTACAAGCCCCGAATCATATGCATCTTGGCGTCGCCGCCGATCCTGTCACCGAACCGGGGGATCTGATTCTGCGCGTGAAGGCCGCCACGATCTGTGGCACGGACATCCGCGTCTATCGCGGGCGCAAGACCGCCGGCATCCGTTACCCCTCGATCATCGGACATGAGTTTTCCGGTGAAGTGGTGGCGACACACGGACCCTCGCCGTTCACGCCGGGCCAGCGCGTGGGGGTCTGTCCGGCGATTCCCTGCGGGCATTGCGCGCAATGCCTGCGCGGGCGGGAAAACCTCTGCCCCGACCTTCAGGCCATCGGATATGAGATTGACGGCGCTTTCGCGGAACTGATCCGCATCCCGGCGCGGGCGGTGGAGCTGGGCAATGTCCATCTGCTGCCCGACCATGTCAGCCACGAAGAGGCGGCGATGGCCGAACCCTTGGCCTGCGTGCTGAACGGACAGAACAAGGTGTCCTTGCGCCAAGGCGATACGGTGGTGATTCTGGGCGCGGGACCGATTGGGACGCTGCATGTCAAACTCGCCCGCCTGCGCGGCGCGGCGCGGGTGATCGTGTCCGAACCCAACGCCGCCCGCCGCGCCGCGGCGCTGGAGGCGGGGGCCGATGTGGTGACCGACCCCACGGCGGGCGACCTGCGCCAGTCGATCCTGAATGAAACCCGGGGTCTGGGGGCCGATGTGGTGATCTGCGCCATCGGCATCCCTGCGCTGGCGACACAGGCCGTCAGCCTTGCCGCCAAGGGCGGGCGCGTCAGCCTGTTCGCCGGGTTCTCAAAGGGTGAGATGGGCAATCTGGACGTCAACGCCATCCATTACGAAGAGCTGCGCCTGACCGGGGCCTTTGGCCTATCGCGCAAGGATTACGAGGATTCGCTGAACATGATCGCCGATGGCCGCATCGACCTGCGCCAGATGGTGACACATCGCTATGGCCTGAGCGACGTGGATGCCGCATTCTCGATGGCGGAAAGTGGAGCGGCCATGAAGGTGGCAATCGCAGATGCCTGAGATCGCCGAATATGATGTTGTGATCCTTGGCGCGGGGATCAATGGCTGCGGCACCTTCCGCGATCTGGCCTTGCAGGGCCTGCGGGTCTTGTTGCTGGAGCGGGGCGATTTCTGCCAAGGGGCCTCGGCCGCGTCCTCGCGTCTGATGCATGGCGGGTTGAAGTATCTGGAAACCGGCGAGTTCCGGCTGGTCAAGGAATCCCTGACCGAGCGCAACATGCTGCTGGCCACCGCGCCGCATTATGTGCACCCCTTGGAATGCGTGGTGCCGGTGCGGTCGGTCTGGGGCGGGATCATGGGTTCTGCCGCGCGGTTCCTTGGCCTGAAGGCCAAACTCGACGACCGGGGATGGCTGATCACGGCGCTGGGGCTGCGGCTTTATGATCTTTACGGTCGCGCGCTGAAGGCGATGCCGG
This sequence comes from Paracoccaceae bacterium, assembly GCA_027486345.1. Taxonomy (GTDB): domain Bacteria; phylum Pseudomonadota; class Alphaproteobacteria; order Rhodobacterales; family Rhodobacteraceae; genus Paragemmobacter. Next base: position 25,339 of record JAIXPH010000002.1, read on the forward strand.
ATCACCGGATGCTGGGCCGCAATGGCTTGCGCCGTCTTTTGCCCGACCTGTCGGCGGCGCTGTCCGGGGCGGGGATCTATTACGAGGGCCAGTTATCCCATGCCGAACGGCTGGGGCTGGAACTGGTGCTGGATGCCGAGGCGGCAAATCCCGCCGCCCGCGCGTTCAATCATGCCGAACTGACCGGCGTTTCGGGCGATGTGCTGACATGGCGCGATGCGGCGGGGCGGCTGTCGCAGGCACGGGCACGGGTGGTGGTGAATGCAGGTGGGGCGTGGATCGACGCGGTGAACGCGCGGCTTGGCATTCCGTCGCGTCTGATGGGCGGCAGTCGGGGATCGCATCTGATCGTGGATCATCCCGCGCTGCTGAAGGCGCTGGACGGGCGGATGATCTATTTCGGCACGCCGGATGGGCGGGTGAACCTGATCTACCCCTTCATGGGCAAGGTGCTGGTGGGGGCCACCGATATCGCGCAGGCCGACCCCGATACGGCGGTCTGTTCTGCGGATGAACAGGCCTATCTCTGCGCCGCCGTCGCCGAAGTCTTCCCCGATCTGCCGATGCGGGCCGAACATGTCGTCCACCGGTTCTGCGGTGTGCGCCCCCTGCCCCGTGCGGATGGTCCCATCGGCGCGGTGACGCGGGATCATTCCATCGCCTCGCTGACGCTGCCCGGCACCACCGTGCCGGTGCATTGCCTGATCGGCGGCAAATGGACCACCTTCCGCGCCTTTGCCGAAGTGGCGACGGACTGCGTGCTGGCCGATCTGGGGCGGACGCGGCGGGTCACCACACGCGGTCTGGCCATTGGCGGCGGGCGGGATTTCCCGCGCGACGGGCAGGCGCGGCGAGAGTATGTGACAAAACTCGCGCTGATGGGCGGTATCACGCCCGCGCGGGCCGAGGCGCTGTTGTCGCGTTACGGCACCCGCGCCTTGCCCTTTTGCGCCACCCTGCGCGGGCGCAGCGAGACGATGCTGACTGAGGCCCCCGACCACAGCGTTGAGGAAATTCGCCACATTGCCGCGACTGAAAAGGTCGGCGGGCTGGACGATATCCTCTACCGCAGGACGCTTATCGGGCTGCTGGGCGGGGATAGTCCCGCCTTACGCGCCGAACTGGCCTCGGTGCTGGAAGGGGCGCCCGAACGGCGCGAAAGCGCATGAACATCCGGGGACGTCCGCCCGCCGCCGATGCCGAGGCAGGGCGCAGGCGATCCTCGCGGCTCCGGCTGCGGGTGGCGTGGATGTATTACGCCGAGGATATGACCCAAGGGGCCATTGCCGAAAAGCTGGGCATCGGGCGGGTCACCGTGACGCGCCTCTTGGCCGATGCGCGGGCGATGCATGAAGTGTCGATCGCGCTGTCGCGTGAGATCGCCGAACTGCCCCGTCTGGAACTGGCGCTGGAACAGCGCTTCGGCCTGCGCGAGGCCATCGTTGCCCCGCTGTCCGACCCCGCCGCCGATCCCACCGTCGCCATCGGCGCGGCCACCGGCGATTTTCTGGGCGGATTCATGCGCCCCGAAACCCGCATCGGTGTGGGCTGGGGGCGGACGCTGCACAGCTCGCTCGATTTTGTCGAAGGCGGGCAGGCCGATGCCGTCGTCTCGCTTCTGGGAGGGATATCGGCGGTGGAGCATTACAACCCCGCCGAATTCGCCTGGGCTTTCGCGCGGATGTTCAAGGCCCGCTGCTGGCTGGTCGCCGCCCCTGCCATCGTGGATGACGCTGACACCAAGCGGCGGCTGATCGACCATTGCGGCATCGGTGAATCCTTTGCCATGACCGACACGGTCGATGCGGTGCTGCTGTCCACCGGCGGGTTGTCGATGCGCGCCACCGGCAATGCCGACCCGTTTTCCGCCAGCGTGCGCGCGGAACTGGCTGCGGCCGGGGCGGTGGGCAATCTGCTGTACAACTTCTTTGACGCGCAGGGGCGGCTGGTCAATCACCCGCTGAACCAACGCGTCATGAGCGCCCCGATCCCTGCCCTTTGCCGCGCGCGGGAACGTATCCTCGCCTCGGGCGGGGCTGACAAGATCGCGGCCCTGCGCGGGGCCATCGCGCTGGTGCGCCCCACGGTGCTGATCACCGACGAGGTGACGGCAGAGTCGCTGCTGGACGCCTGACCCACCCTAACCGGAGATGGAACGCCCCGCCCCTGTTGCGGGGCGTGCTGCATTTTGCCATGCCGCGCACGTTACATTCTAAGTGAACATTTTTAGTTTGTGTTTGACAAAAGATCACTTCGCGCATTAGATCACCTCAAGCCCGCCGATCCCGATGGCCCGAGTCTCTCGCCGCCTTCGTGCATCGGCCCTGCATCGAGAGGAGGATTTCATGCCCATCAATGTCGCCCCCACCGGCCTTGCCCGCGACCTGCGCGAACGCGCCGCAACCGGGCGTCCCGTCCGCATCGGCCTGATCGGCTCGGGTGAGATGGGCACGGATATCGTCGCGCGTGTCGCCCATATGGAAGGCATCGAAATCGGCGCGATTTCCGAACTGAACCCGGTCAACGCGCACAAGGCGGTGGACATCGCCTTCCGCGAAAAGGGCCATTCGCGCGATGCATCCAGCGCCGACAGCGTCAATGCCGCGATCGAGGCGGGCAAGATCGCCGTCACCTCGGACGCCAATGCCATCCTGAACTCCGGCCTGATCGACGTGGTGATTGATGCCACGGGCATTCCCGCCGTGGGCGCAGAGATTGGACTGCGCGCGATGGAGCACGGCAAGCATCTGGTGATGATGAATGTCGAGGCCGACGTCACCATCGGCGCTTACCTGAAATCCGAAGCCGACCGTCTGGGGGTGACCTATAGCCTTGGTGCAGGGGATGAGCCGTCCTCCTGCATGGAACTGATCGAATTCGTCTCTGCCATGGGTCACCGCATCGTTGCGGCGGGCAAGGGCAAGAACAACCCGCTGAACATCGACGCCACCCCGCCTGCATATGAGGAAGAGGCGATCCGCCGTCACATGAACGTGCGGATGCTGGTGGAATTCGTGGACGGATCAAAGACGATGGTGGAAATGGCCGCCATTGCCAATGCGACCGGCCTTGTCCCCGATGTCGCCGGGATGCACGGACCGGCGGCGACGCTGGACCAGTTGAACAAAGTGCTGATCCCCAAGGCCGATGGCGGCGTGCTGAACCGTGTCGGCGTGGTCGATTACTCCATCGGCAAGGGTGTGGCCCCCGGTGTGTTTGTCGTCGCCGAAATGGACCACCCGCGCATCTGGGAGCGGATGGAAGACCTGAAGATGGGCAAGGGCCCCTACTTCACCTTCCACCGCCCCTATCACCTGACCAGCCTTGAGGTGCCGCTGACCTGCGCCCGCGTGGTTCTGTACGGCAAGCCCGACATGGTGCCGCTGGCCAAACCGGTGGCCGAGGTTTGCGCTGTGGCGAAGAAGGACATGGCCGTGGGCGAACGGTTGGATCAGATTGGCGAGTTTTGCTACCGCGCCTGGGTCATGGAAACCGCCGTCGCGCGGGCCGATGGCGCGATCCCCTGCGGCCTGCTCGCCGGTGGCACCGTCACCGCACCGATCCGCAAGGGAGAGTTGATCACCTATGCCAATGCCAAGCCCGCCGACGGCAGCCGCATCGCCGCTCTGCGCGCGCGTCAGGACGAGTTGGTTTACGGGGTGAAGGAGGCGGCGGAATGATCGTTCAGGACAATATCCCCTTTGCCATCCGCCACTTCGCGCCCGCCCAGTTGCGTGAGGCGCTGCGGAAGATGCATCTCATCCGCCTGTTCGAGGAAGGGGCCGAAGAAAGCTACATGCGCGGCCTGATCCACGGCACGATGCACCTCTCCATCGGGCAAGAGGCCAGCGCCGTTGCCACCTGCATGGAACTGACCGACGCCGACAAGATCACCTCCACCCATCGCGGCCACGGCCATTGCATCGCCAAGGGTGCGGATGTGGGCCGGATGTTTGCCGAGTTCTTCGGCAAAGAGACCGGCTATTGCCACGGGCGCGGCGGGTCGATGCACATCGCGGATGTGAAAACCGGCAACCTTGGAGCCAATGGCATCGTCGGCGGCGGTCTGCCCATCGCCGTGGGGGCGGCGCTGACCGCTAAACGGTTGGGGCGTGATGACGTCACCGTCTGTTTCTTTGGCGATGGCGCCAACAACGAAGGCGCCTTCCACGAGGCGCTGAACATGGCCGCGATCTGGAAACTACCGGTCATTTTCGTCTGTGAAAACAACAAATACGGCATGTCCACCCCTGCGACCTATGCCACCGCCGTCCCAAACATCGCGGACCGCGCGGCGGCCTATTCCATGCCGGGGGTGACGGTGGACGGCAACGACTTCTCTGCCGTGGCCGAGGCTTTGCACATCGCCATTGCCCGTGCGCGGGCAGGCGAAGGCCCGTCTCTGGTGGAAAACCTGACCTATCGCTGGCGCGGGCATTCCAAATCCGACCGCAACCGCTATCGCACCAAGGACGAGATCGAGGATTGGATGTCGCGCGACCCCATCGCCCGCTTCCGCGCCGAATTGATCGCGCATGGCGTGCTGGATGCCGCCGGGGCCGAGGCGGTTGAGGCCGAGGCGAAACAGGCCGTGGCCGATGGTGTGGAGTTCGCCAAGGCCAGCCCCGCGCCGGGCATCGCCGATGTCACGAAATTCGTCCATGCGGAGGAAGCGGCATGAACGCCCAGACCCAGATCACCGAAGTGACGCCCAGCGGCGAAACCCGCGAAATGAGCTATGCCGAAGCGATCCGCGACGCGATGGCCATCGCGCTGGACCGCGACCCGACCGTGGTCCTGATGGGCGAGGATATCGGCACCTATGGTGGCGCGTTTCAGGTCACGCTGGACCTGATCGACCGCTACGGCCCCGACCGCGTGATGGACACGCCGATTTCCGAACTCGGCGGCGCCGGTGTGGCCGTGGGCGCGGCGCTGACCGGGTTGAAGCCGATCTTCGAATTCCAGTTTTCGGACTTCGCCGCGCTGGCAATGGAACAGATCGTCAATCAGGCCGCCAAGCTGCGCTACATGCTGGGCGGCGAGGCGGCCGTGCCCGTGGTGTTCCGCATGCCCGCAGGCTCTGGCACCGGGGCGGCGGCGCAGCATTCGCAGTCGTTCGAGGCGTGGTTCGGCCATGTGCCGGGGCTGAAGGTGGTGCAGCCTTCGACCCCTGAAGATGCCAAGGGGCTCTTGCTCGCCGCGCTGGCCGATCCCGATCCGGTCATCGTCTTTGAGCACAAGCTCTTGTACAAGATGAAGGGTCAGGTGCCGACGGGCTATTACACCACCCCCATCGGCAAGGCCGCCATCCGCCGCACGGGCAGCGACGTGACCATCGTCGCCTCGGCCATCATGGTGCATCGCGCGCTGGAAGCCGCTGCCAAACTGGCCGAGGAAGGGATCGAGGTTGAGGTGATTGATCTGCGCTCCGTCCGGCCCATCGACCGCGACACGATCATCGCAAGCGTCAAGAAAACCGGCAAACTGCTCTGCGTCTATGAAGGGGTCCGCACGCTTGGTGTTGGCGCGGAAATCTCGGCCCTGATCGCGGAGAGTGAGGCGTTCGATTACCTCGACGCGCCGATCCAGCGTCTGGGCGGGGCCGAAGCGCCGATCCCCTATAACCCCGATCTGGAACGCGCCGCCGTCCCGCAAAAGGCCGACATTGAAACCGTCGCGCGCCGTCTGGCCAAGGGCGAGGTCTGAGATGCCCACCGAAGTCATCATGCCCAAGGTGGACATGGACATGGCCACGGGCACGCTCGCCGTCTGGCATGTCGCCGAGGGTGAGGCGGTGAAGAAGGGCGCGGCCCTCTTCGACATCGAAACCGACAAGGCCGCGATGGAGGTCGAGGCCCCGGCCTCGGGCATACTGCGCCAGATCCTCGCCCAACCGGGTCAGGTCGTGGCCGTGGGTAGCCCCGTCGCCTATCTTTATGCGGAAGGTGAGGCCGTGGTGGCCCTGCCCGCAGAAACGCCCTCTGCCGCGCCCGCGGTGGTGGCGGTGGCGGCCCCTGCGGCGGCACCCGCCGCGCCTGCCGCCACCCCGTCACAGACCGTCGCGCAGGTGGCAAACGGCGCCGCCGACCTGCGTGCCACCCCTGTCGCCCGCCGTTTGGCGCGCGAGGCGGGGTTGGCGCTGTCGAACCTTCTCGGCAGCGGTCCGCGTGGCCGCATCCAGCGGGCCGATGTGGAAACCGCCTTGGCGCGGCGTGAAGCCGCCGCTCTTGCGGCATCCGCGCCGGTCTTTGCCCCGGCGGTGCAGGCCGCCCCTGATGAGTGGACCGCCCAACCCGGCGATCTGCATGTCACGACGCGCAAGGGCACGGGCACGCCCCTTGTGCTGATCCACGGCTTTGCGGCGGATTCGACCGGATGGATGGCGCTGGAACGCGCCCTGCCCCGCGATCTGCCGCTGATCCGCATCGACCTGCCGTCGCATGGCCGGTCCCCGCTGCGGCGTCTGTCAGGCTTTGCCGATCTGGCGAAAACGGTGGTGCAGGTGTTTGACCGCGTGGCGGAAGGGCCGGTGCATCTGCTGGGCCATAGCCTTGGCGGCGCGGTTGCGCTGGCGGTATCGGACATCCGCCCGCGTCAGGTGAAAACCCTGTCGCTGCTGTCGCCTGCGGGCCTTGGCCCCGAAATCGACGGTGCGGCGCTGAACGGCATCGCACGGGCGAGCACCGCCGACAGCCTTGCGCCCTGGCTGAAACGCCTGACCGCGCGGCCCGATGGCATCAGCCATGACTATGCCAAAGCAGCAATGCTGGCACGGATTGACCCCGATCTGCGCGCCGCGCAGCAAGAGTGGGCGCAAGTCCTGTTCCCCGATGGCGTGCAGGCCTTTGACCTGACCGCGGCGCTAGAGCGGGTGACTGCACCAACGCTGATGATCTGGGGCCGGGATGACCGTATCTTGCCGTGGAAACAGGCGCTTGCGGCACCCGGAGAGGTCGCCTTGCACCTGCTGCGCGGGGTGGGCCATGTGCCGCATATGGAAGACCCCGACACCGTGGCCGCGCTGCTGGGCCGCCACATGAAATGACCCCCGCCGCCCCGTCCGAAAGGCCGGGGCGTTTGGCCTATCGGGGCGAAAATCCCGGTGCTAGACTTTCGCCAAGGAGTCACGCCATGCCCAACCGTTCACCCTTTCCGCTGCCGCGCCTCGATGCCGCGCCGATCAAGGACGTGGCGAGGTCCTTGCGCTTTGTCGCGGAACGCGGGGGCCGCACGCTGAAACAGGCGCTGCCTTTGGACGCCCTGCCGGAACCTGCCGCCCGCTTGGCCGAAGGCGCCTTTGCCACGGTGGAACGACTGGGCGCGACCGCCGGGCGCGGGGTTTCGGGGCTGGCGCATAGCCTGTTGGACCCGGACGGACCGCCCCCGCCCCTGACCACCGATGCCGCCGATGCCGAGGCACGCTTTGCCACGGCCATGCACGCCGGTCTGACCCGCGCGTTGGCCCAACTGGGCGCGACCGAGGCGCTGGTCAGCGAAGCCGCCGCCGAACGGGCGTGGCGGCAGGTCATGGCCGCCGGGCCGGGGGCGGATGAGGCCGCCGCCGCCGCCGCGCTGCATCAGGCGTTGCTGGCGGTGGGTGCGGTGCGCGAAGTGGACTGGCCAGAGGACGCGACCCTGCCGTTGGCTGACGCGCGGGGTCTGGCGCTCTTTGCGGTCTTGCTGGCGATGCAGGGCGATCCCGGCGACTTTGACAACCGTGTGGCCGCCGCAACCGACATCGCGCTGGCCCTGCGCGCGGACATCGGCACGGCCGATCCGGCCCGTCTGGCGGCCCTGTTCGCGGAATTCCATGACCATGTCTGAGGTCCAGTCCCCGCCGCTGCCCGCCACGACCGAACCGCTGCGCGTGGCGATCCGCCGCTTGCGCTGGTTCCGGCAGGCCTTTGCGCGGCAGTTGGAGCAGATCCGCGCCGAATCCGGGCTGACCCTTGCTGTCGATGACCGCAAGCTCGCCCGCATTTTCGTCGACTGGCTGCGTCAGATCGAGGCGCAGAAACCCCGCGATCCCACCGCACGTCGGGCGTATTTCGATTTCGTCTCGGCGCTGATGCTGCGCGATCTCTTGCGCGATCTCCCGCTGCGGGCAGATCCCCTCCCCGCCCATGCCGACACCGCCTTGCCCGAGTATTTCTGGCCCGAAGGCTTTGCCTGCACCCTGTTCTGCCTGAATATCCGCGCGGCCGTGCTGGAGCAGGAATTCAACGCCGAAACCGCGCTGGCCCCGGTGTTCTTTGACCTGCGAAGCTGGTGGTCCTTCCGGGAAAATGTGGGCAGCGATGCCAATTCTGCCATGGGGTTCTTTGACGTCTTCACCGGCCAGAACCCGGATTGGCAGATGCCTGACAGCTTTCGCCACCGGCTGGATCGGGCGCTGGCAGGGGCTGGGGCAGCGGCGGCGCTAGATTAACCTTTGCGCGGTCTGCCACCCTTTGCGCCATTGGCGCGGGCGGCGGCGGCCTTGGCCTCAGACGTCGCACGACCACCGGCCCGCGCAAGGGCGCGCTTGGTCCAATCGACCGTGCCAAACACACCTGCGACCAGACCGGGGACGTAGAGATCAACGTCCAATGCGGGCCAGTGCAGGTTGAACCCTTCCCCGTCAACATGGATATCCCCCAGCTCATCCGGCGGCGCGTCGGCCAGATCCTGAACCAATCCGACCGGAAAGATGTAGGTGCAGCCGTTGAGCAAATTGACGCTGACCCGACCCGTCGCCGGATCATAGGCGGCATCGCGCGCGCGTGGCTCTGTGGTCAGGGCGTCTCTGCCCCGTGCTTCGGCCCTGGCGAAGTCAGCTTCGGTCAATTCGGCCATGGATAAGCTCCCACGCGGACAGAAATTCGATGCGGTGGTCTTCGATTTCGGCCATCAACCGCGCCATGTCTCCTCGCTTGATGCCGACCACCTAGACCAACCGGGGCCAATCATCCGGCCCGGTCAGATCAACCTTGGCCTGCCCCGGCCCTGTCACATGGACATAGGCGGGTTCATGGTCCGAGGTGTAGATGACGATGCGAAAACCAAAGGCACGATGGATAACAACCATCTGCGGATGGTAAACCTATCTGTTAGGTTTTCAATTCCCACAAAACGAAAAGAGGGCGGGTTTCCCCGCCCTCTTTCCAGTCCGGCGCTTGCCCCCGACAGGCCCGTCACGGGGGCAGGCTTGCAGCGTCAGGCGCCGGGTTTCTTGCCGAAGGCCACGGCGACGATGATGATGGCGCCCGAGATCATCATCTGTTCGGACACATCCAAGCCCATGATGATCAGCCCGTTGTTGATGGTGCCGATCAGCAGGGACCCCGCAAAGGTGCCAAGGATGGTGCCCTTGCCGCCAAACAGACTGGTGCCGCCCAGGATCACGGCGGCGATGGCCATCAGCTCCGCCCCTTCGCCAAAGTTGAAGCGCGCGGTCTGCATCATCCCGGCGTAAAGCATCCCGGCCAGCGCGGCAGCGGCGCCGGACAACAGGAAGGCATAGAACTTCACGCGGCGGGTCTTGATCCCGGAATACTCTGCCGCCTGACGGTTGCCGCCGGTGGCCAGGATCTCGCGCCCGAAGCCGGTGTATTTCAACACGACGTGACCCAGCAGTGCGATCACCACCGACCAGATCAACAGCGACGGCACACCAAACACATAACCCGAACCAAAAAGGCCGTTATAGGTCTGGTTGGTGATCGAGATCGGGTTGGTGTAGGTCACCCGCATGTCCAGCCCGCGGATGAATTGCATCATCCCCAGCGTGACCAGAAAGGACGGAATCCCGATCATGGTGACAAAGACCCCGTTCAGCAATCCCACCGCCAGCCCGGACGCAATCGCCGCGACCACGGCCAAGGGCCACGCATAGCCTGCCTGCATCACCAGCGCGCAGACCAAGGCGGCCAACGCGGTGGTCGATCCCACCGACAGGTCCAATTCCCCGGCCGAGATGATGAAGGTCATCGCTACGGCAATCACCGTGATCATCGCCGTGGTGCGGGCGATGTTGAACAGGTTCGTCACCGACAAGAACCCCTTGTCGCCGATCATGACGGCGAAAAAGCCCAGAACGACGACGAAGAAGATGTAGACGACGTAGTTCTGCCACTGGATGTCAGGCAGGGACGGCATCAACCGCCCGGTGGCCGTGGCCTTGGATTGCATGATGGAGTTCCTCCTCTGACGCCACGGTGCGGCGGTTCAAGTCCTGGGTGATGCGGCCGCCGTGCAACACAAGGATGCGGTCGCTGATCGCCATAAGTTCTTCTAGTTCGGATGAGATGACCAAGACGGCCATGCCCCGGTCGGCCATCGCCCGCACCGTCGCCACAATCTCGGACTTCGCGCCGATATCGACGCCGATGGTCGGCTCGTCGAGGATCAGCAGACGCGGATCGCGCGCCAGCCATTTGCCCAGCACGATCTTTTGCTGATTGCCGCCCGAAAGCAGGCGCGACAGCTTGTCGGGGCCATCGGTCTTGATCTTCAGATCGCGGATGGTGCCGTTGACTGTTTTCAGCGCCTCACCGTCACGGACAAAGAAATGCCGGGTGAAGCGGGCAAGGTTTGGAAGCAGCACATTGTCCCTCACCGAATGATCCAGCACGAGGCCCATCTTGCGCCGATCCTCGGGCACAAGGGCAATCCCACGTTCAATCGCGTCAGCCTGCCCGCGCAGGGGTTGGCCGTCAAAGATCACCTCGCCCGATACCGCCGCGCGGCGGCCAAAGATGGTTTCGGCAATCTCGGTCCGGCCTGACCCCATCAGACCTGCCAGACCGACAATCTCGCCGGGGCGGATGTCAAAGCTGACATCCTGCACACGCGACGGCAGGCGCAGGTTGCGCACCTGCAGGATGGGTGGGACGGTGGGGCGATCGCCCCGGTCTTGCCATTCAAAACTGGTGCTGTGGCCTGCGCCCAGCATCGCCTCGACGATGCGCGCAACGGACAGGCCCGCGCAGGGTTCTGTCATCACTGTCTCCCCGTCGCGCATGACGGTGACGCGGTCGCAGATGGTCAGGATTTCCGCCATGCGGTGCGAGATATAGACGATGGAGATGCCGCTAGCCTTCAGCTTCCGGACCAGTTCAAACAGCGCCTCAGTCTCGGCTTCTGACAAAGACGAGGTCGGCTCGTCCATCACCAGAATGCGGGCGCGTTTGGACAGGGCCTTGGCGATTTCCACGATCTGCATGAAGCCGACGGGCAGACTGCCCACCAGCGCCTCAGGGTCGATATCGACGCCCAACTCCTGCAAGATCAGGCGCGATTGGCGCACCATCGCGGCGTTGTTGATGAAGGGCGTGCCGGGCAGGCGCGGTTCGCGGCCCAACCAGATGTTCTGGGCGACGGTCAGCGTCGGCACCAATGAGAATTCCTGAAAGATCATCGCGATGCCCGCGCGTTCCGAGGCGGCGGTATCAGTGATGTCGACGGTCTGGCCGCCGATGCTGATGGTCCCTGCGTCCTTGGTGTAAACCCCGGTCAGGATTTTCATCAGCGTGGATTTGCCTGCACCATTGCCACCCATCAGGGCATGAACCTCGGCCTTTTGCAGATCAAAGGACACGCGGCGCAGCACCGGGATGTTGCCAAAGCTTTTGCCGATCTGGGTCATCTGAAGGAACGGGCTGGACATGGCGGCCTCGGGTGGCAAAGGGAAAAAGGCGCGCGGCAGGGAGCGGTGCCGCGCGCCAATTGTCGATTATTGCGACAGCGCGTCGGTCATTTCCGAGGGCAGGTCGATCCGGTAGATCGTCTTGTAAGCCTCGGGCAGGACAGCGCGGGTCACTTTCAGCGGCGGCACCACGACATAGGACGGGGTTGCCTCACCGATCAGCGCCAAAGCACCGATCTTGGCCTCGGCCACGCCTTGGTCATAGGGACGCTGCGACGAGATCCCGGCGATGAAGCCGTTTTGCGCCATGTTCAGCGCAACGATCTGGTCGAAGTTTTCGTTGACGATCTTGAAGTCAGACGAGGTGCGGCCTGCAACGGTGGCAGCCGTCACAGCGCCCATCGCCGGGATCGACCACGAGGCATACATGCCGCTGAGGGTGGGGTAGCGCGCCAGAACGCCTTGCGCCACTTCCTGGCCCTTGTTCGGGTCGTTGTGACCTGCAGCGGCGACCACGTTCAGGTCGGGATACTTGGCCATCACGCGGGCGATGAAGCCTTCGTAACGCAGGTTGGTGACGTAGAAGTCATTGGCGAAGTACATCGCCGCCACGTCGCCCTTGCCACCCAGCGACTCTGCCAGCGCATCGGCCAGATACATGCCGAGTGCGAGGTTGTCCGACGACACGATCGCCGCGTAGTCCTTGCCCGGTTCCATGCCGTCAACGGCTTGGTCGATGAAGACGACCTTGGTGCCGGCCTCTTGGATTTTCTTATAGGCGCTGGCGGTGGTCTGGCCGTTCAGCGGGATCGACACCAAGAGGTCGGGCTTCAGGACCGAGATCGCCTCGAGGTCAGCAATCTGCTTGGCGTCGTCCCAGTTGGCGTTGGTTTCTGCCACGACTTCGATGCCGAAGGATTCAAAGGTTTCCTTCAGGCCGATCAACTGCTGGCTGGCCCAGTCATCGCCCAGCCACCCCATCGAGATGGCGACGGTGAACTTGCCTTCCTTGACCTTGGCAATCTGCGCGTCAGTCAGTTTCAGGTCGGCGGCGGGAAAGCCCGGCTCGCCGCGCTGGCCGTCCGAGACGACGACGCCATCGATGCTATCCATGGCGGCGATTTCCATCGTCTTGGCCGAGGGCTCTTTGTACCACAGCGGGTGCTGGATATCGGCGGCGATTTCTGCGACCGCAAGGCCGGGCAGCAAGGCCACGGATGCGGCCAACAAGAAGCTCTTCATGGTCAGGTGTTTCATTTTGGGTCCTCCTCCAAGGATGTGACGGACCCTCCCCCTGAAAGAGGATCGCGCCTAAGGCAGTTGGGATGGGGGATGCGGGGGGCCTCAGCGGGCCGCCACGGCACCCTGTTTACGGTTGAGCATGAACGCGCAGAGCGTCTCGGCCAGACGGTCCGGGGCTTCCAGCGCAAGGCTGTGGCCGCATTCCTGGAACACTTCGGACCGTTCGACGCCGGTCGAGACGTTTTCCATCTGACCCTTGACCAGTTCGCCAAAGAATTCCGGCGCGCCGATGGTCAGGATCGGAAGCGACAGCTTGGTCTTCTTCAGTTCCTTGTTGATCCGGGCATTCTTCAGCCCGGCGCGATAGGTTTCCAGACAGCCGCGCAGACCGCCGGGGGCGGAGAGGCGGGCAATCCATTCGGTGATCGCCTCATCCGAAATCGCGTTCGGGTTCCAGGTTTCGGCCTTGATCCAGAATTCCCAGAAGGCGCGCTCACGCCCGGTGATCAGCATTTCCGGCAGATGCGGAATCCAGAAGAAGGGGATGTGCCAGACCCAGACGCCGCGCAGATCAAACTGCGAGCTGACGTTTTCGGGGGTGAAGTTCGACCATTCCTCAAGTCCCTCGCCCGAGAGCAGCATTTCCGCGAAGGACAGGGTCTTGACCCGTGCCCGCTCGGTCGCGGCCAGCGCATAGGCGAATTCCGCGCCCCGGTCTTCGCCATGCAGGTGGAAGGTCTCATGGCCCAGATGGGTCATCAGTGCCGCCACGTCCTTGGCATTGGTCAGGCTGTCATAGCCTTCCTCGGCCGGGGGTTTGTCGGTGTCGCCAAATCCGCGCAGATCGGGGGCGACCACGGTGAAATGCGGTGTCAGCAGCGGGATCAGCTTGTGCCAGTAGAAGTGCGTTTTCGGCGTGCCGTGCAGCAGCAGAAGCGGCTCACCCTGCCCTGCGGTGACGTAGTGCATGCGGATGCCGTTCACGCGGGCCCGGCCATGCTTCACCGGCTGTCCGGCGTGATCGTAGATTTCGACCATGATGCAACTCCTCCACTTGGCTGCACATTTCTTAAATCAAATTTCGCAATGTTCAGAACAAATGTCAACATCGAAGACTGTTTGTTCAAGCAAGGGCAAACCCATGATTTCATTGCAAAGCTGTGACGAAATTGTGCTGGTTGCGGGGATTTTCGCGTGAATCGCCCACGGATTCGTCCGAATCACAGCCACTCTGGCGCGATCATTCGTGAGGAAAGAGAGTCAGATGAGCAAAACAAAAGGCCCCCCAGGCTGCGCCGGGGGGCCTGTCCGGGCCGATGGGGACCGATCAGGTGATGTTCAGGATGCGGCGGGCATCGGCCTGCGTGGCGATGGGGCGGCCCACCTCGCGCGCGATGTCCTGCACCTCTTGCAAGAGTTCAAGGTTGGTGGGGTTGCGGTGGGGGCTGTAGTGCAGCTCCAGCCCGGTTTTCACATGGCCGCCGAGTTCGATGGTGCGGCGGATCAACGGGCGGTAGTCGTAATCGCCTTCGCCCCAGATCGAGATGAACCACGGCAGCTTGTGCTTGGCCTGCGAAATCATGTCAAGATAGTAGTACAGGCTTTCCAGCGACGGCTCCATCCCGCAGGTGCCGATGGGCTTTTCGGACGTCAGGCCGTATTTGCCGACAAAGTAGAAATCCCAGTTCGACCCTTTGGTGAACATGCCCCGATCCACATAGTGGCGGGCGACGCGCAGGTGACCGGGTTCATAGACGCCCCAGATCATGGCGATGTCGCGTTCGCGGCAGAATTTCACCTGCCGCGCCACCTGCGTCAGGTTCCAGCCATAGGCGCGACCGACGGCATTGCCCTCTTCGTCCTCGTCGATGACGAACTGGTCGATGCCGGTATCCACAACGGCGATCTGCACATTGGCGTGCTTGTTCAGGTAATGCACATGCTCCAGCCCGCAATCGCCCTCGGCCACGAGGTTGTTGTTGCAAGTGGTGGGATACCAGATCATGTCGGGCCGCGCCTTCAGGATACGGTCCCAGGCCAGCATGTAATCGTCAAAGGCGGCCTTGCCCAATAGATCGAAGTTGGTGTTGTGGACATGGATCGCCGTGGCCCCGGCATCCCAGCAGCGGATGGCATCTTCCACCACTTCGTCATAGGTGACGGGGGTGTTGGGGTTCATCGCCTTGGTGCGGATCCCGTTCTGGTGGGATTCGATCAGCAGCGGCTCATCCCATTGGGGTTTCATATCGGCAAAACGGTCAAGTGCGGTGGCCATGTCTGTCTCCTCTCAGGTCCGGCCGGGCGTCGGGTCCGATGCCTGACGCCCTGTCTCTGTCCTGCCCTGCGGCAGGTTCACTTCACGATACCATGGCGCGAACGGCTCATGGTAGCGGCGACGGCCACGATCAGGACCGCGCCATAGACGATGCTTTGCGCCTGCGGATCCACCCCGACCGCCGCCGATCCGACCGGGATCAGCGCGACGAAGAGCGCCCCGAAGACCACGTTCAAGGGGTTGCAGGCCCCGCCAGTGATGGCCGTCCCGCCGACCAATGCAGCGGCGATGGAGGGCACCAAAAGGTCCGACCCCAACCCGATGGACGAGGCCGCCCCGGCGATGGAAATCACGCACAACCCCGCAAGGCCCGCGAAAAAGCCTGACAGGCCAAAGGCCAGCACCTTCAGCGCCCGGACGGGCTGGCCCGACAGCGCCGCCGCCCGTTCATTGTAGCCCACCGCGGCCAGCCCCTGCCCCGGCACGGTGAAGCGCAGGAAGGCCCACAGGACCACGGCCAGCGCCACCGCGATCAGGAAAGCCACAGGCAGCGTCGCCACCTGCACCGTGAACAGCCACGCCACCACAGCCATGTTGTCCATGACATAGACCACGTTCGAGCCGGTCACGACCAGCGATGCCGCCTGCATCACCCCCAGCGTGCCCAGCGTCAGCGCGAAGGACGGGATTTGCGTATAGACAAGGATCAGCCCGTTGATCACCCCGATGGCCGTCACCACCGCAAGGCACAGGACGGGCGAGGCCACGCCCAGCGGCCCCAGCGTCAGCGCGGCAAGGATGCAGGCAAAGAGGCCCGTCGCCGCATTGGACAGGTCGATCGAGCCGATTTGCAGCACCACGCATTGCCCCAGCGCCACCAGCAGGATCGGCGTCGCTTGTTGCGCGATGATGGACGGCCCGCCCCCGCCGAGGAATTCCGGCACCGCCAGCGCCACCAGCGCCAGCAATGCGACAAAGATGGCCAGCGGACCAAGGACTTAGCGCAGCGCGTCAAAGCGGAGGGGGCTGAGTGTGGCGCGGGCGGTCATACCATCTTCTCCAACAGATCAAGGGTTGTCGGGTCATCCTCGGCCATGTCGAACCGGGCCGAGATCGCGCCGTCGCGCATCACGATGATCTCGTGGCCAAGATCCAGCGCCTCTTCCAGCGTGTCGGCCAGCAGCAGCACCGCCGCGCCCTCGGCACAGGCCGCGCGGATGCAGGCGTTGACATTGGCCCCCGCGCCGGGGTCAAGGCCGCGCAAGGGGTGATCCAGCAGCAGCACGCGCGGGCCAAGAGTCAACCATTTGGCCAACATCACCTTTTGCTGGTTGCCACCGGAAAACCGCTCCAGCGGCTGCCCCGGCAGGCGGGGCCGGATGTCCAGCTTGTCAAACCACGCCGCCGCCAGCGCCTTGCGCCGCGCGGGCGACAAAAGCCATCCCGCCATGTCGCCAAAGGGCACGGTCGTCAGGTTGCGCGCCGCCGAAAGCCCCCCGACCGAGGATTCCACCCCCCGCTCGGCCGGCAGATAGGCCAACCCCGCCGCGATGGCCCGGCGCGGGGTCCAGTCGGTGACGGGCGTGCCGTCCAGTTCAATCGTGCCGCTGTCCGGATCGTCGATGCCAAAGAGCGTGCGGATCAGCGCCTCTCGCCCCGCGCCAAAGGTGCCGACGATGGCGGTGATGCGGCGGGGATAGAGGGCGATGTCGATGTCCCGGAACGCTGCCGTCTTGCCCAAGGCGCGCGTGCGCAACACCGGCGCGCCCTGCGCCAGAGGCACGGCCTCGCGCGACCGGGCGTGGCGGTCCTTACCGATCATCAGGCGGTACAGATCGGCCTCTGTCACCTCAGACGTCAGACGATCCGCGACGATCTCTCCATCGCGCATGACCACCGTGCGGTCACAGATGCGCAATACCTCTTCCAGCCGATGCGACACGAAGATGACCGAGCCAATCGCGCGCAGGCGGGCGATCTCGGCCTCCAGCACCTCGGTTTCGGCCTGTTCCAGCACGGATGTCGGCTCGTCCAAAATCACCAGCGGCGCGCCGCCTTGGGCCGCCGCCGTCTGGCAGGCAAGGTGGATGGTGCGGGCGATCTCGACCATCTGCCGCTCGGCAAAGCTGAGGTCGCCCACCAGCGTGTCGGGGGAAATGCGGCTGCCGATACGGGCCAGAACCTCTGCCGCCTCGGCCCGGACGGTGGACCAGCGGTAAAGCCCTCCCTTCACCGCCTGCGATCCGGAGCGCCCTGCGCCCATGACGATGTTTTCGGCCACCGACAGGTTGGTGAACAGCGACTGTTCCTGATGGACGATCCCCACGCCCTGCGCCGTGGCGTCCAGCGGTCCGCGAAAGCGCACCTCGCGCCCGTTCAGCATCATCTTGCCCTGATCGACCAGATGCACCCCGGTCAGCATCTTCAGAAGCGTCGATTTGCCTGCGCCGTTCTCTCCGATCAGCCCCACCACCTGATGGCGTGGAATGGTCAGCGACAGGGGTTTGACCGCGACGACGGGGCCAAAGGCCTTGGACACGCCCTCCAGCGCCAGCACCGCCGGGGACAGCGCGACCGCGCGGGGAATCTGCGATTGCATCATTTCGCCACCCTCAGTTTCGCCCGCTGCGACCAGCCCGCCGCGATGACCGCGACGACAAGCACCACACCCGACACGCCCGATTGCACCTGCGGGTCCACCCCCGCAAGGATCAGGCCGTTGTACAGCGTGGACAGGATCAGGACCCCCATCACCGTGCGCAGCGCCCCGCCGCGCCCACCGCCCAAGGGCGTGCCGCCAATCACGATGGCGGCCAGCGTCAGGAACAGCATCCCCACGCCCACATTCGCCGCCCCCGCACCAAGGGCAAGGCTGCCCATGATCCCCGCCAGCGCCGAACAGGCCCCGGCAAAGGCGAAGAGGATGATGACAAAGCGCGTCACGGGAATCCCCGTCATCCGCGCGACGGTTTCATTGTTGCCGATGGCATAGGCCGACCGGCCCAGACGGGTGTTGGCTTCCAGGAACCAGCCCAAGGCCACCACGACCAGCGCCAGAAGAAAGCTGTTGGGCAATCCCAGCGGCGATTGCGTGGGCCATGCGACGATGGCCTCGGACGACAAAAACGGGATCATCTCATAGCCGAACAGCAGCGCCGCGATGCCAAGGCCCACATACCACATGCCAAGCGAGACGATGAAGGAAGGCACCTTGGCCAGCGCATGGATCGCCCCGGTCAGCGCCCCCAAGCCCGCGCCCAGTGCCAGCGCGGCAGGCCATGCCAGCCAGCCGATATCCACCGTCTCGCGGCTGTTGGCGGACAAGAGGACAAAGGTCATCCCGGCCGCGCCCATCACGCCCTCGACGGACAGGTCGATGCGCCCGGTCAGCACCACGGCGCTGGCCCCGACACCCACCACGATGGGGATCGCGGCATTGTTCAGAATGGTGTGAAGATTGGTCAGCGTCGGAAAGGACGCCGGGTTCAGGATGGAAAAGATCACGATCAGCGCCAGCAGGATGGCGAGTTCCGCCAATCCCCCGCGCCACGTCAGGACGGCGCGTCGCGTTCCGGTGCCGCCGGTTCCGGTCATGCTGGCCATCTTCCGCTCCCCATCTGCCAGTTCAATTGCAAAGGCCGCCGCCCGTGTCGGGCGGCGGCGGGGTCAGTCAGGGATCAACCCTGCGGTTGGGCAACCTTGCCGCCGACGAGGTCCATGAACGGATCGGCGATCAGACGGTCCAGCCAGGTCGGGTCGATCCCGCCATTGGCCTGGAACTGCGCCGCATTCTTGGGGGTGACGCAATCGATGGCATATTGGCCATGGCGCTGGTCTTCGGTCAGGTCGGCGATGTTGATTTCGCCCACCGCTGCCTTGTAGGCAATCAGAAGACCCGTCGCCGCCGCCTTGTAGCCGCGATGGAAGGACGAGGCCGCGACGACATCGCCATCGGGCTGGCCGACCATCAGGTCCACGACCGGCGGGTAAGCGCCCTCGCCCGAGAACTTCACCTCGCCGATCATCCCGGCCTTCTTCACCGCCTCATAGGCGCCCAGCATCATGCCGTCATCGGCGGTCCAGACACCGTCGATCTGGTCGCCGTATTTGGCGATCAGTTGCTGGGTGGTCTTCAGCGCGATGGCCTGATCCCAGTTGGCGGGCTGTTCGTCCAGCAGGGTGATCTCCGGATAATCCTTGATCACGTTCTTCAGACCGGCGACGCGTTCCTGGCTGACGGTGCTGTCCAGCACGCCCGGCAGCGCGATGATGCCGCCCTTGCCGCCCATCGCCTCGACCAGCGCCTTGGCGCCGCATTCCCCGGCCGTGATGCCGTTATAGGTGCCGAAGGACACAAAATGGTCGCCCACATCGGCGGGTTCCATGTTCGGGGGCATGTTCCACCACACCACCATGTAACCGCCGTTCTGCTTGACGGTGTTGGCGATGGCGGGCACGTCCGACGCGGCCAGCGGGTTGGTCACGAGGACGATCTTCTTGCCCTTGGCGGCCAGCGCCTGGATCCCGGCGATCTGGGTTTGCGAGCTGCCGTTGGATTGCACGATCTCGACCGGCAGGCCCAGCTTTTCGCCCAGCGCCTTGGACCCTTCGATCCACGAGGCCATGTAGGGGTTGGTGGCGTTGATGACGGTCGTCACCAGCACCAGATCGGACTTGTCATAGGTGGGTTGCGACACCTCGGCCAGGGCGCCGCCGACCGACGCAAACGAGACAAGCGAGGCCACTCCGGCACAGAGCTTGGCCCTGATGCCGGTCTTGAAGACCATATTCATTGCGATTCCTCCCAGAATGACGACTGAACATATGTAAATCGTCTTCGTAACTTGTGCACGAACATTTGGCGCGGTGTCAACATAAATGTTCGCTTCGATGCGGCGTGAGGGTTTGCGTCCGTGTCAGCCTGCCGAAAGGCTGACACGTGCAGGGCAGCGTTTGCAACATTTTCAGGCGGTGTTTGGGCGGGCGTCGGCTTCCCGCGCCGTTGCAGGGCTCTGCAAGGCACCTCAACCGTGACTGGTGCTCCTGCCGCCATCAGACGATGGGGGTCAGGTCGGGTGGTCGGGGATCAGGGCGACTCGGGCACGAAATCGTGCTGGGCGTGGAAACGGGCGATCTCCCGCGCGGGGGGGACGATGCCGGTGAAGATCTGCACATAGGACGGAATCCGCGACATCCGCACCGCCAGCGGTTCTTGCACCCGCATCGAGATATAGCCGATCTGGGTCAGATAGACCGTCCGCGCCCGCGTTTCGGCATCCACGCCCTCATGGCCCCAGCGGTGGAACATCTGCACCAAGGCCTCGATGCGGATCAGGTCTTCGCGGTGCAGGCGGGCCATGATCTGCGGATCGCTTTGCGCCCAGGACCGGATGGCGAATTCCAGCGGGCTGTCAAAGGCCTTGTCGCCCAGAAAGCAACTGATGACATTCAGCATCGCCTCGGATTCCGTTTCGGCAAAGGCCTTGCAGGCGGCGATCAACCCGTCACTGGTGCGAGAGGCCCAACGGTCGGCCAGCGCCGTCAACAGCGAGTGGCGATCCACGAAATGCCAGTAGAAGCTGGTCCGCGCGATCTTGAGCCGTTTCGAGAGGCTCTGGATCGTGACGCTTTCCACCCCCGACAGCACAAGCAATTCATGCGCGGCCTCAAGCCAGACCTCGCGCGAGCCCCGCCAACCGGATTCTGGACGTTCACCATTGCTCATCTGGCTTGGTCTAAGGTCATTCTGGC
This sequence comes from Paracoccaceae bacterium, assembly GCA_027486345.1. GTDB lineage: Bacteria > Pseudomonadota > Alphaproteobacteria > Rhodobacterales > Rhodobacteraceae > Paragemmobacter. The sequence goes on from JAIXPH010000002.1 coordinate 46,236, forward strand.
CACTGGGAAAGCGGTATCTCTGGCGCGCGGTCGCGGTGGTGGATCGGATCAGCCTTTGCCTTGGGCGGTTTTGTCCAGACCCAGCCGTGCCGAGAACCCGTCCAGACCCTTGACCATATCCGCTTTGGCCCTGGCCATCGCGGCGCGCAAGGTGGCGTTCACCCCCCCCTCAGTGGACAGGTTGCGCAGGGCGCCCGCCAACTCCCCACCGGTGGCGCGTTCGGGCAGATAGGCGCGGATCATGGCGGCGACATAGGCCTCGGCCGATGCAGGATCGCCGGTGTGGCCTGCCAGCCAACCCGCCGCCGTCAGCAACTGGTCCAGCATGGTCGCGCTGATCCCCGAGACCGCCAGATGTGCGGCCAAGGCGGTCTCGCTCTCCAGCGTGATCACCGGATTGCGCGCGCCAAACAGCGCCTCCAGCGTGGGCGAGGCCGGATAGACCGGCAGCGGGCATCCCCCCTTGGCGATCGGGGGCAAGGGGATGGTCAGGGCGATATCGGTCGCCGGGGCGCAGAGGTGGCGCAGCTTGTCCAAAGGCGCGTCCACCATGACCGAAATCACGCGGTGATCGGTGCGGAAGGGAAGCCCCGGCACCACATCCACCGCCACGCGGGCCAGAAGGCACAGGAACACCACATCGGACCCCGCCACCACCTCTTCGTTGCTGGCGATGGAGACACCCGGAATCTCTGCCGCCAAAGCAGCGGCGATGGTCGCGTTGCGGGGAGAGATCAAGATCTGGTGCCCCTGCCCGGCCAAGCCGCGCACCATGGCACGGGTGATGTCACCTGTGCCGATAAAGCCCAGGCGCATCGGGTGCGTGCCGGTGCTGGCAGTATCTTGTGCCGAAAGGGTCATGGTGGCCTTGCCTCAAGCGTTGCAACGCAAAGCGCGTCGTCGCGTCATCGACAGTGCACAGCAATGGGCCGACAGGCGCAAGACCCGTCGGCCCAAAGGGATCAGACGCGGAACAGGTCTTGGGCGACCCCGGCCTTGTCCAGCAGGTAATCGCGGCTTGCCTCGATCTCGGTCCGCAGTTTTGCCATGTCGTGCCCCAGCATCGCGCCCTGCCATTTGCGCACTTGGCCCGCGCAGATCACCGTGGCGACGTTTGAGCGTTCCATCAGCGTGACCACGGCCCCCGGCACGTGGTTCAGCGGGGCCACGTTCAGCGCGGTGGCGTCCAGAAGCACGATATCGGCTTCTTTGCCCGGCGTCAGGCTGCCGGTCTTGTGGTCCAGCTTCAGCCCCTTGGCCCCGCCCATTGTCGCCATGTTGATCACATCGACCGCCGACAGCAGCTTGGGATATTCCGCGCCGCGCAGGGCAAGGTCGTTGGCAAACATGCGCTGCAAGGTGATGGCAGAGCGCATCTGCGTGAACGGGTCCGCCGTCATGGTGCATTCCACGTCCGACGACAGCGAGGGCAGCATGCCAAGGTCCAGACATTTCTGGATCGGCGGATTGCCGTGCCGCATCTGCATCTCGATCGGGACCGACAGCGACACATGCGCGCCCGCGTCGGCGGCCTTTTGCCAGGCCATGTCAGACATGCCGGTCATGTGGATAAAGATGCAATCCGGCCCGAATTGCCCCGCCGTGGCAAGCGCGTCAAAGGTGGGGGCCATGCCGAAAGTGCCGACGATATGCATCGCCAGCGGCAAGCCAAGCTCGCGTCCCGTGGCCCAGGCTGCTTCATACCCCGGCAGGTAGATTTCTGCGCCCATCACCATCGACAGCAACTGGTCGTCGCTGGCGAAGTGCTGCGCCTTGATGCGGCGGGCGTCGGCGGGATATTGCGCCTTTTCGCCCCAGCCTTCGAAATAACCAAACACCGCGCGGCGGCCTGCATCGTGCAGCGCCTGAATCACGGCGTCGGAATGTTCGGGGCTGTGGTGGATCTGGCTGACATCCATCACCGTGGTCACGCCCGCATCAATCTGGCTGATCGAACCGAAGAGTTCCGAGATATAGACATCCTCGGGCCGGTAATGCAGCGAGAATTTCTGAAGCATCCACTCATAGTAATTGGCCCCGCTTTCGGGACGCCCATCATTCACCAGAATCGCATCGGCCAGGACCGAGCGCAGCGCCGTTTCGAACTGGTGGTGGTGGGTGTCGATGAAGCCCGGCATCACCACATGGCCCGTCGCGTCGATCACCGCGGCATCAGGGGCATCGATATGGGCTGCGATGGCGAGGATCTTCTTGCCCTCGATCAGCACGTCGCCCTTGGCGAAATTGCCGATGGACGGGTCCATCGACAGCACATGGCCGCCGCGGATCAGGGTCTTGCGTCCGGCTTGGCCGATCCCGGCAGGCAGGGCCGAGGCGGCGGCGCGGCTGGAGGCGCCACCGCTGTCGGCGGGGGCGCGGGTCAGGGTCGGGCGCGTGGCATCACAGAATTTGCACATGTCTTGTCTCTCCTCCCAGATGGATCGTGTTCTTGTTCTGCATCAGTGGTGGTCATGGCCGGGTCAGCAGGGCCGACAGCGCCGGAATACGGGCCGTGGCAGCGGACAGACGGCTGGCGGCAGCCCGCAGGTCGGGCAGGCGGTCGGCCACCATCTTCTCCGGCGTGACCAATCCCGTGTAGCCCGACGAATTCAGCGCCGCGACGACCTGCCCATCGGCGGCCCGGATCGGCACGGCAAGCGCGGTGATGCCGTAATCCAACTGGTCCAAGGTTGTGGCATAGCCTGTGGCCCGCGCGTCAAGGATCAGGCGGCGCAACTCGGCCTTGTCGGTGACCGTGCGGGTGGTCAGGGCGACCGGGGCCATCGCGTCCATCGCAGCCTCCAGCGCGTCATCCGGCAGACCGGCCAGCAAGACGCGCCCAAGGCTGGTGGCATGGGCCGGATAGCGCGCCCCCACCACGGCGGAGGCCCGGCGCGCCCGCTGGGTGGAATGATGCGCGATATAGATCACGTCCGTGCCATCCAGCATCGCCACGGAAGAGGCGTCGCCATGCGTTTCCACGATCTGCCGCAGTTCCGGCAGCATGAATTCATCGATCCGTGCGGCGAAATAGAACCCCGACCCCAGCGCCATCACCTTGGGCCGCAGATGGAACCGCTTGCCGTTGCGCCCGACATAGCCCAGCGCTGCCAGCGTGATCAGGCTGCGCCGCGCCGTTGCGGGTGAGAGGCCGGTGCGGCGGGCAATGTCTGACAGGGTCATGTCGGGGTGGGCGGGATCAAAGCATTCCAGCACCGCCAGCCCCGTGGCGAGCGCCTCGACGAATTCTGCCGGACGGTCTGTCGCCATCTCAGCCCGCCGGGGCCAGCACGAAGTCAAAGGCGCATTTGGCATCCGGCTTCTTGTCGGTCGGCGGCAGGATGTCGGTCTTCTTGACCGTCTCCAACTTGGTGATCAGCGACCGGCGCACACCAAAGACGGCATCATTGTCCAGATAATCGGTAGCCTCGAAGAACATCTCGGTCGTGATGGCGCGATAGCCTTCGGCGCGGATGATGTAATGCAGGTGCGAGGCCCGCCATGAATGGCGCTGGCCTGCGCGCAACAGCCGCCCCACCGGGCCGTCATAGGGCACCGTATAGGGTTTGGGCAGCACGGTCGTGTACCAGTATTTGCCCTTTTCGTTGGCCGTGATGATGGCGCGCAGGTCGAACTTGTCCTGCCCGCTGGCCTGTTCCTGAATGGGATAAGTGCCCGCCGCATCGGCCTGCCATGTGTCGATCACCGCGCCGGGGATCGGATTGCCCAGCGTGTCACGCACCTGCCCCTGCACCAGCAGCACCGCGCCGTCGCGGCCCTTGCCCAGATCACCACCCAGCGCCATGCGCGGGGCATCGTCCAGATAGAAGGGCCCAAGGTTCGACCCTTCGGTCGCGCCGCCGCGCGTGTTGATCATGTCCACCAGCGCGGAAAAGCCCAAGACATCCGACAGCAGGATGAATTCATGCCGTTCTGGGGTGGAGATTTGCCCGCAGTCATACAGGAAATTCAGCACCCCGATCCATTCGTCATGGGTCAGGTTCACCTCACGCGTGTAGTCGTGCAGATGGTCGATGAAGGCTTCGAGCAGGAATTTCAGGCGGCTGCCCTCGGCCGTTTTGAACGAGGCCTTGACCGCTTCGGTGATGGTGAACTGGTTGATATCGCGCATGGGTCAGCCTCCCTCGCATTTCCCGTTGACGTGAAGCTAGGGCGGCCCATATCTTTCGGCAAGAGAATTTATTTTCGCTGTGCGAAAGGAAGTGGCATGCGGATCGGCAAACAGGACAACGCCTTTACGGCCATCGCCACCTCGGACGACCAGTCGATCACGGTGCGCGGGCATGATCTGGTGAATGATCTGATCGGGCAGATCGACTTTACCGATTACTTCTGGCTCTTGGTCTGCGGTCATCGCCCGACCAAAACGCAGACCGCGATGATGAACGCCTGCCTTGTGGCGATTGCGGAGCATGGGCTTGTGCCATCCGTGCAGGCCGCGCGCATGACCTTGGCCGCAGCGCCTGAGGCTTGGCAGGGCGCAATGGCGGCGGGTCTTTTGGGCATGGGCACTGTCGTTGCCGGATCGACTGAGGTGGCGGGACGGTTTCTGGCCGAAGTGGTGGCCGCTGGCGGCGACGAAGCCGCCGTCGTGGCCGCTTTGGAGCGTGTGAAAGCCGCCAAGCAAAAGGTGCCCGGCCTTGGCCATCCCCAGCACACGGCGGGCGATCCGCGGGCCGACAAATTGCTGGCCATCGCCGATGATCTGGGGATTTCCGGGGCGCATGTCGCCGCCTTGCGCCATCTGGGGGCCAAGGCCCCGGCATTGATGAACCGACCCTTGCCGATCAACGTCTCTGGCGCGATTCCGGCGGTGATTTTGGATGCGGGCTGGCCGCTGGCGGCGTTAAAGGCCGTGCCGATCCTTGCCCGTGCGGGCGGATTGGCGGCGCATCTCTATGAGGAATCGCAACGCCCCATTGGCTTTATCCTGTCCAACCATGCCGATCAGGCGATCACCTATGACGGGGCCAAGGCCGGGGAGAGCGCCCAATGAAGCCGCTTCGCAGTCTGCGCGTGGTGGAGATGGGCACCTATATCACCGGTCCCGCCTGCGCGATGCAATTGGCCGATCTGGGGGCCGATGTGATCAAGGTGGAACGCCCCGGCGAGGGCGATCCCTTCCGCGCGTTCAAGGGCGGTCTCTATTCCCCGCATTTCCAGACTTACAACCGCAACAAACGTTCCATCGCACTGGACACCAAGAAGCCCGACGATCTGGCGGTGTTCAACGCCCTGATCGCGCGGGCCGATGTGTTCATCCAGAACTTCCGCCCCGGCGTGGCCGAAAAACTGGGCGCGGGCGAAGACGATTTGCGCGCCATCAACCCAAAGATCATCTATTGCGCGATTTCGGGCTTTGGCACATCCGGCCCCGCGCGGGACCGACCGACCTATGACACAGTGGCACAGGCGGCGTCGGGGTTCCTGCGCCTGATGACCCCGCCCACCAATCCACGGGTCATCGGCCCCGCCATCGCCGATGCCGTCACCGGCCATTACGCGGCGACGGGCATCCTTGCCGCCCTGATCGAACGCGGGGTGACGGGTCAGGGGCGGCGGCTGGATATTTCCATGCTCGAGGCGATGTGCCACTTCAACCTCGACAGCTTTACCCACTATTACAGCGTGGGTGAGGTGATGGGCCCCCTGTCGCGCCCCGTGGTCAGCCAATCCTACACCTTTGAATGCGCCGATGGCCAATGGATCGCCATCCACATGTCCAGCCCGCCGAAGTTCTGGACCGGGTTCCTGTCGGCGACGGGTCAGGACCATCTGGCCACTGACCCGCGCTTTGCCGAACGGTTGGAGAGGATCAAGCATCAGGACGACCTGATTGACATCATGACGCCCATCTTCCGCACCCGCCCCTTGGCGGATTGGTGTGCGGCGCTTGAGGCGGCAGAGGTGCCCTATTCCCCCGCCTATGACAGCGACACCGCGCTGGAAGATCCCCAAGCCGTGCATCTGGGCATCAAGGTCAGCGCGGATCATGCGGCGATGGGCCAATTCACGACCGTCCGCGCGCCCTACAATTTCGACGGCAAGGCGGATGGGGATGTGCGCCCCCCGCCGATGCTGGATGAACATGGCGCGGAAATCCGGGCGGAACTGGCGGCTGCGGGATAACGCTGTCAGCTTGCGCCCGTCGCCCCAGCCCCCAAACGGGTTGAGATGGTGGCGGCCATCGCCAGCACCTCTTCGCGTGCAGCGTCCAGCGAGACCGTGTTCGTGCCGGACAGGCGGCGGACAAAGGGAATGGTCACCGCCGCCACCACCCGCCCGGTCATATCCCGGATTGGGGCCGAGATATTGGTCACACCGGCAATGGTGAAGGACGGGTTCTGCGCGTAGCCCAAGTCGCGCACCGTGGAAAGATCGGCCACAAAGGCCGTCTGTCGACCCTCGGCACCCGGCCCCGCCACGGCCAGCAGCAGCGCCAGCGCCTCCGGGTCCATCCATGCTGCCAACACCCGCCCGGAGGAGGTGTCATAAAGCGGGATTTGCGCGCCCAACCGCACGGCGGTGATGTTGTTGTCGCTGCAATCGACCTGCGCGATCACCAGAACCTTGCCAGAATGCAGGATGGCTAGGTGCATGGATTGATTGATGCGATTGGCCAAGCGCTGCATCGCCTCGCCCGCGATGCTGGTCAGGCGGCGGATCGGCGGGTGGCGATGGGCGATTTCGAACAACTTGGTGGTCAGGCTGTAGCGGTCATCCTCGTCGTTCAGGCTGACATAGCCGCGCTTGCGCAGGACCATCAGCATGCGGAAGATTTCCGATGTGGTGCGCCCCAGCGTCTTGGCGATGTCGGCCTGTGTCTGTCCATCCGCCTCGGACGCCAGAAGTTCAAGGATATCCAGACCCTTGGACAGGGCCGGGGCGCGGTACTTGTCGTCGGACCCGTCCGCTTCGTCCTCGTCGTCACGGATCACGCGTGCCATCAGCCACCTCTTTTTGCTGATGATATACCGGGTTCACATCTGAAATCAAACCGCGGCGCGGGGGCTGCTTTGGCCCCCGCTGGCACGCTACCCTGCCAACAAGGCCGCGTTGCCGCCTGCCGCCGTTGTGTCCACGCACAGATGCCGCTCATGCGCGACATGGGCCTGATCGGGCAGCGCGGTGATCAAAGGCACGATGGCCCCATCCCGGTCCGCCAGGGCTTGCGCCAAGGCGCGGCCTTCGGTGGCATCCCCCCACCATAGCGCGGCGGAGAACCCGTCAAGGCTGGTCAGGGTTTCGGCGGTGATGTGACCCTCGGCCGATATTGCGACACCGCCCAAGCCCTCCACCGCCGCCTTTTGCGCCGCCGCTGCATCGAAACCGGGGCCAAGGCACAGCACGGGTGCGCGAGCGTGCAGGGTCAGGCGGTTCAACTCTCCGGTTGGGCCGGGCATGACCCGTTCGGCAATCTGCCGCGCGACGTGCTGTTGCAGGGTCTGGGTCAAGGCCGCCACATTGGCCCGCCCAAGCCACGGATTGGGCGTCACGGCAGAGGTTTGCGGCGCAAAGAACCGTGTCAGATAGTTGGGCCCCCCCGCCTTTGGCCCAGTGCCCGAAAGCCCCTCACCGCCAAAGGGTTGGCTACCCACCACCGCGCCGATCTGGTTGCGGTTGACGTAGATGTTGCCAGCGTGGATCGCCCCGGCAATCTCTTGCACCCGCGAGTCGATGCGGGTGTGCAGGCCAAAGGTCAGGCCAAACCCCTTGGCGTTGATCGCGGCGACCACCTCGGGCAATGCGTCAGCCTTGAAGGTAGCGATGTGCAGGATAGGGCCGAAGATTTCACGCTCCAACGCCTCGATCCCCGGCACGCGGATCAGGGTGGGCGCGATGAAGGTGCCGACAAGGGGTGCGGTCCGCTGATGCAGGATATGGGCGCGCTGTTCGGCCAGATAGTCGGTGATGCTGGCATGGGCGCGGGCGTCGATCACGGGGCCGACGTCCGTGGTCAGGTCAGAGGGATCGCCCAACACTAACTCATCCATCGCGCCCTTGATCATCTCGATCACATGCGGGGCGATGTCTTCTTGCACATACAGACACCGCAAGGCCGAACACCGCTGACCGGCCGAGCGGAAGGCAGAGGCCACGATATCTCGCACCGCCTGTTCGGGCAGCGCGGTGGAATCCACGATCATCGCGTTCAAGCCGCCGGTTTCGGCGATCAACGGCGTGCCGGGGGCAAGGTGGTCGGCCATGTTGCGCGCGATGGTCTGGGCGGTGGCGGTTGAACCGGTAAAGACCAGCCCCGACACGCGCGGATCGGAGGCCAGCGCCGTGCCCACCACCGTGCCGCGCCCCGGCAAGAGTTGCAGCGCCGTGACGGGAACCCCGGCCTGATGCAGCAGGCGCACGGCGAGCGTGGCGATGATCGGCGTCGCCTCTGCCGGTTTGGCCAGCACGGCATTGCCCGCCATCAAGGCCGCCGCAATCTGGCCGGTGAAGATGGCCAGCGGAAAGTTCCACGGGCTGATCGCCGCAACAATCCCGCGCGGCGTGCCGGTGGCCGTTTCGCCCTCGGTCGCGTAATAGCGCAGGAAATCAACGGCCTCGCGCAATTCGCCCACGGCATCGGGCAGGGTTTTCCCGGCCTCGCGCGTCAGGGCGGCGAAGAGGGGGCCGAAGTGATCTTCATAAAGGTCCGCCGTGCGGCGCAGGACGGCAGCGCGGGTGGCGGCGGGGACGTCCCATGTTTGCGCGTCGTCGATGGCGCGGGTGACGGTGGCGGCATCGACAAACAGCGCCTCGGCAAAGGGTTCGCCGGTCGCGGGGTTGATGACGGGATGCGCGGTGCCGGTCGCCGGGCGCAGGGTCAGCGCCTGCGCATCGGGCAAGGCACCCTGCCCGGCCGCCATAATCTGGGCGAGTGTCCCGGCATCGGTCAGGTCGAACCCCTTGGAGTTCACGCGCCCTTCCCCGAACAGCGCCTGCGGTGCCACCAAGGACGCCGGGGCGCGGGCAGTGGACAGCGCGGCAAATGGATCGCGCGCGACCTCTTCAGGTGCGATGCTTTCATCCACGATCTGATGCACGAAGGACGAATTCGCGCCATTTTCAAGCAACCGCCGCACCAGATAGGCCAGCAGATCCCGATGTGCACCGACGGGGGCATAAATCCGGCAGCGGCCCTGCGTTTCGGTCAGCACGATGTCATGCAGCCTCTCGCCCATGCCATGCAGGCGCTGGAATTCGAACGGCACGCCGCCCGCCATCTCAAGGATGGCGGCCACGGTCTGGGCGTTGTGGGTGGCGAATTGCGGATAGATGCGGTCAGCGTAACCGATCAGCTTTTTCGCGTGGGCAATATAGCTGACATCGGTCGCGGTCTTGGAGGTGAACAACGGGAACCCCGGCAGGCCTTCGACCTGCGCGCGTTTGATCTCCGAGTCCCAATAGGCCCCTTTCACCAACCGCACCATGATCTTGCGATCCAGCCGCGTGGCGGTGGCGTAAAGCCAGTCGATCACCAGACCGGCCCGCTTGCCATAGGCCTGAACCACCACGCCGAACCCGTCCCAGCCCGCCAGCGACGGATCGGCCAGCACCGCCGCGATCACCTTCAGAGACAGCACCAGACGGTCCTGCTCTTCGGCGTCGATGTTCATCCCCATCCCTGCCGCCTTGGCGGCTTGCGCCAGTTTCAACACCACGGGCACCAGTTCGGCCATGACGCGGGCCTCTTGCGCCACCTCATAGCGGGGATGCAGCGCCGAGAGTTTGATGGAGATACCGGGGTTCGCCTCAACCGATCCTTTGTCACAGGCCCGCGCGATGGCAGCGATGGCCTTAGCATATTCGCGGGCATAGCGGGCGGCATCGGCGCGGGTCATCGCAGCCTCGCCCAGCATGTCGTAGCTGTAGGTAAACCCTTGGGCTTCGCGCTTTTTCGCGCGGTCAAGGGCGGTATCGATGGTCTGACCCAGCACGAATTGGCGGCCCATCTCCTTCATCGCGCGGCCAACGGCGGTGCGGATCACGGGTTCGCCCAGCCGTTTGACCATGCCGCGCAGGGTGCCTGCGATGCCGGGTTGGTCAGCCTCCAGCACCTTACCCGTCAGCATCAAGGCCCATGTCGAGGCGTTGACAAGGCTGGACGATGCCTCGCCCAGATGGCGGCCCCAGTCAGAGGGGGCGACCTTGTCTTCGATCAGCGCGTCAATGGTCAGCTTATCCGGCACGCGCAGCATGGCTTCGGCCAGACACATCAGCGCCACACCTTCGCGGGTGGACAGGCCGTATTCCGACAGAAAATGTTCCATCAGCGTGGGCTTGGCTTCGGCCCGGATACGGCGGACCAGATCGGCCCCCTTGGAGGTGATGCGCGCGCGCAAGGCGGGGTCCAGCGCGGCCTCGGCCACCAACTGATCCAACAGGGCGTGTTCCGGGGCGAATTTCGCGCTCAGGTCGAAGTGGGAAAGATCGGTCATGCTGGCCTCCGCTGGATAGCATGGGGATACAGCATCAGCCTTGGGCCATGTCACCAAACAGGGGCGACATGGCAGACGGTTGGACCAAAATCAGGCGCGAAAACAGGCTGAAGGGGCGAAAAGCCCCTCAGGCGTAGATATACCCGCCCGAGACGATGATGTTTTCGCCCGTCATATAGGTGTTGCGCGGACCACCCGCCATCAGCACCCATTCGGCCATCTCTTCCGGCTCTCCACCCCGGCCCAAGGGGCTGGCCTTGGCGAGTTCGTCCAGAAACCCCGACGCCCGCGCCTTTTCGGTGGCCATCCCGGCGGGGGCGACCGAGTTGACCAAGATGCCATCGGGGGCCACCGCATGGGCCATGCTTTTGGTCAGGCTGACCACGGCCGCCTTGGTCGCGGCGTAATGGGCGTTCTGCGGGTGGGCTTTGAAGGCATCAACGGAAGTGATGTTGACGATCCGCCCGCGCACGCGGCCCACCAAATCCTGCGTCTGCATGTGGCGGATGGCGGCGACCATCATGTGATAGGTGCCCTTGACGTTGATCGCGTTCGAGGCGTCCCAATCGTCATCCGAAATCTCAAGGATCGGGCGGCGCGGATAGATCGCGGCAGAGTTCACCAGCGTATCGACCCGGCCCAAGGCCTTGGCCACGGTGTCAAAAGCGGCATGGGCGGCGGGGGCGGTGCGGATGTCGCAGGCGGCAAAGGCGGTGGGCAGACCGGCGGCGCGGGCGGGGGCGAGCGCTGCCTCGGCCGCATCGCCGTTCAGGTCGATGATGCCGATGGCGCGAGCACCTTCCGAGACGCACATCTGCGCCAAAAGCGCCCCCAGACCCGCACCACCCCCGACGATGACGACTGACAGACCTTTCATTTCTTGCCCCCCGCGGCGGCGACTTGCGCCATGACGGGTTGGCGTGCGGGCAGGATGTCAAAGCGCGAGACGTTGACGTGCTGCGGCATCGCATGCACCGCCAACACCATCGCGGCCACGTCATCCGGCTGGACCGCCGTTTGCCCGGCATACATCGCGGCGCGTTCGTCCAGCGTCAGCACATCCTTGTAGAGCGGGCTTTCCACCCGCCCCGCGACGATCTCGGTCACGCGCACACCGTAAGGCGACAGGTCCAGCCGCAGGCTTTGGGCAAAGCCCCCAAGTGCTGCCTTGGTCGCCGCATAGACCGCCATGTTGGGATAGGGCGTGTGCCCCGCGATGGAGCCGGTGAAGAAGATATGCCCCGCCCCCCGCGCCCGCATCCCCGGCGCGATGGCACGCGAGACAAGGATGGCTTGCGTCAGGTTGGTGGCAATCTGGCGGTGGATATCGCCTTCGTCCATGTCGCAGAAATTGCCCGGCGCCGCGACCATCCCGGCATTGTTGACCAGCACATCCGGTACGCGGCCCGCAAGGACGGTGGCCAGCCGGTCCGACAGACCCGCCACGTCACCAAGGTCCATCGGCACAGGCGTCAGGCCCAGCGCGCCAAGCCGCGCCAAGGCGTCAGGATCACGACCCATCGCCGTGACCCGGTGACCGGCCCCGTGAAAGGCCAGCGCAATGGCCTGCCCGATCCCGCTTGTCGCGCCCGTGACCAAAACCTCTGCCATCCCGTCCCCCTGCCCCGTCCCCTGCATTGCCGGTCAGGCTGTACCATTTCGGCACGGGGCCAAATCAAGAAATTCTTCGGACGGGAAAGATTTTCTTGGCCGTCTTGTCTGTGCGCCTCCGGCTGCCGCCTTCAGGCAGAGGGGTTGCGGCGGGGAATGGCGTGCTGTTTCAGCCAAGCCAGCACCTCGGACTGGCGGGACCGGGCGGTCTTGACCGTCTCGCCGTCGCGGGTGTGGACAAGGATGTCCACGCCCTGCCGCTGGAACGACTCCAGCTCACCCACGGCCAGCCAGAGGGAGCGGTGCAGCAAGAGGCCGTCGGAGCCCTCCATCTGCTGCAAGACAGAGCGCATCGTCGCCTGCACGAACAGCTTGTCCGCCTGCAAGGTCACGTCCAGATAATTGCCCGCCGCCCGGATGACCCGCAGTTGGTGCTTTGGCACTTTCTTGCCGCCGATCACCACCTCTGCCGCCCCCCGCGCGCCGGGAGGGGTAGCGGGTCCGACCTCCGGGCCGGTGACGGGCGCATCATCAATGTCGAGGCCAAGGACAGGGCTGCCCACACTGGCGGGCTCCGCGAGGGCCAGTCTGCTGTCGCGCGGCTCTGGCCGGGGGGGAAGGCGGATGTCGGTCAGGATCGTGGGCAGGAAGAAGGTCATGACCAGCGCACCGACCAGCTCTGTCAGCACAAGATGCAGGACACCGTAGATGAAGATCGTGACGGGATCGACCTGCAACACCCCGGTGAACGCCCAGAAACAGCCGACGATCAAAAAGCAGCCCAACTGGGTGGCCAGCAGCACCACAAGACTGATGTAGACGGTGGGCAGCGCCCTGCGCCTTTGGGCGCGCGCCACGAGTCCGACCATGACGGGCAGCGACAGGATGATCACCGCCTGGGACAAGAGAAAGATCAGAATCTCCCGCCAAACGTCCAGATAGGGCACGTCCGGGCGGAAGCGGATCGGATAGACCCCCGCCCAGCAGATGAAATATGTGATGACGACAAGGCGATGACGCAGGGCGATGATCAGTTCGTCAAGGGTGATCCTGATAGACCCCCAAGTCATCAATTTGATGTCTATCTCGTCACTTCGCACCTGACGCACCCCCTAAGAGCTTGCAACTTAAGTCAACGTGACAGGGCGTGTGATCTGTTTTCCAAGCACTCGAATACATCCCGGTCATGTGCCACGCAAGCCCGCGCAGGCATCCGTCACACAAGGACGGCGGCGGAAGCGGAACTGTTAGGGGCTTGTTTTATCGACGTGTCTGGTCATGCCCAGCGGGGGCGAGGGGTGATCCGGACAGATGCAAACCCGCCGTCAGCCAAGGCTGCGCGGCCCTGTTCAGGTATGAGGTATTCCATGGCTGCCCCCTTTGCGACCGATCCGCGACCATGTCATTTTGATCCGTCACCAGCCCGTGACCCCTTGGACGAGGCCTGCTTGCCGATGCAGCAGATGCCGCCAGCGCCGGATGCGCGCGACGCGGTCCACCTGACAGGTCTGCGCCAGCGCGCGTGGTCCCCGATGCCCACCCCCGCAAGAGAGCCCCGGTCAGGATCGGGCATCCGGGCGTGGCCGCGGAGCGCGACCGCCGTCTGACCCTCTGCGGCAGAGAGAGCGCTGGACGGTGACAGGCCGGTCCGGCCCCCAGTTTTACCCATTTCGCTTCGGGAGTTTTCCGATGGCCAGGTTTTTCATTGCCGGCACCCCCCACCTTGGCAGCGCCACGCGCCACGCCGCGGCCACCGCGCCGATGCATCCCGCCTTCTCCGTTTCCCCGTGTCGCGCAGGGCACCGCCCTGCGTCCGTGACCATTTTCCAGAAGGACCTGTGCCATGCCCGATAACAAGGTCGACGGAACCGACGCCTCCGAGAACCTCGCGCCGGGGGTCACCGATGCCCAGGGCGATCAGATCGGCGCGGGCAATGATCTGGTCTATGGCAATGGCGGGGCGGACACGATCACGGGCGGCGGCGGGGATGACACCCTCTTTGGCGGTCTGGGGCGCGACTACATCTATGGTGGGACGGGCAACGATTATCTGGACGGTGGCGCGGATTACGACTTTTTCTATGGCGGGTCCGGCAATGACACGATCCTGATCTCGCCCATCGGGGAATCCGCCTTTGGCGAGGCCGATGCCGATACGTTCATCGTCGTGCCTGACGCGATCGGCTTCATCCCCGGCGGGTCGCTGCACGTGAACGGCGATTCCACGGGCATCGACATGGACACGCTCGATCTGTCGCAGATGGCGGCGGATGGCTGGACCATCACCTCGACCACGCAGGCGACGGATGGGCAGGACAGCCCCTTCGTGGCCGGGAACGGCGGCTTCAACGGCACCTTCACCCTGACCAAGGCAGGGTTCCAGAGTTTCATCGTCAATTACGTCGATATCGAATCCTTCAAGCTGACCGCGCCCGGTCCCGTCGATGGCACGGCCGGATCGGACAGGATGGACCCGGGCTACACAGACGCACAGGGCGACGAGATCGATGGCAGCGATGGCCTGAACGACACGATCCTTGCCGCGGCAGGCGATGACGTGGTCGATGCCGGTCTGGGGGACGACACGGTCAAGGGCGGTATCGGCAACGATGTGCTGCAAGGCAATGTCGGCAATGACGCGCTGGAGGGCGAAGGCGGCGCTGACAGCCTTGTCGGCGGTGAAGGGACCGACAGCCTGATCGGCGGCGACGGGTCGGACACGCTGGTGGGCGGCCTCGGGGCGGATACGCTGGCCGGCGGGGCGGGCGATGATGATATTGCTTTAAGTGGTGCCGATGTTGTTTCGGGCGGGTCGGGGGATGACGTCTTCGCCCTCGACCCAACCGATTCCGCACCGGACATCGCCGCCACGGTGGATGGCGGAACGGATGCGACAGCCGGAGCACCGGATGATGCGGCTAACGGCAACGCGGGCGATGTGCTGGACCTGTCCTCGGCCACCGCGCCGTTGACGGTGGTGCTGGGCGCGAACCCGGAAAGCGGCACGGTCAACGGTCTGGATGCTGACGCGGGCACCGACATCACCTTTGCCGAGATTGAACGGCTGCTGACCGGCTCCGGCAATGACACGCTCGCGGGTGGTGCCGCGACCGGCCCGATCTGGGCCGACACCGGCGCGGGCAACGACAGCCTCACCGGCGGCGCGGGCAATGACACGCTGGCGGGCGGCGATGGCGCGGACACGCTCGCGGGCGGGGCGGGCAACGACAGCCTGATCGGCGGCGGGCAGGATGACATCTTCGTCCTCGCGCCGGGCTTTGGCACCGACATCGTGCTGGGTGGCGAGACCGGTGAGACCGTGGGCGACACGCTCGACGCGCGCCCGCTGACCGAAGGCGTGGCCGTGACCCTGACCGGGCCGGAGGCGGGCACGCTGACCGGACCCTCGGGCACCGTCGCCTTTGCCGAGATCGAGTCCATTCTCCTCGGCGCAGGCAATGACACCGTCACCGGGGGCAGCGGCAACGACAGCGTCGATGGCGGCGCGGGCAACGACAGCCTCACCGGCGGCGCGGGCAATGACACGCTGGCGGGCGGCGACGGCGCGGACACGCTCGCGGGCGGGGCGGGCAACGACAGCCTGATCGGCGGCGCGGGGGATGATGATTTCACCCTCGGCGCGGGCGACAGCGCCTTGGGCGGCGCGGGCGATGACGAGTTCCGGATCGACCCCTCCCTGACCGGAACCGCGGGCATCACCGTGGTTGGCGGCGAGACGGCGGAAGAAGCCGTGATCGACCCGACCAACAATCCCGCCGGACGCATCGGCGACGTGCTGGACCTGCGTGGATTGACCGGCGTGGTGGTGACCTACACCAACCCCGACCCGATCACCGGCACCTCCGAGGCCGGGACGGCCACCTATCTGAACGCAAGCGGCCAGCCCGTCACCATTACATTCAGCCAGATCGAGACGGTGCTGCTGGACCGTGATGGCATCGTGGATGGCACGGCGGGCGGAGACCTGATGACGCCCACCAGTGGGCCGGGCGGCCTGCCCTATGCCGACGCGCAGGGTGACCAGATCGACGGCACCGACGGCATCGCCGACTCGGTCCTCGGGGGTGCTGGCAACGACACCATCGATGCGGGACTCGGGGATGACACCATCGATGCGGGCAGCGGCGATGACTCTGTCGCCGGTGGCACGGGCAATGACCGGCTGCTGGGCAATGACGGCAATGACACGCTGGCCGGTGGAGATGGCGCCGACAGTCTGGCGGGCGGGGCCAATGACGACAGCCTGACCGGAGGCATTGGCGGCGACACGCTGGAAGGCGATCTGGGCGAGGACACGCTGCGCGGCGAGGACGGTGCCGACACGCTGACGGGCAATGCCGGGAATGACAGCCTCGATGGTGGCGCGGGGGATGACTCCGTGATCGGGGGGGACGGGCGGGACACCGTCGATGCCGGTGAAGGGGATGATTTCATCAACACCCGCGCCACGGCAGCGCGGCCGGATGCGGGCTTTCCGGGCTTTGGTCCGGTGCCCGCGATCCCGACCGATACCGACCCGACCGACGACCGCGACGTGGTCACCGCGGGGGCGGGCAATGACACGATCCTCACCGGAGACGATGCCGACCTGATCGATGCGGGCAGCGGGGACGACACCGTTGACGCGGGCGTGGACAATGACACCGTGCTGGGCGGCGACGGCGCGGACACCATCACCGGCGGCGAAGGACGCGACAGCCTCGACGGTGGCGTGGGCGATGATGTGATCGACGGGGGTGATCCGACCCTCCCGCAGGCCGATATTGCCGACACGCTGGGCGATCCCTTGACTGGCAACAACGCCGATACATTGTCGGGCGGCGACGGCGACGACACGTTGCGGGGTGGCGATGACGGCGACATTCTGTTGGGCGGGGCGGACCGAGACCTGCTGGATGGTGGTGTCGATCATGACACGCTGGACGGGGGCACCGGGGCGGACAGCCTGATCGGCGGTCAGGGCAATGACTCTCTGGTTGGCGGCGCGGGGGATGACACGCTCGACGGCGGCGACGGGCGCGACACGCTGGTCGGCGGGACCGGCACCGACCGTCTGAACGGCGGGCTGGGCGCGGATGTCTTTGTTGCCGATGGCAGCACGCCGGATGTCATCACCGACTTCGATGCGGTGACGGGCATCAGCACCGGCCAGTCGGGGGCTGCGCAGGATGACAATGACTTCGTGTCGCTCGCCTCGTTCTACAATGCCGCGAGTTTGGCGGCGTGGAATGCGGCCAATCCCGGCCAACGCTTTGACTCGGCGCTGGACTTCCTGCGCGCCGATCAGGCCGACGGCATCCTGCAGCAGGCGGGCGGACTGGTTGTGCAAAGCGGCGGTGCGGCCGTGGCGGCGGCGCTGCTCAACACCGAAAACACCGGCGTCGTCTGCTTCACCCGTGGCACCCGCATCCTGACCGCCGATGGCGAGCGTCCGATCGAGACGCTGTCCTCCGGTGATCTGGTCCTGACGCTGGACCATGGCTATCAGCCGATCCGCTGGATCGGGTCCACCACGGTTGCGGCAGAGGGAAAGTGCGCCCCCATCCGGATCGAGGCGGGTGTCTTGGGCAACCACAGCCCGCTGCGCGTCAGTCCCCAGCATCGGATGTTGCTTGCGGGCTGGGAGGCCGAGTTGCTTTACGACGCGGCCGAGGTGCTCGTGGCGGCCAAGATGCTGGTCAATGATCAGACCATCCGCCGCGATGAGGGTGGCATGGTGGAGTATTTCCACATGCTCTTCGATGGCCATGAGGTGATCTATGCCGAAGGCGCGGCCTCGGAAAGTTTCCATCCCGGTCAGGTCGGCTGGGGCGCTTTGGCCGAGGAGGCACGGGCCGAGATCCTGTCGCTGTTCCCGCTGCTGGCAACCGGGGGGCTGGAGGCTTATGGACCCAGCGCCAGACGCGGCCTGACCGCGATGGAAGCCACGGTGGCGGCGGAGTTCTTGCTGCGCCCCTGCCCGGCGGCGGCGGCGGAATAAGCCCACGGCAGCCCGGGCTTTCCGCCGGGCTGCCCGTCTTGGCCCTGCGCGCGGGGCCAAGACCGGCATTGGTCCAGACGGGCATGGGGCCGCACAAGGACACCCAGCGTCCCCTTACCCCAGTCGTCCCGGCAGGGTCACCAGACGGCCGAAGGGCGGTGTGGCGGGGGCGTCCGGCACGGCCCAGATCACCGGACAGCGTGGCGCGGGGGGCACGGGCGCATCGAGATCGGTCAGGATCACCAGAATGGACGGGGTGAGAGTGTCCGCCTTGGCCAGCAGATCGGCGTAATCCGTGCCACCGCCCTGCCGCAGCGGCAGGTCGCGCAGCCCGCCCCAGGCCTGCGGGTCCAGCCGGTGATGCAGCGACACCGTGGTGTCAAAGGCCAGCAGATGCGCCTCTGCCCCGGTCCGGCGGGCGATGGATTCCGCCTCAGCCATCAGCATGTGCAGCGTCAGCCGGTCGATGCTGGACGAGGTGTCCAGCCCGATCACCAGCCGGGGCCGATGGTCCAGCCGCGCCCGGCCCGGCTGGAAGGCGGGTGTCGGGCCGCCGGTCCGCGCCGCCTCGGCCAGACGGGCGATCCATGGGCGGGCGGGGCGACGCCACGTGTCGCGCGGCCGGTCGGTCAACGCCTGCGCCAAAAGACCCCGAAGATGCACCTCCCATGGCACGGCGCCGGGCAACAGGTCGGCAAGGATGGCGCCCAAGCGCCCGATCCCCGCGCCCGCCTTGCGCCCGGCCTCCAGCGCCCGCAGCATCTGGTTGCGCCAATCGGCGGCGGTCTGGGCCGTGCCGTCGGGGTCGGTCTCGCCTGCCGCCACATCCGGGGTGAACCCCCGCGCCCGGCCCCAGTCCCGCACCCGTCGCGCCCGTGCCGGATCGGCGTGCAGCGCCAGCGCCAGACGGTCGGCATCCCAATCAGTCAGCGCCGCAATGGCGGAGTCGCAGGCTAGTCCCGCCTCGGCCAGCACCTCGGTCAGCAGGATGGCGGGGCGCGGCAGGGCGTGACCGGCCAGCGCCAACGTTTCGTTCACGATGCCATCGGCCGCCAGACCGAACAGCGTGGGGTCAAACTCCGGCCCCAGCCGTTCGGCCAGCGCCGCCGCCCGCGCGGAATGGCGCAAGGCGACATGCAGCACATGATGCGCCACGGTGCCCACCTGTTCCGGCAGGCCCAGCGTGTCAAATCCGGGGGCGTAGGTGATCACCTCGCCCGCCGTGCGCGTCGCCTCCCCGTCGCGGTGGCGGCACCACAGCGACAGGACGGCCAGCGCCGGGTCCACCTCGCCCAGATGCGCCAGTGCACGGTTGGCGCGGCACGGCGCTGCGCTCATGGCAGGCCCAGCGCCTGACGGTCGCGCGCATAATCGGCATAGGCGGCAGAGGTGGCGAAGACCGCCTCCCACCCCTGCGCCAAGGCCCGCCCGATCAAAAGCTCAAACCCGAAGGTCGCCAGTTCCGCAACGGGCAGGCCCGTCACCGGCAGGGTCCGCAGATCGGCAAGGATTTCGATCCCCGCAGGCAAGGTTTCCCGCGTCACCGCCCCCGTCAGGCCATAGACCAGCGCCGACAGCCCGTGCAGCGAGCGCGGATACATCCTCGCGCGTTCCGCCCGCCCTGCCGCGAGCATCGCCGCGACCTGCACGGTCGCCGCAATCTCATCCGCCACCAGCGCGAATTCCGCCGCCGGGGCCAGCCCCACCGTCCCCGCGATCATCACCTGCCGCTGTGCGCGGTCGGGGATGGCCTGCATGATCCTGCTCACCCGGCTCCAGCTGCGCGGGGTGCAGGCGATCATCTGGCCGCGCCGCAGCGCGTCTTCGGTCGTGTCCAGCAGATCCGGCCGGGTGCGGATGAAGGCCGCGACAGCGGGATGGATGCCCGCAGGCAAGGCGTAATTCCGTAGCCAGTCTTCCGCATCGGCCTGCACGGTCATGTGGATCAGGCGGTCGGACAGGGCGCTGCCCATGTCATAGGCAATCGCGCCATCCTCGATCCGGTTGCCCGCCGCGATGACCATGACCGTATCAGGCAGCCGATGCCGCCCCACGCGGCGTTCCTGCAACAGCCCATAGACCGTGGGCTGAAGCGAGGGCGCGGCGGCGGTCAATTCATCCAGAAACAGGATGGCCGGGGCATCGCCATCGGGCAAATCCTCGGGCCGATACCAGACGGTCTTTGCCTGCGCGTGATCGTAATAGGGCAGACCGCGCAGGTCCTGGGGTTCGATGGTGGTCAGGCGCAGGTCGTAAAGCACGGCACCGATGCGCGCGGCAAGGGTCTGGACCACTTCGGTCTTTCCCACACCGGGGCGGCCATGCAGCATCCATGACGCGGTGAGTCTGCCCGACCGCTGGGCCTCCCACCCGGCGGTCAGGACGCGCAGCGCCTCTCCGGCAGATACGGTGGCGGCGTTGACGGTCATGCGCCCACCGCCTTTGCCGCCAGTGCCGCCGCCAACCGGGCATGGGCCGAGACCGCCCGCGCCTCTTGGCCGATGTCGCGCAGATACAGGCTGTCGCGGTGGTTGACGGCCAACAGGTCACGCTCGGTCAGGTCGCGGTCAAACAGGCCCGCCTGCAGGAGGGCGCGATCCTCTCCGGACAACGACAGCAGGCGTGGTTCGGGACGGTCCGTCTGGACCGAAACAAAGGTCAGGGGCGGCAGACGCGCCAGTTCGGATTGTTCGATGACCAAGCGCAATTCCCCTTCCATGATGCCCTGCCGGGCGGCGATGCCCCGCAGACAGGCCCGCGCGCGGAACACCAGCGTATCCAGTCGGCGGGCCGCCTGATCCGGCGTGGCCTGCCGGGCGCGCGCGGCCTTGGTCAGGCGCAAGAGCCTGAGTTCGACCAGCGCGATCACGATCAACATGATCAGCGGCGCCTGCGAGATGGTTAGCGCCATGTCCCGCCGCATCAGCGGCACCAGCATGAACGGGGCCAGCGCCAGCATGTAGCGCAGGAACTGGATCTCCGCGATCAGGCGCAGCCACAGGCCGACACCGCCCCGGCGCGGGATCAGCATCGCCCGGCCAAAGAATCGCTTCGGCAGGCTGCGCGTCTCCAGCACGCCCCGGTTGACGATGGTCGCATCAGTGATGATCAGCATGGCATCCTGTCCGTTTTGCCCAAGCTAGTCCCCGCGACCCGGATGGCAAACGGCGCGGCGGCCAAGCCTTGTGCGGCCGTCGGAAAGGGCAGCCCGCCTTGCGGCACCGTCAGCGGCGCGGGCACGCGGGCGAAAGGAAGGTTCGGGCCGCTGGGTCGGCCTGCAAGACAGGGCGGAACCCGACGATTCGTCCGATGCGACGGGTGGGCGTACACCGGTCCCCGCCCCGATGGCGCGCCAGAGCCGCCCACCCCCGCCCGTTGGGCCGCAATCCCGCGCATCACCCGGAATGCCACATCGGTCGGGCGGACTGTGTGGCCCAAGCCTGCGGACGCTGACAAGAAGGTGTGAAGGTCCAGCTCGCAAGGCCGGTCCGCCAGTCGCCGCACCTGCGCCCCGCCATCCAGCGGCAGGCGCAATGACAAAAGCCCCAACATCGTTGAGGGTGCCACAATCGCGATCAGGTTTATGTTGGTGGAGCCAGGGAGGATCGAACTCCCGACCTCTTGAATGCCATTCAAGCGCTCTCCCATCTGAGCTATGACCCCACCGGGTTATCGAAGCATCATGGGTGTTTCGCTTCGATGCCGGGTGTTTATGCGGGGGCGCGGCGGGGTGCAAGAGGTAATTTGCACCTTTTTTCACGCCCCGGCAAAACCTGTCAGACTTCCTCTTCGTCGCCTGCGACATCTGCCAGATCGTCGAGCGAGACGTTGTCATCCGCGTCGTCTTCCAGCAGATCATCATCCAGTTCCGCGTCATCGGCGACGCCGGTTTCCAGCAGATCGTCGTCGGCTTCCAGATCGTCGACCAGAACGTCGTCGTCCTTTTCCGGCAAGACACGGCTGATGACCGCGGCGGCCATCTTGCGACGGGCAGTTTCGATATCGACCACTTCGCCGGTGTAGGGCGAAACGATCGGCGAGCGGTTCAGGTCATAAAAGCGCTTCCCGGTCGTCGGGCAAATGCGCTTCGTGCCCCATTCTTCCTTGGGCATGTCGGTCCCCTCAAGGCTGGCGGTGTCCAGAATTGCAGTCGCTTGCCACAAGCATGGGCGGGTGTCAAAGGCTTTCGGTGCCACAACAGTGGCCCTTATCGACTGGCAAGTGTCGTCAGCAATTGGCTATGCTGCGCCTGATTTGCAAGAGGTTTCGATGCCCGTCCTGCCCGGATCGTCCCCAGACCTGCCCCCGGTCGAGATCACGCTGCGCCGGTCGGCCCGGGCGCGGCGGTTTTCGCTGCGGGTGTCGCGGCTGGATGGGCGGGTCACGCTGTCCCTGCCGCTGCGCGCGCGCGACTCCGAGGCGATGGCCTTTGCCCGCGCGCAGGAGCGTTGGATTCGCGACACCCTCGCCCAGATGCCGCGACAGGCGGGGGTGGGTCTGGGTGTGACAGTTCCGGTGGAGGGGCGGTTGCTGACGCTGGTGGCCGGGCCGGGACGTGGCGTGCGGATCGACGGGGACCGGATGCTTGTGCCCGGCGATCCGGCGCAGGCTGGGGTACGGGCGGGGGCGTTCCTCAAGGCACTGGCGCGGGAGCGTTTGGTGGCGGCATCGGACCGCTATGCCGCACTGATCGGGCGCAAGGTCACGCGGGTGACGCTGCGGGACACGCGGTCACGCTGGGGGTCCTGCGCGCATGACGGGGCCTTGATGTATTCGTGGCGGCTGGTGATGGCCCCGCCATCCGTGCTGGATTACGTCGCCGCGCATGAGGTGGCGCATATGCTGGAGATGAACCACTCCGCCGATTTCTGGGCGGTGGTGGAGCGGCTCTATCCACGCTGGCAGCCGCAGCGCAAATGGCTGCATGATGAGGGTCAGGCGCTGCACGCCTATCGCTTCGGGGATTGATAATCGCCGCGCGGGGTGGTTGGCTTGCCCCATGCCGATCACACCCCGCCTGACCGACCCCAACGCCGCCGCGCATGAGCGCGTCTATCGCACGCTGCGCCAGCAGGTGATGCACGGCGAACTGCCGCCCGGCCACGCCATGACGCTGCGCGGCATCGGCGCGCAGTTTGACGTGTCGATGACCCCGGCACGCGAGGCGGTGCGGCGCTTGGTGGCTGAGGGCGCGTTGACGCTGTCCTCTTCGGGGCGGATCTCCACGCCGGAACTGACGCCGGAACGGATCGAAGAGTTGGCTGCGATTCGCGCGATGCTGGAACCGGAAATGGCCGCCCGCGCCCTGCCCCGCGCGCATTTCGCGCTGATCGAACGCCTTGCCGCGATCAATGCGCTGAACGCGGAGGCCGTGGTGAAGCAGGACGCCATCGCCTATGTGCGGACCAATCTGGAGTTTCACCGCACGCTCTATCTGCGCGCCCAGACGCCGGCGATGCTGGCCTTGTGTGAAACGGTCTGGCTGCAACTCGGCCCCACGATGCGGGCGCTTTATTCCAAGCTGCGCCGCAAGGAACCGCCGCAGCATCACCGCATGATTCTGGCCGCGCTGAAGGCGGGGGATGAACCGGGGTTACGGCTGGCGGTCCGGACGGATGTGACGCAAGGCTTGCGCCATCTGGCCAGTTAGAAGGCGTTCAGGATCGCGAAGATCGCGATCTTGGCCAAAGCCCAGACCACGCCCCAGACGATCACCAGCGAAAGCGCGCCCACCAGCGCCCCGCCGATCACCCAGATGCCATCCCGTTCCAGCACCCCTAGCGCCATCATGCTGATGGCAATCGCGGGCAGCATGTTGCCCAAGGGGATGGGCAGGGCCAGCACGAGGGCCAGCAGCAGGCAGAAGCCACCGATCACCCGCTCGCCCAAGTCGCCGGTGATGAACAGAAGGCGCGGCACCAGCAGCCGTTCGGCCCGCGCCAAAAGCGGTGAGACTCGGCGCACCAAACCGCTGTAATCTTCGCGCGTCATCGATCTGTCGGCGATGAGGCCGGGCAGCCATGGCAGCTTGCCCAGCATCATCTGCGCACACAGATACAGCAGCGGCAGCCCCAGCACGGCGGATGTTCCCGGGATCGCCGGAAGCGCGTTGGGCAAGGAAAAGAACAGGATCAGGGCGGCAACCGCCCGCGCCTCCATCGCGCGCATCAGGTCGGTGATCGACACCCGCTCACGCCGATTGTCGGCGGCGACATCGTCAAGGATCTGGGACACGCGTTTCTTTGACTCGGGCGTGGGCTGGTTCAGTTTGCGGAATTTGTGCCGGTTCGGCCTGCCCTTGCCCATCTCGTCCCGTTCCCTCGCGTCTTGGCCCAACCTGTCCGCTTGGCGCAGGATAGGCAAGGTCTATGCCCGGAATGTGAACATAGGCGGACGGCTTCAGGGCAGCACTTCGAAGCGGTCCACATCCACCATACCGTGATCGGTGATCTTCAGATGGGGGATCACCGGCAGGGCAAGGAAGGCGAGTTGCAGAAAGGGTTCTTCCAGCACCACGCCCAGCGAGGCCGCCGCCGCGCGCAGGGCGACAAGGCGGTCGCGGACATGTTCAAAGGACTCAAGGCTCATCAGCCCCGCGACGGGGAGCGCGAGTTCGGCCAGAACCTTGCCGCCTTCGACCACGACGAAGCCGCCTTCGATCTGGCCCAGACGATTGGCGGCCAGCGCCATGTCAGCATACTCCGCGCCCACGACGGCAATGTTGTGGTGATCGTGGCAAACCGTGGAGGCAATGGCCCCGCGTTTCAGGCCAAAGCCCTGCACGAAGCCCGTGGCGCGGTTGCCGTTCTTGCCGTGGCGTTCGATCACCGCGATGCGGATCAGGTCGCGGCTCAGGTCCGGGCGCTTGTCGCCATCGACGGGGGCGATGTCATAGGTCATGTGTTCGGTGATGATCTTTCCGGGCAGGATGCCGATGACGGGCGTATCGACCCGGTTGCCGCCACAGCGGAAGTGGTGGGGTTCGACGGTCGGGGCCTTGACCGATTGACGTGCGACGGGGGGGATCGTTTGGCGCGCGGTAAAGGCGGCGTCGGTGACCTGCACGCCACCGGCAAAGACCATCGCGGCGTGGCAACCCTCCAGGCTGTCGATCACCGCGATATCGGCGCGCTTGCCCGGCGCGATCAGGCCACGATCCTTTAGCCCGAACGCCTCGGCCGCCGAAAGGCTGGCGGCGCGGTAGACGGCCAAGGGCGGGCAGCCAAGGCCGATGGCGGTGCGGATCATGTGATCGAGGTGCCCGTGTTCGCCAATGTCCAAGGGGTTGCGGTCATCGGTGCAGAGGCAAAGGTAGGGCGAGTGCCGTTCGGTCAGGATGGGAGCAAGGGCGTGCAGGTCTTTGGACACCGACCCTTCGCGGATCAAGACACGCATCCCCTTGCGCAGTTTCTCCAAGGCTTCTTCGGCAGTCGTCGCCTCATGTTCCGTGCGTATCCCGGCAGAGAGATAGCCGTTCAGATCCATCCCGCGCAAAAGGGGTGCGTGGCCGTCGATGTGGCGGCCCTGCCAAGCCTCTAGTTTCGCCATGCAGCCGGGGTCCTTGTGCAGGACACCGGGGAAGTTCATGAACTCGGCCAGCCCGATCACGCGCGGATGGTCCATCAGCGGGATCAGGTCCGCCGCTTCCAGCCGTGCCCCCGCCGTCTCCATATGGGTGGAGGGCACGCAAGAGGACAGTTGCACCCGGATATCCATCAGCGTGCGGGTGGAGGCATCAAGGAAGTAACCGATCCCCTCCAACCCGCAGACATTGGCGATTTCGTGGGGGTCGCAGATGCAGGTGGTGATGCCGCGCGGGGTGACGCAGCGGTCAAACTCGAACGGGGTCACAAGCGAGGATTCGATATGCAGATGCGTGTCGATGAAACCGGGCACGAGGATTTTCCCGGTCACGTCGATTTCCTTACGCCCGGTATAGGTGCCGAAGGTGCCGACGATGGTATCGCCACAGATCGCCACATCGGTGTGCACCAATTCGCCCGTGATCAGGTCAAACACCCGCCCGCCTTTCAGCACCAGATCGGCGGGGGCAACCCCGCGCCCTTGGTCGATGCGATCTGCCAGTGGGGCCGAAGGTTTGGTCATGTGCTCACCCGTAATTGTCCCCTGCATGGAACCTGAAGTGCCGGGCGCCGTCCAGCCCGCCTTGCATCGCGGCGGCGGGAGTGGTTGAACCAATTGGCAGAGTTGAGGGATTTTCATGCATCCGCTGCGCGGCATCGGCTTCAAACTGGCCTCGGTTCTGGTGTTCATCGTGATGTCGGCGATGATCAAGACCACGGCCCAGCATGTGCCCGCGGGACAGGCGGTGTTCTTCCGGTCCTTCTTTGCGATCCCTGTCATTCTGGTCTGGCTGGTCTGGACGCATGAATTTCCGAAAGGTCTGCGAACGGCCAACCCCTTGGGCCATGTCTGGCGCGGCTTTGCGGGCACCTGTGCGATGGGGATGGGCTTTGCGGGGCTCGGCTATCTGCCGCTGCCCGAGGTGACGGCGATCGGCTATGCCGCGCCTTTGCTGACGGTGATCTTCGCCGCGATGTTCCTGAACGAGGAGGTGCGGCTCTTCCGCCTGACCGCCGTGGCGCTGGGGCTGGCGGGGGTGATGATCGTGCTGTCGCCACGCCTGACGGTGGTCAGCGACGGCGCGGGGCACCAAGAGGCGTTCGGCGCGATGCTGGTGCTGGGCGGCGCGGTTTTTGCCGCTTTGGCGCAGGTTTTCGTGCGCAAGCTGGTGGCGGGGGAAAAGACCGCGACCATCGTGTTTTACTTTTCTGTCACGTCCACATTGCTGTCGCTGGTGACGATCCCCTTTGGCTGGGTCATTCCCACGCCGGTTGAGGCGGCGACACTGGTCGCGGCGGGGCTTTTGGGCGGGGTGGGGCAGATCCTGCTGACCTCCAGCTACCGGTTCGCCGATGCGTCGGTCGTGGCGCCGTTCGACTATGCCTCGATGCTGTTCGCGCTGGCGTTTGGCTGGTTCATCTTCGGCGAATTGCCGACGCTGACCATGCTGGCGGGCGCGGCGCTGGTGGTGACGGCGGGGCTGTTGATCATCTGGCGCGAGCGGGCCTTGGGGCTGGAGCGGGCCCGGCAAAGGAAGGCGATGACGCCGCAGGGATGAGGGGTCCAAGGGTGCTAGGAACGATCAAACTCTCCGGGGGAGAGTTTGATCGTGACGCCATAGGTCTGCGTGCAGACCGCAGGGCTAAGCGCCTCTGGCGCGCAGCCCCCCGTTACGAAGCTGGGCGGGGCGGGCTGCGCGCGGACCGGGACTTTGGGTCCCGGTCCGATCCTAAGCGTTGTGTAAATCCAAGACCAAAGCAGCGCCGCCCTCACACATGCTGCGCGCCGTTCACCTCTAGCTCCGCACCCGAAATGTAGCTCGACTGGTCCGAGCATAGGAACCAGATCGCATCGGCCACCTCGCGCGGCTGGCCCAGACGCTGCATCGGTAGTTTCTCGACGATCTTATCTGTCCCCGGCGACAGGATGGATGTCTCGATCTCCCCCGGCGCAATTGCATTCACCCGCACGCCCAAGGGGCCGAAGTCATGCGCCATTTCCCTTGTCAGCGCCGCCAAAGCGGCCTTTGACGTCGAATAGGCCGCCCCGGCAAAGGGATGCACCCGCAGCCCGGCAATCGAGGTGACGTTGACCACCGATCCTTTGGCCGCCGACAACTCATCCTTCAACCCCCGCGCCAGCACGATGGAGGCGAAGAAGTTGACGTGGAACACCTGCCCCCATGTCCTCAGGTCCGTCTCCAGCGTGTTCAGGCGGCTGCCCCCCGGCCCCTTGGGGCTGATCCCGGCGTTGTTGACCAAGGCATCCAAACGCCCGTTGATCTTTTCCTTGATCGTGGCGATGGCGGCGATGGTCTTGTCCGGACTGGCAAGGTCAATCTGGATGTGGTTCTCCTCGCCCCCCGGCCAAGGGCAGCGCGGATCGAAAGGTTGGCGCGAACAGGTCAGCACGCGCCAGCCTTCGGCGGAAAAGCGTTTGACCGTGGCATGCCCGATCCCGCGAGAGGCCCCGGTCAGGACGATGGTTTTCTGCTCAGACATCGCGGTCTCCATTTTCTGACTCATTTAGTAAGTTATCTTTCGCCACAAGGGAAGCCCGTCTCAACCCGCACCCGCCTTTTCGTCACAAAATCCTCGCTTGGCATGCATGGCCATAGGCCTTACGAAAGGCCACCCGCAAAAAAGGGCCACCTCATGAAACCGCAGACCAGCACCATGTCCGACGCCGCCTCGACCGCCAAGATGCTTTCCGAAGCCCTGCCCTATCTGCAACGCTATTCCGGCGCGGTGGTCGTCGTGAAGTTCGGCGGCAATGCGATGGGCGATGATGCGGCGATGGCCGAATTCGCCCGCGATATCGTGCTGATGCGGCAGGTGGGGGTGAACCCCGTTGTTGTCCATGGCGGCGGGCCGATGATCAATGAGATGCTGACCAAACTGGGCATCAAATCCGAATTCGTGCGTGGCAAGCGCGTGACGGACAAGGCCACGGTGCAGGTCGTCGAGATGATCCTGTCGGGTCTGGTGAACAAGCGGATCGTGCAGGCGATCATGGATGCCGGGGGCCGCGCTGTCGGTATTTCGGGCAAGGATGACGATCTGATGGTCTGCGAGGCGGACGATCCCGAACTCGGCTACGTTGGTCGTCCGGTTGAGATGAACGTTCAGGTGCTGCGCGATCTGTACAATGCCGGGATCATCCCCGTGGTGGCCCCTGTTGCCACCGGCATGGCGGATAATGAGACGTTCAACGTCAATGGCGACACCGCCGCCGGCGCGATTGCCGGGGCGCTGAAGGCCGACCGCCTGCTCCTCTTGACCGATGTGGCGGGCGTCAAGGGCGCGGATGGCGTGGTGATGACCCAGATCACGCCGGAGGAAGTGCGCGAGATGACCGCATCCGGCATCATCGCAGGCGGCATGATCCCCAAGACCGAGACCGCGCTGAAAGCGCTGGATGAAGGCGTGCGCGCCGTGACGATCCTTGATGGCCGTGTCGCCAATGCCTGCCTCATGGAATTGTTCACCGACCATGGTGCCGGGTCACAAATCCGCTCCACCATCCCGCGCGTCACACCCCGCGTGAAGCGGTGAGCCTGTCCGACGCGCTGGCCGCGCATCAGCTGACTGTGTTGGGCGGGTTTCATCCGACCGATGAGGATGCCACACCGCCCGGCACCCAGACCTTGCTGCTGCTGGGTCCGGCAGAACCGGGGTTTTGGGCGCATGTGACCGCCGAGCCGGAATGGCAGGACGGTGAGGCTGATCCCTTGGACCGCTGGTCGCGGCGGGTGATCGGGCGCATGGCCTGTGATCTGGGCGGAAAGGCGCTGTTTCCATTTGGCGGGAAGCCCTATCATCCGTTCCATCGCTGGGCTTTGCGGACGGGGCGCATCTGGGGCAGTCCGGTGCATCTGCTGGTCAGTGCCGATCAGGGGCTGATGGTCAGCTTTCGCGGCGCCCTGGCGCTGAAAGAGCGGCTGGACCTCCCGGCCCCCGTGGCAAAGCCCTGCGACGCTTGCGAAAAACCCTGCCTGACCGCCTGCCCCGCCGGGGTTCTGGGGGCGCAGGGCTATGACGTGCCAGGCTGCCACAGCTTCCTTGACACCAATGCGGGCGCGGATTGCCTTGGCGCGGGCTGTCAGGTTCGGCGCGCTTGCCCCGTCTCACAGGGCTATGCAAGACTTCCCGAACAGTCGGCCTATCACATGAGCCGATTCCACAGGGTGGAATAAACCGCCCTGCCACAGGGGGGAAATCATGAAGCGGCTGATCCTGACGCGCCACGCGAAATCCAGCTGGGACGACCCGCTGACCCCGGACCACGACCGGCCGCTGAACGAACGCGGCAAGGCGGCGGCGGCGGACCTTGGGGTCTGGCTGTGCTCGCGCGGCTATGTGCCCGATGAGGTGCTCTGTTCCGACGCCCTGCGCACCCGCAAGACATGGAGCGGGATCGCCCCCGCCCTGCCCGGCACCCCGGTGCTGGAGTTGAAACCCTCGCTTTACCACGCCGGACCGGATGTGATGCTGGCAGTGTTGAAACATGCCAAGGGCGACACGGTGATGATGATCGGCCACAATCCGGGCATCTCTGAATTCGCAGCCCGTCTGGTGGCCCGCGCCCCCTCGCATGCCGAATTCGCGCGCTATCCGACCGGGGCCACGCTGGTCTGCGATTTCGCGGTGGAGGCTTGGGATCAGGTCACCTGGGGCACGGGCGTGGTGGATGATTTCACCATCCCGCGCGAGGTGGTGGTTTAAGCATTTCAAGCGCGACGGCTGGTGTTGCCCCGATGCCCAAAGCATCGGGGCGCGCCCGCACCGCCCCCACGGGGCGGGCGCACGTATACGTGCACCCACCCCGCGGTGCGTGCGCGCCCCTCCCTCGAACGCTGTGAATCAAAATAAGATTGGCCGCGCCGAAAATGCGCGGCCAAGCCCTGTGCAAACGATCAATGCCCCAGAATCTGCGACAGGAACAGCTTCGTCCGGTCGCTTTTCGGGTTGTTGAAGAACTCGCGCGGTTCGTTCTGTTCGACGATCTGGCCCTGATCCATGAAGATCACCCGGTTCGCCACGGCTTGGGCAAAGCCCATCTCGTGGGTCACGCAGAGCATGGTCATCCCCTCTTCGGCCAAGGCGATCATGGTGTCGAGGACTTCCTTGATCATCTCGGGGTCAAGGGCCGAGGTCGGTTCGTCAAACAGCATGATGCGCGGCTTCATGCACAAGGACCGCGCGATGGCTACGCGCTGCTGCTGACCGCCGGACAACTGGCCGGGATACTTGTGCGCCTGTTCCGGGATTTTCACCTTTTGCAGGAAGTGCATCGCGGTTTCTTCCGCCTCACGCTTGGGAACCTTGCGGACCCAGATCGGGGCGAGCGTGCAGTTTTCCAGAATGGTCAGATGCGGAAACAGGTTGAAGTGCTGGAACACCATCCCGACCTCGGACCGCACCTTGTCGATGTTCTTCAGGTCTGATGTCAGTTCCGTCCCGTCCACCACGATCTGGCCCTGCTGGTGTTCCTCCAGCCGGTTGATGCAGCGGATCAGGGTGGATTTGCCCGACCCCGACGGCCCGCAGATGACGATCCTTTCGCCCCGGTTCACCGTCATGTCGATGTCGCGCAGGACGTGGAATTGGCCATACCACTTGTTCATGCCCGCGATGCGGATGGCGACCTCGTCCGAGATTTGCATTTTCTGTGCTTCTGCCATGATGTTCCCTCAGCGATGGTCGGTCTTCAGCTTGCGCTCCAGATACATGGAATAGCGCGACATGCCGAAGCAGATGACAAAGAAGATGGCACCGACAAAGATGTAGGGCTCCCAATAGATGCCCTTCCAGTCGATGTCGGCGCGAACGATTTGGGTGACGCCTTTCAGCGGGTCCATCAGGCCGACAAAGGCGACCAGTGTGGTATCCTTGAACAGGCCGATGAAGGTGGAGACGATGGCGGGGATCGACACTTTCAGTGCCTGCGGCAGTATGATGAACCGCTGCGCCTGCCAGTAATCCAGCCCCAAGGCATCCGCCGCCTCATATTGCCCGCGTGGTAGGGCGGCAAGACCGCCCCGGATCACCTCGGCCAGATAGGCGGCGGCGAAGAGGGTCACGAGGATGATGACGCGCAGGATGATGTCGAAGTTCGTCCCCGGCGGCAGGAAGTATTGCAGCAGAAGCGAGGCGGTGAACAAGAGCGTGATCAGCGGCACGCCCCGGATGAATTCGATGAACCCGACACAGAGGGTTTTCACGATCAGCATGTCGGACTGCCGCCCCAGCGCCAGCAAAATGCCGACGGGCAGGGAGAAGGTGATCGCCGTCACGCCGATGGTGATGGCCAAGAGGAAGCCGCCGAATTCGTCCGATTGCACCGAGGTCAGGCCAAAGGGAATGGCGTCGTTCAGAGCCACCGTCACCGGCGCGTCGATGAACAGCCACCAGACCAGCGCCACGATCAGGCCAAGGCCCGCCGCCATCCCCGGCCCCGCGCGTTTGAGCAGGGACGAATAGACCACCGCCAGCAGGACAAAGCCGAACAGCGCGCCCAGCGGCACCCAGATCGGCCCGCCCCAGAGCAGCCAGAAGCACAGCGCCGGATAAAGGCCGGTGAACCACAATAGCTTGCCCGATCCCGCCGCCGTCAGCGCCATCATCGCGCCAATCGTCAGCAGGGACAGCGCCAGCGCCAGCTTCCAGACGAAGGGCGCATCGGTCTGGCCCGGAACCTCATTCGGGACGGCAGAGGCCGCCAGTGTGACAAGGATCAGGATCATGGCCACCACGGCGCCCAGCAGGATCAACAGCTTGCGCTTTTGCCCGGCAAAGAGCACCGGCCCCATCGCGGCGAACAGCAGGCAGAAGGCCAGAACCGGACGCCACCACAGATCCACCGGGTAGAAGCCGAAGATGAATTGGTGCCAGCGCTCGCGCACCACGGCCCAGCAGGCGCCGCTTGCGCCCTCACCCGCCGTTTTGGCGATGATCTCGCGGCATTCGCCCAAAGACCCGGCCGTCCAGACGCCGTTCAGCCACCATGGCAGGGCGGAACTGACCAGAAGCCAGATCACCACCAGACCGAACAGCGTGAGGATCGTGTTGAACCAGCCCGAGAACAGGTTTTCCCGCAGCCACCGCACCACCCCGGCCTCCCGCAGGGGCGGGGGCGACGGGGGCAGCATTTGGGTGCGGACGAAATTGGTTTGCGAAGGCTCTGACATCTTAGCGCACCTTCAACTGAACGGATTTGTTGTAGAAGTTCATCAGGGTCGAGATGGTCAGGCTAAGCGTCAGATAGATTGCCATCATCAAGAGCATGCATTCCAACTCGCGCCCCGTCTGGTTCAGCGAGATGCCGCCCAGCGTGCCGCGCAGGTCCAGATAGCTGACCGCGATGCCCAGAGAGGTGTTCTTGGTGATGTTCAGGTATTGGCTGATCAAGGGCGGGATGATGACCCGCAGCGCCTGCGGCAGGATCACCAGTTGCATCGTGCGACCGGGACGCAGGCCAAGGGCAAAGGCGGCCTCGGACTGGCCCTTGCTGATGGCAAGGATACCGGCGCGGACGATCTCCGCGATGAAGGCCGATGTGTACAGCGTCAGCGCCACCAGAAGCGCGGTGAAGGAATGGGCGACAAGGATGCCCCCCTTGAAGTTGAAGCCCGCCAGCGCCGGGATGT
This sequence comes from Paracoccaceae bacterium, assembly GCA_027486345.1. Lineage (GTDB taxonomy): Bacteria > Pseudomonadota > Alphaproteobacteria > Rhodobacterales > Rhodobacteraceae > Paragemmobacter. The sequence continues at coordinate 79,537 of JAIXPH010000002.1, forward strand.
CCCAATGCAGGCCCAAGGCCAGCGACAACGCGATCACCGGAACGAACAGCACGAGCAGGGACTTCCACCATGTGGTCGGACGGTCCCCCGTCGCCTCTTGCTTAAGGCGGGCGGCGGTCAGGATGCGGGCATTGGCCCAGAACGACGCCACGATCACCGAGATGAAGGCCAGGACGGTGAAGTTCACCGGGATGCCGCCGATCTCGAACCCGCCGAGGGGATGATCGACCATCGGCGCAGGGATGTTGGTGCCCCGATTGGTGATGGCGACCGTGCCGCCCAGCACCATCGACGCGGCGGGTTCCACCCCCTCCGCCGCCTTGAAATCGCGGGGCGAGGGCGTCACCTCGGACAGGATCACATAGGCCAGCAAGATCCACAATAGCACGGGAACGTTGCGGAACATCTCGACATAGACGGTCATCAGGCGACTGACGAGCCAGTTCTTGGACAGGCGCAGCACGCCGATCAGCACACCCAGGATGGTGGCGAAGATGCAACCCAGCGCGGCGACCGCCAAGGTGTTCAGCAAGCCCACCAGAAGTGCGCGGAAATGCGTGCTGTCATTGGTGTAGGGGATCAGTTGCTGGCCGATGTCATAGCCCGCACGCTGCCACAGGAAGCCGTAGTTGAACTCCTTTCCCCGGATCGCGAGGTTTTCGATCGTGTTGTTCAGCAGCCATGCAAAAAAGGCCGCGACAAGGATCAGAACGAAAACCTGAATCGTGACCGCACGATAGCGCGTATCATAGATGAGCATCGAGAGCCGAAAGCTGTCCTTCGGCGCGTCATGGGCAAGTGCCATTGCGAATTTTCCCCTGTGAAGTCGCGCGGTTGGGTCGCGCAGCCCCGGTTATCCGGGTGCTTTTCCTTCGGCCATCGGCCGGAAGGCCGGAAAGGAAACGGGGGCACCCGCTGTGGGCGCCCCCGTCAGATCAGATCAACGGAACGGCGGAGCGTATTGCAGACCACCTTGGGTCCACAGCGCGTTCAGGCCGCGTGCGAGGTTGATCGAGGTGCCTTCGCCGATGTTGGCAGCGAAGATTTCGCCATAGTTGCCGCCGGCAAGGATGGCGCGCTTGAACGCGTCATTGTCCAGACCGAACTTGACCGCCATTTCGCCCGACAGGCCGAGCAGACGCTTGACTTCCTCGTCATTCGTGGAAGCAGCGACTTCTTCGACATTGGCTTTGGTGATGCCTTTTTCTTCGGCGATCAGCAGCGAGTAGTAGGTCCAGCGGACGATGTCGCCCCAGTTGTTGTCGCCATGGCGCACGACCGGGCCGAGCGGTTCCTTGGAGATGATCTCCGGCAGGATGATGTGGTTTTCAGCATCCGGCAGGGTGGCGCGGCTGGCGGCCAGACCCGAAGCGTCGGTGGTGTAGGCGTCGCAGGCACCTGCCAGATACTGGCGCTGACCTTCGGCGTCATCCGCAATGGTCACCGGCTGATAGGTGATGTTGTTTTGCTTGAAGAAGTCGGCAAGGTTCAGCTCGGTCGTGGTGCCGGTCTGGATGCAGACGGTCGCGCCGTCCAGTTCCTTGGCCGAGGAAACGCCGAGGTCCTTCTTCACCATGAAGCCCTGACCGTCATAGTAGTTGACGGCCACGAAATCGAGCGCGAGCTCGGAGTCGCGGCTGGCGGTCCAGGTGGAGTTGCGGATCAGCACGTCCACTTCGCCCGATTGCAGGGCGGTGAAGCGGGTTTCGCCGGTGGTCGGGACGAACTTCACCTTGGTGGCATCGCCCAGAACGGCGGCGGCGACAGCGCGGCACAGGTCCACGTCGAAACCGGCCCAGTTGCCATTGGCATCGGGCGCACCAAAGCCGGTCAGACCGGTGTTGGAGCCGCAGATCAGCTCGCCACGGGCTTTCACCGCTTCAAGCGTCGCTTGCGCCGAAGCGGCACCGGCGACCATGGTTGCGGCGGCAATCGCGCCGAGCAGATAGGTTGTCTTCATTCTTTCCTCACCCGTTTATCGGTTTGGCCCCGGACATCTGACCGGCGGGGCTTCGGTCCGTAACGCGTCTTCAACCTCTTGGCGGGTCGTCCGGTCGCATTGCCCGAACGGCCAAGATAACGGAAGTGCCGTGATGGCATCGCATATGCCAACCGTGCATGATGCGGGGAAGGATAGCCTGCCGGTTGGAAAGGCAAGAGCTGATCCTGACTGCCACTCTGGCGATCCCCCACTTCATCCGCCCGCGAAAGGGCGCGCCACATCGGAGACGGGCTCCAATGTCCCAAGTTTCCCGAAAGCGGTTTGGATGGTCAAGCCTCGACGCTACGGAAAGAAAAAAGTGCCTGTTCGCAGGTCATTAGCTGGAAATTTCAGCACCCGGACCGGGGATTGGGCAGAAAAGGCGGCGGATTGTTACCCGCACAATCCATAGAATCGGGCGGCTTGCAGAAAGGCGGCCTGCTTGACGGCCGTCAGTTCGGCGGCCTCTTCGTCCTCGCCCCATTCCTCGATCTGCCAGTCCTCGTCGATGCGCGACAGACGCCAGGCCGTGTCGGGGTCCAGCCGCCCGTGAATCACCGCCAGCGCGAGCACCAGCGATCCGGACAGCGCGACGAGGTCGTGGAAGGCGGCCAGTTGGAACGGGTTGAGCGCCGCCACCAGCGCATTGGCCCGCGCGAGGGCAGCTTCGGGCTGGGCCACATGCATGATCCCGGCGGTCACCGTCAGATGCAGGTCCAGCGATTGCGCCGCCCAAGCCAGCAGCGGGTCCCACGCCGCCGCCTGACGCGCGACCAGCGGTTCGGGCCCGGTGGCGCGGTAGCACAGGTGGTCCGATCCGCCATAGGCCGACAGCATCGTGGCGACATCGTCAAATTGCACCGCGACCTTGTCGATGGCCGAATTGGCGGTGCGGGTATAGGGCATGGAGTCGGGCTTTATCTCGCCCTGTTGTGCGTCCCATTCGGCGGCGATGGCCTGCGCCAGCGCTTCGGTCGGGACCACCAGCAGTGTCTTGGCCGGGGTTTTCACCGGGCGGCCATCCAGTTGCACAGTCCAGCCCCCGTCAACCGAGACAATGGCAGAGGCGGACCAGAAGCGTTTTGGCTTCCATGCGCTCACTTGAACACCTCGAACGGGTCGGCGGGGACGTCATCCTCTTTCCAGTCCAGCGTCTTCCATGTCCGGGCCATGTGGTCCGGCAGGGGCGCGGTGAAGGTCATCAACTCCTTGGTGATGGGATGTTCCACCTTCAGCATCCGCGCATGCAGATGCAGCTTGCGGCTGACATCGCCACCCACGGTGGCCCCCCAGCCATCCCCGGCGTTTTCCGCCTCGGACCCACCATATTTGCCGTCGCCAACGATGGGATGGCCGATTTCGGCCATATGGGCGCGCAACTGGTGGGTGCGGCCGGTGATGGGTTCCAGCGCCATCCACGACAGACGCGTGCCAAGGAACCAAAGCGTGAAGTAATCGGTCTGGGCGCGCTTGGCGTCCGGGTAATCGCCCACCTTGCCGGGGTGGATGCACATCATCTTTTCACCCTCGCCGCGCTTGCCATGGCCGGGGGCCTTCATCAGCGCGTATTTGATCGAGCCTTTGCGCGGATGCGGCACGCCTGCGACGACGGCCCAGTAGATCTTGCGCGTGTTGCGGTGGCGCAGGGATTCGGACAGGCCGCGCGCCACGCGGTCGGTGCGCGCCAGCATCAAGAGGCCAGAGGTGTCCTTGTCCAGACGATGGACCAGTTTGGGCCGATCCTTGTAGCCGAATTTCAGCGCCTCGGTCAGGCCATCGACGTGGCGATCCCCCTGCCCCGATCCGCCCTGCGACGGCAGGCCCGCCGGTTTGTTCAGCACGATCATATGATCGTCCATGAACAGGATGCAGTCCTGGATCATCTTGGCATCGGCATGGCTCACACCATCGGGGCGCGGGCGCGAGGGGGCCTCGGTCTCCGGCAGGGGCGGCACGCGCACGGTCTGGCCGGGGATGATGCGGTCGGACGCCTTGGCCCGCGCGCCATCGACGCGCACCTGACCGGTGCGGCACATCTTTTCCACCGCCCCTTGGGTCAGTTGCGGAAAGCGGCGCTTGAACCAGCGGTCAAGGCGCTGTTCGCCTTCGTCTTCCGAGACGGTCAGTGTCTTTACGCCGCTCATGTCAGAGGCTCCGGGCAAGGGCCGCGCCAAGGGCGACGGCAAGAAGGGAAAGGCCGACCGAAGCCGCCACATATGCCGCCGCCTGCACGGGTTGCCCCGATTGCCACAGCTTCAGCGCGTCCAGTGAAAAGGCCGAGAAGGTGGTGAACCCGCCAAGGATGCCGGTCATCAGCAAGGGCGAAAGCTGGGTCCGCTGGGCAAGGGTGACAAACAGGACCCCCATCGCGAAACATCCGATGATGTTGACGGCCAGCGTGCCCCACGGCCAGCCCGGCGCGATCCGCGCGGCGGCGGTCACGGTCAGGACGCGGGCCACGGAACCGATGGCTCCGCCCAAGGCGACAGGGATCAGGCTTTGGATCATGGGGGTTCCATTGCCCCTTGGGCCGCGAATGTCAACGGGGGAAGGGAAACGCACGCCTCTGCGCGGGCCGGTTTGGCCGAAGCCCCCTCACCCTGACCCTCTCCCCCGGGGGGAGAGGGAATGGCACCCGGTTCGGCGGCGTGGACAGCGGCCCAGACTCAGCCGTGCTTGATCATCACATGGCGGACGACGGTGTAATCCTCCAGCGCGTAGCTGGACATGTCCTTGCCATAGCCTGACTGTTTCAGCCCGCCATGCGGCATTTCGTTGACCAGCATGAAATGCGTGTTCACCCAAGTGCAGCCATAGCGCAACCGGGCCGAGGTCGCCATGGCGCGACCCACGTCCCGCGTCCAGACCGACGAGGCGAGGCCATAGTCGCTGTCATTGGCCCAATCCACCGCCTGATCCACATCCGAGAACGGTGTTATCGATACCACGGGGCCGAACACCTCACGCCGCACGATCTCATCCTCCTGTCGCGCACCCGCGATCACGGTGGGGCGGTAGTAGAACCCGTGGTCCATCACGGCGCCGCCCGTGGTCACTTCGATATGCGGCAACTCGCGCGCGCGGTTGACGAAACTGGCGACCCGGTCGCGCTGGCGCAGGGAAATCAGCGGCCCGATCTCATTCGTCGTGTCATCCTCATGGCCCAGCGCGATGGTGGACACGGCTGAGGTCAGGTCCGCCACCAGACGATCATAGACCTTCTTCCCGGCATAGATGCGGCAGGCGGCGGTGCAATCCTGCCCTGCGTTGTAATAGCCGAATGCGCGCAGGCCATCGACCACCTCCCCGACATCGGCATCATCAAACACGATCACCGGGGCCTTGCCGCCCAGTTCCAGATGGGTGCGCTTGACCGTCTTGGCGGCTGCGTCCAGCATCTTCTTGCCCGTCGCCACGTCCCCGGTCAGGGAAATCATATCCACGCCCGGATGGTTGATGAGATAGCTTCCCACCGTCTGGCCGCGCCCGGTGACGATGTTGACCACGCCTTCGGGCAGTTCCTCGGCCAGTATCCTTGCAAAGCGCAGCGCAGACAGCGGGGTCTGTTCGCTGGGCTTGAACACCACCGTATTGCCGCCCCCGATGGCCGGAGCCAGTTTCCATGCCATCATCATCAAGGGATAATTCCATGGCGCGATCGAGGCGATCACCCCCACCGCATCGCGGCGGATCATGCTGGTGTGTCCGGCCATGTATTCGCCCGCGACTTGCCCGTGCTGGGTCCGCACGGCACCGGCAAAGAAACGATAGCAATCCACAATCGCCGGGATTTCGTCATTGCGCGCGGCGTTGATCGGCTTGCCGCAATTGAGCGCCTCAAGGGCCGCCAGCGTATCCGCCTCGGCCTCAATCCGATCCGCGATCCGCAACAGCGCGGCAGAGCGTTCGCCGGGGGTCGTCCGGCTCCACGATCCAAAGGCACGGCGGGCGGCGGCGACGGCGGCATCGACTTGCGCGGTGGACGCCTCGGGCAGGTTCAGGATCAACGCCCCGGTGCGCGGGTTCAGGATGGGTTCCGCCGCCTCTTGCCCCTGTTGGAAGTCATTGCCGATCAAAAGCGCGGTGTCGAACTGGGTCATGGTCTCTCCCTCATTTGCCCGCGCCGGCGGTGTGGTCGCCGTCGCGGGTCAGGTAATAGGCGGCAAGGATGGGCAGGAAGGTCACGGCAAAGACCACGATGGCCACGACGTTGGTGACCGGGCGTTGGCGCGGGCGCACCAGTTCGGACAGCATCCAGATGGGCAAGGTGGTCTGTTGGCCAGCGGTGAAGGTGGTCACGATCACCTCATCAAAACTCAACGCGAAGGCCAGCATCCCCCCGGCCAGCAGGGCGGAGCCAAGGTTGGGCAACAGCACATGCCGGAACGTCTGCCAGCCGTTGGCACCAAGATCGGCCGAGGCCTCCATGATCCCGCCATGCAGGCGGCGAAAGCGGGCGACGGCGTTGTTGTAGACGATCACGATGCAAAAGGTCGCGTGACCCAGAATGATGGTCCAGACCGAGAACGGGATATCCATCACCGAGAAGGCCGAGCGCAGCGCCATCCCGGTGATCACCCCCGGCAGCGCAATTGGCAGCAGGATCAACAGGCTGATCTGGTCGCGCCCGAAGAACCGGCTTTGCGCCATCGCCGCCGCCACCAGAGTGCCAAGGATCATCGCAATCAGCGTCGCCAATCCCGCCACCTGCAACGACAGCCACAAGGGCGGCCAGATATCGGCGCGGTTCCACGCGACGCCAAACCACTGCAGCGTCAGCCCGGGGGGCGGAAAAGCGTAGCTTTTTTCCTCAGTCGTGAAGGCGTAAAGGAAGATCAGCAGGATCGGCAGATGCAGGAAGGCCAGCCCCAGCCCCGCCGCGATCTTCAACCCGGTGGAGGCACGCTCAGAGGGCATCGAACGCCCCCATCCTCTTGGCAATCGCCAGATAGATCAACATGATGACGATGGGCACGACGGCAAAGGCCGCCGCCAGCGGCAGGTTCCCGGCGGTGCCTTGGAACTGATAGACCGCCAATCCGATGAAGCGTGCGGAATTGCCGATGATCTGCGGGATGATGTAATCGCCCAAGGTCAGCGAAAAGGTGAAGATAGACCCCGCCACGATCCCCGGCAACGCCAAGGGAAAGATCACCGTGCGGAAGGTCTGGGCACGGGTTGCCCCCAGATCGGCAGAGGCCTCCAGCATTGATCCCGGCACCCGCTCTAGCGCGGCCTGCATCGGCAGGATCATGTAGGGCATCCAGATATAAACAAAGACGATGAAGGTCCCGACCGGAGAGGTGGACAGCGACGATCCGCCAAACCACTGCTCCTCCAGCGCCCGGGCCATCAGCGGGCCTGCCCCGATATGATCGGCGAACCAGGTCACGATGCCTTCCCGCGCGAGGATCAGTTTCCACGCATAGACCTTGACCAGATAGGACGACCACAGCGGCAGCATCACGCCCAGATAGAACACCGCCTTCCACCGTCCCCGCGCAAACCGCGCGGCATAATAGGCGATGGGAAAGGCGATGATGGCCGAGGCCACTGTCACCAGTGCCGCCATCAACAGCGTGCGCAGGATGATGTCCAGATTCTGGGCGCGGACGAGTTCGGCATAGGTTTTCAGGGTAAGTTCCTGCTTCACCACGCCCGAGAATTCATCAATCGAGAAGAAGGATTGCAGCAGAAGGGCGGAGAGTGATCCGAGGTAAACCACGCCGAGCCACAGCAGCGGCGGTGCCAGCAGCACAGCCAGCAACAGGCGCGGATGCCGCCAGAAAGTGGCCGTCAACCGGTCGGCAAGGCCCCGTTCGGGAAGGATGGCGGGACGGCTGGTCATGGTGTGACGGTCCAGAATGCGCGAGGCAGAGGACCAACGCGGAAACGTCCAGTGGACGTTTCCGACGGTCCGATTGTGGCTGAGGTCACGAAGCCACAAGGGGTGTTCAGCAGTCGCTTTCCTATCAGGCACGGGGCGCGGCCGCCCGGGTGGGCGCGTTTACGCGCCCGCCAAGGGGCGGGCGGGCGCGGCCCGTGCGTTTGGCGCACGGGCGGGACAGCGGCAGGCCGGTCCCTCAACGCGCGGGTCGCGTGCCCCGCGCTTCCGGCCGATGGTGCGAGAAAGAAGCCACTCACCCCTCGCCCCCCATCACATGCAAGGCCGCCGGATCAAAGGCCAAGCCGACCGTGGCCCCCACCGTCGGCACCGCCTGCCCCGATGGCACCAGTGCCGCCACCTCAGCCCCGCCCAGCGCCACGGTCACCCGCGATCCGGCCCCCAGATAGCGCAGCGCCGTCACGGTCCCCGACAGCGCCACCCCATCCGGCACGACGACCCGCAACGCCTCGGGCCGCAAACTCGCCCAAGCCGAAGGCCCACCAAAGGTGCGCGTCACTTCGGGCGGCAAGACATTCGACGATCCGACAAAATCCGCCACAAAGCGCGTCTGCGGCCGGACATAGATATCCTCGGGCGTGCCGATCTGGGCGATCCGACCCTCATTGAACACGGCGAGCGAGTCCGCCATGCTCAAGGCCTCATGCTGGTCATGGGTCACGAACACAAAGGTGATCCCCAACCGCTTTTGCAGCGCCTTCAGCTCATCCTGCATCGCCTCGCGCAGCTTCAGATCCAAGGCGCCAAGCGGTTCATCCAGCAGCAGAACCCGCGGCTCATTCACCAAAGCGCGCGCCAAGGCCACGCGTTGCCGCTGACCGCCCGACAATTGCCCCGGCCTGCGGTCGCCAAACCCCGGCAACTTGACCAAGGCGAGCATCTCCTCGGCCCGCTCCAGCCGAACCCGCCGATCCACGCCCTTGACCATCAGGCCATAAGCCACATTATCCCGCACCGTCATATGCGGGAACAAGGCATAATCCTGAAACACCGTGTTCACGTTGCGCCGGTTGGGCGGCACATCGCTGACATCCTGCCCGAAGATGCGGATCACCCCGCCCGTCGGTTTCTCAAAGCCCGAGATCAGCCGCAGACAGGTGGTCTTGCCCGATCCGGACGGGCCGAGCATCGCAAAGAACGCGCCCTCGGCGATGGTCAGGTCCACCCCATCCACCGCGCGGGTGCTGCCGAAATGGCGCGAAACGGATTGAAACTCGACAGCGGCGGTCATGGCGATCCATGTCAAATCGGATTTGGGGCCAGCGGGAGGCCTCCCGCTGGCAAATCACCCCCGCAGCCGGGTGCCCGGCGACAGGGTCGCAGCGCAGATCGCAGGCGTTACCGCCCGCCGATCACGCCGATGTAATCGCTGACCCAGCGGTAATAGGGCACGCAAGCGCCCTCGCCTTGCGAGCAATTCGCGGTGGGCGTGCGCCAGAAGCGGATCTTGTCGAAATCATCCAAGCCGTTGGCCGTGCAGCCCTCAGCGGTTTGCATCCCGCGCCCATCGGTGCAGGCGGCTGGAACCGAGGGGTTCGCCCCGAACCAGACCGACAGGTCCGATTGCAAGTTGGACGAGAGTTGATGCTCGAACCACATATAGGCGCAATTCGGATGCGCGCTGTCCTTGTGTAGCATGGTGGTGTCAGCCCAACCCGTCGCGCCCTCCTGCGGGATCGTCGACGCCACCGGCTGGTTGTCCGCCTTCAGCAGGTTCACCTGGAACGGCCAGGAGCCCGAGGCGACGACGCCTTCATTCTTGAAGTCATCGATCTGGATGAAGGCGTCATGCCAATAGCGGCTGGTCAGGGTGCGCTGCACGCGCAGCAGGTCCAGCGCCGCCTTGTACTGATCCTCGTTCAGCTCATAGACATCCTTGATGCCCAGTTTCGGCTTGTGGAACATCAGGTACTGCGCGGCATCGGCGATATGGATCGGCCCGTCATAGGCCTGCACGCGGCCCTCGTTCGACTTGCCATCGGGCAGGTCCATCTTCTCGAACACCACGTTCCACGAGGTGGGTGCTTCCTTGAACACATCGGTGTTGTACATCAGCACGTTCGGCCCCCACATATAGGGCACGCCATAGTGCTTGCCGTCCACCGTATGCCAAGGCGCATCCTGCAGGCGCGGATCAATGGTGCCCCAGGATGGGATCAGGTCCTTGTTGATCTCTTGCACCCGATCCCCCGCGATCAGCCGCAGCGACGCATCCCCCGAGGCGGTGACAAGGTCAAACCCGCCCTCGTTCATCAGCGCCACCATCTCGTCCGAGGTGTTGGCCGTCTTGACCGTCACCTTGCAGCCCGTGGCCGCTTCGAACTTAGTGACCCAGTCAAAATTCTTGTCGGTTTCGCCGCGCTCAACATACCCAGCCCATGCAACGATGGACAACTCCCCCTCACCCGGACCGACCGCGGTCATCTGGGCAAGCGCGGGGGACAGCGCGGTGGTCAGGCTGGCGGCAGCGGCAAGTGAGAGCCGCGCGGCGCGGGCAATGCGTCGGGTCATGGTCAAACTCCCTGATGATGAATGCGCCGCCTTGGGCGCCGCCGGTTTTCCGGTCTGTCCCAGATGCTGCGGGCAGCGTCCCGCTTTCGCAAACACAAAATCAGGAAGGGTCGTATCGGTTTTTCCGATGGCTCTGCGCGTGCCCCTGCCCCTTTATTTTCTGTCTTCAAATATCCCCGGGGGTTTGGGGGGCTGGCCCCCCAGCGCGCCTTGGCTGCGGCCCTGCCGCAGCCAAGGCTTCCCGCGTCGCGCGCTTGCGCGCGGCATTTGGATCACCGTTCCGCAAGGCCCGTCTGCGCCGAGCGCACGAAATTCAGCGCCGGTCCCGACAGTGGCGCGCCCCGCCGCCACGCAAGGCCCACCTGAACCGAAGGCAGATCGCCAGACACATCCCGGATCTCGATCCGGTCACCTTCCAACGACCATGGCCGGTAGACCAGTCCCGGCAACACGGCCAAGCCTGCGCCCGTGGCCACCAGCGACCGCACCGCCTCGACGCTGCGGGTGCGAAAGGCGATTTCGGGTTTCACTGGCAGGGCGGCGGTCAGGCGGCGCATGGATTCCTCGATCTCGTCCACCATCAACTGGATCATCGGCGTTCCGGCCAGATCCTCCAGCCCGATGGATTCCTGCAAGGCCAAGGGATGGCCCAGCGGCAGCCACAACCGGTAGGGCGAGACCAGCAGCGTTTCCACATGCAAGGCCATCCGGTCCCGGACCGAGGATGTCAGCAGCACCGCCACATCCAACTCGCCGCCGATCAGCAGATGTTGCAGATATTCGCCCGAATCCTCGATCACATTCAGGTCGATCAGCGGAAAGGCGCGGCGAAAACGCTGCAGGATGTCCGACAGCACATAGCCCGCCACGAGCGAGGTCACCCCCAGCGACAGCCGCCCGCGCACCTGTTCGGGATCGTCGCGAAAGGCCATGCGCGCGGTCGCCACATCGGCAAGAATCTGGCGGGCATGGCGCAGAAAGACCGACCCGCGATGGGTAATGACCAGCCCCTTGGCCTGCCGTTCAAAGACGGTGACGCCCAGATCATCCTCCAGCGCGCGGATCGCCTCGGTCACCGACGATTGCGAGATCGACAGCGCCCGGGCCGCGCCAGTGACACTGCCCGCCTCAGCGGCGGCGACGAAGAATTGCAACTGTCGGATGGTGAAGGCCATGGCATCGACTGTTTCCAAGTCCTGCCCGCTTGGCAAGGGTCAGGCTGTCTGTCCGCTGACATGCAGGGCGGCTGCATGAGAGGCCGCCTTGGCCGCGTCCTGCAAATCAGCCCCCTGCACGAGGGCGGCCGACAAGGCCCCGATGAAGGCATCCCCCGCGCCATGGCTGGACACCGCCCGCACCTTTTCGGCCGGGATCGAGAATGCCACGTCATCCGGCCCCACGGCGGCCAGACCCTTGCTGCCTGCGGTCACGATCACCGCCCCAAACCGCGCGGCAAGGCCCTTGGCGGCCTCCGCAGCACGGGGCAGGTCACAGACAGGACCGGCCCCCATCATCTCGGCCTCAACCGCATTGACCACCAAGATATCGACCAGCCCCACCAGTTCAGGCGACAGCACGCGGGCGGGGGCGGCGTTCAGCAGGGTCCGCACACTGCGTTTGCGGGCTTGGGCGGCGGCGGCGATGTTCAGCGCCTCTGGCACCTCATTCTGCAAGATCAGCAGGCCGAGATCCTGCCACAGCGCCTCATCCGCAAGCCCCGCCGGGTCCATCTGCAAATTCGCCCCCGACACGATGGTCGCGGCGTAATCGCCTGCGGCATCCAGCAGGGCGACGCTCATCCCCGACCCTACCGCTTGCAACGTGGCGACAAAGCCATCTTCCACCCCACCCGCCCGAAGGGCTGCGCGCAGGAAGCGGCCGAACTCGTCGTCCCCCACAGCGCCGAACATGCGGCTGGCCACACCGGCCTTGGCCACGGCGACGGCCTGATTGCCGCCCTTGCCGCCGAATTTGGGAAACCAGCGCGACCCGACCGCAGTTTCATCCTTGCGCGGCAAATGGTCGGCCTGAACCATGATGTCGTAATGCAGGCTGCCAACGGTCAGGACGGTGGGGGCGGTCATATGGGCCTCGGCTTCAGTGTCTGGAATGCGCGGTGCGTCTTGCGGTGTCGGGCGCGGATCACCCCGGTTCACCCCGTTGTGCCGCTTGCCCCCCGTCAATCTTCAGGGCAGAGCATGGTCACGATTGCCGCCGCGCGCAACAGGCAGAGGGTCTGACCCGGCCTCATCGACACACCACCTTGCACAGGGCAGCGACCGCCCCTTGGCGTCGGAGCGGACCGAAGAACCGGGACACTTGACGGGTGCGGCGCGCCACCGTCCTGCCCACGCCGACGCGCCCTCCCGTTTGGCTTGTATCAGCAATCCGGTTGGCCGTGTTGTCTCTCGCGCGCAATCGGATAAGAGCAGCGCCGATGAAACCACCCCAAGCCCGGCCTCCCGGCCCCGCTGCATTCTTGACAGGCGGGGCGGCACGCCTAACATGTTAGCATGCTACAACCATCAATGACCGGATCACCAGAGATGCAAGGCGCGGCGCGACTGACGCCGTTGGACCAGTTTCAGGGGTCACTCGGCCAGCGGGTCTATCAGTCGCTGCGCCAAGCCATCCTGACGCTGAGCTATCGCCCCGGCGAGGTGATCCGCAAACCGGATATTTGCGACCGTCTGGGCGTGTCGCGCAGCCCGGTGGCCGATGCCGTCGCGCGTCTGGCCGCCGATGGTCTGGTCGATGTTGTCCCGCAAGCGGGCACCTTTGTCGCGCGTCTGTCAATGACCGACATCCGCGAGGGCGCCTTCATCCGAGAGGCGATCGAGGTGGCCGCCGCCGAATGGGTCGCCTCCCGCATCACCGACGACCAATTGCGAGAGCTGCGGCGCAACCTGATGATCCAAGAGGCTTTGGTTGCCGATGGCGACCAGCAGGGCTTCATGGCGCTGGACGGGCAGATGCATGAGATGATGCTGTCCTTCACAGGCTTTCCCCGGCTGCCGCAGGTGTCGCAGACCGCTTGGCTGAACGTGCATCGCGCGCGGCAGTTGATCCTGCCGGTTCAGGGCCGCCTTGCCACCACACTGGCCGAGCACCGCGCCATCCTTGCCGCCTTCGAGGCGCGCGACCCCATGGCCGCGCGGCAAGCCGTGCAGCATCACCTGCGCCAGTTGCTGACCTATCTCCAACCGCTGGAGCGCGAGCGTCCAGACCTTTTCTCAGCCCAAGGACAGCCATGACCCTGCCCAATCGCCCCCGCTATGCCACCCGCCTGAACGCCTTCAAGCAAAAGGGCGACACCGTGGCCCAGATGATCGCGGCGGCGGGGCGTGTGGGGGGGCTGGATGCGGCGGACCTGAATTTTCCTGACCATTTCGACCATCACAGCCCCGCAGAGCTGTCGCGGCTGCTCGCGGATCACGGCATGGCGCTGAACGGCTTGGCGATGCGCTATTACACCGATCCCGGCTTTCGGCTGGGGGCCTTCAGCAACCCCGACCCAAAGGTGCGCCGCGCCGCGATTGATGTGACCAAGCGGGGCTTGGATGCGCTGGCCGCGATGGGCGGGCGGTTGATGACGCTGTGGATGGGGCAGGATGGCTTTGATTACAGCTTTCAGGCCGATTACGCCCGGCAATGGGACGACAGCATCGCTGCGATTGCCGAAATGGCCGACCACAACCCCGCCATCGACATCGCCATTGAATACAAACCCAACGAACCCCGCGCCCATGTGGTGATGCCCGACATGACCACCACCCTGCTCGCGCTGGCCGAGGTGGGGCGCAAGAACACCGGCGTCACGCTGGATTTCTGCCACATGCTCTTTGCCGGTGAGATGCCCGCCCGCGCCGCCATGCTCGCCGCGCGGTCCAGCCGCATTCTGGGCGTCCACCTGAACGACGGTTACGGCAAGCGCGATGACGGGCTGATCGCAGGCTCGGTGCATCCGGTGCAGACGGTGGAACTGTTCGTGGCGCTGGACCGCATGGGGTATGACGGGGTGATCTACTTCGACACCTTCCCCGATCACGGCGGCACCGATCCGGTGGGAGAGGCGCGGGCCAACATCGCCGTCACCGACCGTTTGCGCGCCATCGCCAAGGATCTGGCGGGCAATGCCGATCTGGCGCAGGCCCAAGCGGCCCAGGATGCCGCCGCCGCCACGCGCATCGTTCTGGCGGCGCTGTACGGGGCCTGACCGGCCCCACCTCCCCCACAGCACAACGCAGTGGGGGAGGTGCCATAGCCACTGACATGCTAGTGTGTTCCCGCTTCCCCACCCCGTTCTTTCGCGCTAGCGTGACCCATCAGGGAGGATCACATGTCGCGCTTTCAGAACGTGTTCGGGGCGAAAAAGCCCGTCATTGCCATGGTTCATCTGGGGGCCTCCCCGGGCGCACCGCTGCATGATGCCGCGCGCGGGATCGACGGGATCATCGCCGACGCCCGCGCCGATCTGCACGCCCTGCAAGCGGCGGGCTTTGACGCCGTGATGTTTGGCAATGAAAACGACCGTCCCTATGAGTTGAAGGTCGATCCCGCCACTTCGACCACCATGGCCTATGTGATTGGCCGGCTGCGCGATGAGATCACGGTGCCCTTCGGCGTGAACGTCCTGTGGGACCCGCAGGCCTGCTTTGCCGTCGCCGCCGCCACCGGGGCGGAGTTTGTGCGCGAGATTTTCACCGGCACTTATGCCTCGGACATGGGGATCTGGGCTCCCGATGCCGGGGCCGCCGTGCGCTACGCCCATCGCGTCGGCGCTCAGGATGTGGCGCGACTCTACAACGTCTCGGCCGAATTTGCCGACAGCCTCGACCGGCGGTCGATTTCCGACCGGGCGCGGTCGGCGGTGTTCTCCTCGATCCCCGATGCGGTGCTGGTCTCGGGTGCCATCACCGGCGAGGCGGCAGAGATGCGCGATCTGGAAAGCGTGAAACGTGCCTTGCCGAACACGCCCGTGCTGGCCAATACCGGGGTGAAGCATGACACCGTGGCCGATGTGCTGGCGGTGGCGGATGGCGTGATCGTGGGCTCGGCCCTGAAGTACAAGGGCGATACATGGTCCGCCGTGGACCCCGACCGCGCCGCCGATTTCATGGCCCGCGTCCGTGCGGCACGGGGTGGGGAATGACCCTGCCCTCTGTCGCCGATCTGACGGTCGAGTTGATGCTGATCCCCGGCCTTGCGGGGTATGAAACCCGTGTCTCTGCGGCGATTGCGGCACATCTGGATAGGCTTGGCCTTTCGCATCGGTCAGACCGCTTGGGCAATCTGACCTGCACCCTGCCCGGTGATCCCGCCCTGCCCCCGGTGATGATCTTCACCCATATGGACCAGTTGGGCTTCATCGTCCGCAAGGTTGAGTCGAATGGCCTGATCCGGCTGGAACGTCTGGGCGGGGTGCCCGAACGCGCCTTGCCCGCGCAGGCGGTGGTGCTTTGCACGGATAAGGGCGACCTGCCCGCGCTGATCGCCAACAAAAGCCACCACGCCACCACGCCCGAGGAAAAGTACAAGGTCCTGCCCTATGCCGATCTTTACGTCGATGCCGGTTTCACCAGCAAGGCAGAGGCAGAGGCGGCAGGCGTGCGCATCGGCACCCCGGTCACCTATCTGCCGCGTGCGTTGACGCTGGCCAATGGGCGGATCGCGGGCACCTCTGTCGATGACCGCGCGGGCTGTGCGGCGCTGTTGAAACTGGCCGAGGCGCGGATGGGCAAACCCGGCCCCACCCTGCATTTCGTCTGGGCGGTGCAAGAAGAATACAACCTGCGCGGCGTGTTGCCTGCGGCCACGGCGCTTGCGCCCGCCATCGCCTTGCAGATCGACCTGCTTCTGGCCTGTGACACCCCCGACATGACGCATCGCGGCGATGTCACCTTGGGCGGCGGGCCGGGGATATCGCTTTATTCCTTCCACGGGCGCGGCACGCTGAATGGGGTGATCCCGCATCCGGCCTTAGTGCACTTGTTTGAAAATGCTGCGGAAACGGCGGCGCTGCCCCTGCAACGCTCGGCCCACACGGGCGCGCTGACGGACCTGAGCTATATCCAGTTCATGGGGACCGAAGGTGTCGCTTGCCTCGATGTCGGCTTTCCCATGCGCTATTCGCATTCCGCGCTGGAAGTCGTTGATCCTGCCGACCTTGACGGCATGGTGACGCTGATCGACACCGCCCTTTCCGCCATCACCCCGGACATAAGACTGACGCGCTGACATGACCCATACCCTTGGTATCGACATCGGCACCTTCGAATCCAAAGGCGTGATCGTCGATGGCGCAGGCCAGATCGTCGCCAGCGCCAGCCGCCCGCATAAGATGATCGTGCCCCGCGCAGGCTGGGCCGAACACCGCGCGGACGAGGATTGGTGGGGCGATTTCGTCTATCTGTGCCGCGCTTTGCTGGCGCAATCCGGGCTGGACGCGTCACAGATCAAGGCCGTCGCCGCCTCAGCCATTGGGCCTTGCATGCTGCCGGTGGATGCGGACGGTGCGCCGCTGATGAACGGCGTGCTCTACGGCGTGGACACCCGCGCCACCGACCAGATCGCCGCCTTGAATGCGCGGATCGGTGAGGATGTGATCCTGACCCGATGCGGCAATGCGCTGACCTCGCAGCAGGTGGGGCCGAAAATCCTGTGGCTGAAGGAAACCCATCCCGACCTTTACGCCCGCACTGCGAAAGTGCTGACCTCCACCAGTTACCTGACGTGGAAGCTGACAGGCGAATACGTCATCGACCACTATACGGCGGCCAATTTCAGCCCGCTTTATGATGTCGAAACCCAAGACTGGACCGCCGATCTGGCCCCCGGCATTCTGCCGCTGGAGAAACTGCCGCGTCTGATGTGGTCGACGGAAATTGCCGGGCATGTTACCGCACAAGCGGCGGCGGAAACCGGCCTCGCCATCGGCACGCCCGTCACCTGTGGCACCATCGATGCGGCGGCCGAGGCGGTGTCGGTCGGCGTGCAGCATCCCGGTCAGATGATGATGATGTATGGCTCCACCATCTTCATCATTCAGGTCACTGCCACGCCCGTGCGCGATGCGCGGCTGTGGTATGCGCCGTGGCTGTTTCCGGGCACCCATGCCTCGATGGCGGGACTGGCCACATCGGGCACGCTGACCACATGGTTTCGTGACACGCTGGCCCGGGATGCCGATTTCGCGGCCTTGGTGGCCGAAGCGACGGCCAGCCCCAAGGGGGCGAAGGGGCTGCTGTGCCTGCCCTATTTCTCGGGCGAGCGGACACCGATCCATGATCCGCATGCACGCGGCGTGTTCTTCGGGCTGAACCTGACCCATGACCGCGCCGATATGTTCCGCGCCGTGGTCGAAGGCATCGCCGCAGGCACGGCCCATGTGATGGAAACCTACGCTGCGGCCGGGGCGAGTCCGACGCAGGTGATGGCGGTGGGGGGCGGCACCAAGAACGCGCTTTGGCTGCAAGCCACATCGGACTTTGCCGGGGTGGCGCAGCAGGTTTGCGAAAAGACCGTCGGGGCCAGCTATGGCAACGCCTTCCTCGCCGCCACGTCCATCGGCGCGGCAAAGCCTGATGACATCGCCCGCTGGAATCCCAACGTCCGCACGATCACACCCGACGCCGTGCCCGCCTATGCGGTGCAATACCCGCTGTGGAAACGGCTTTACGCCCAGACCCGCGACATCATGCAGGATTTGCCATGACGCCCCTTTTGTCCGCCCTGAAAGAGTTAGAGGCCGTCGCCCTCGGCATGGACGAGGCGCAGATCGAGTCTGCCTGCCAGACCATCGCCCGCGCCAACCGGATCGTCGCCTATGGCTGTGGGCGCGAAGGCTTGATGATGCGGGCATTGGCGATGCGGCTGCACCATCTGGGAAAACACGTCGCCATGCAGGGCGACATGGCCGCGCCGCCGCTGGGTGCAGGGGATCTGTTCCTGTGCGCTGCCGGACCGGGGGAGTTGTCCACCGTCACCGCCCT
Source organism: Paracoccaceae bacterium (assembly GCA_027486345.1). GTDB lineage: Bacteria > Pseudomonadota > Alphaproteobacteria > Rhodobacterales > Rhodobacteraceae > Paragemmobacter. The sequence goes on from JAIXPH010000002.1 coordinate 97,925, forward strand.
GATGGGCGTCGCGCAACGGGATGGCGCAGCGGTGCTGATGGTGACGGCAGAGCCGGATCACCCCAGCCCGCGCCGCGCGGATCATCTGCTGGTGATCCCCGCGCAGACCATGGCGCGCGATATCGGCGGGGCCTCTACCCTGCCGATGGGGTCTTTGTTCGAAGGGGCGATGTTTCTGGTGTTCGAGATCATGGTGTTGCGCCTGACCGCCCTGCTGGGCCAAACGCCTGAGGCTATGCGCGCCCGCCACACGAATATGGAATGACCCTGCCAGCGTCTAAAGCGCAGGCAAATCCACCACGCCCTTTTTCAGGATGAAACACCCATAGGGTCCGGAATCTGCCGTGCGGATGATGGCAAAGGCGTTTTTCGCGGCGGCGTAAAAGGCAAACCGCTCCAGGGGTTCAATCGTCACTGCGCGGCCTTCGGCGCGGTCCACCACGGCCTGCATCCGCGCAAAGATTGGCACCACGCCATCCGGGTTGCCCACCACCTGCATCCGCGACACGGGTGCCGGAACAAAGGTATCCAGCGGCATCAAGGACAGGATTGCCGCCGCCGCAGTGGGAATGTCGCAGCCCGCCATGTCGATCAGCCGACCATAGGTCGTCTCGGCAGCAATCGTCGCCGCCGGGTGGTTCACGTCGCAGATCACCAGATCATCGCCATGCCCCATCAGCATCAGGACATGGACAATCTCGGCACTCAGGCGTTGGTCGATGCCTTTGAGCATTACTTCACCGCCCCCGCCGCCATGCCCTTGATGATGTAGCGCTCCAAGACGATGCCGATGATGATCAAGGGCAGGATCGCGGCCCAAGCCAGCGCCGCCATCGACCACCACGAAATCCCCTGACTGCCGGTCTGGCTGGCCACCATCACGGGCAAGGTGTTGGCATGGGTCGAGGTCAGCAGGGCCGCAAAGAAATATTCATTCCACGTCAGCACCAAGGACAGGATGAAGGCCGCCACCATCCCCGGCAAGGCAATGGGCAGGATGATCGTGATGAACGCGCCCCAGATCGACAGACCATCGACCAAGGCGGCCTCTTCCAGCTCGGTCGGGATGGACGAAAACTGATCGCGCATGATCCAGACCACGATGGGCAGCACGGACAGGGTATAGAGCAGGATCAACCCGATCCGCGTGTCCAGAAGCGCCAGTTCCTTATACAGCACCAGCATCGGCAGCGCGAGCACCACCGGTGGCAGGATCAGTTGCGAAAGGAAGAAGAACGAGATGTCGCCATTCTTCATCCACAGGAATTTATAGTTGAACCGGCTCAGGCCATAGGCGGCCAAAGACCCCAGCACCACCGCAAGGACCGCGGACACCACCGACACGATGGCCGAATTGCTGAAGCGTTTCAGAAACTCGGCCCTGACCGTGCTGTCATCGCCCAAAGTGTCGGGTGACAGGCCCAGCGACTTCCACCCGAGCCACTTCGGGGTGAAATCTACCCAAGGGATCATGTTCCCCTTCATCACGTCGGGGGCCATCTTGAAGCTGGTGGTCAGCGTCCAGTAGATCGGGAAGAGGCAGATCACCGCCCACAGCGCCAGCAGCGCATAGACCGCCAGCCGCCCGGAAAACCGCTTGGCCCGGAATGCCCGATCCACCGGGCTGTCATGGAAAATCTGGGTGTCGGTCATGTTCTGGGCCTTGCAATGCGGTCTGCCAGCTTCATCAGCAGGGTCATGGCGATGATGATGATCACGAGGTAAACCATCGCCAGCAGCGTGCCGTAGCCGACGTTCGACCGATCCCGATATTCGCGGAAGATGAACGAGGTGACGGTATCCGTCGCCCCCCCCGGCCCGCCCGAGGTGACGGCGATCACGATATCGGCCAGCTTCAGTTTAAAGATGATGCGGATCAGGATGGCGGTGATCGACACCGGCAGCATCATGGGGAAGGTCACCTCCCAGAACGCGCGCCAGCCGTTTGCGCCATCGACCTTGGCGGCCTCATTCAATTCCTTGGGGATGGCCTGCAACCCGGCAAGGATCATGATCATCATGAAGGGGATAAAGGTCCAGGCATCCATCAGCATGATGGTGATCTTGGCGACCATGGGACTGCCAAAGAAGGACGGGTCCTCCCACCCCAGAAAGCGCGCCAAGCGCGCGATGGGGCCAAAGCGGGCCTCAAGCATCGACTTGCCGATCATCCAACTGACGGCCACGGGCGACAGCATCAAGGGCAGCAGGAAGGCCACGCGAAAAAACTTCCGCGCCCTGATCTCGGCATTCAGCGCCAAGGCGAGGGCAAAGGCGATGGCATATTCGATCAGGATCGCCAGCGTGTACCAGACCATGTTCAGCATGGCGTTCCAGTAGAACGGGTCAGCCCACATCTGCCGGACGTTGTCTAGGCCGTTGAACTGCCGCCCCGACGTGCTGGACAGGTTCCAGTCGGAAAACGCGATGACCAACCCGAACAACAGCGGGAACACTGTCAGAGATATCACAAACATCGCCGCGGGCAGCACGAACAGCGTGCGCTTGCCATGCTCGCCATGCATCAACACCTGACCCCAGCAGAGGCAGATCGTCCACAGCACATAGGCGTAAAGCGTGGGTCGCCAATTCTCGAACCCGAAGGACGCGCTGCCCGTCATCTGCAGCAGTTGCGCCGCGGCAACCACCAGCATCAGCAGCCCTGACCCCCAGATGATCGCGCGGCCAAAACTCTTTCGCCCCGCTGAGATGCTGTCATTGGTGACAACGTGTAAAAGGTCGCCTGCGCCGCTCACCGGAATGCCCTGCCCTTGAAAAGCAAGGTGCGCAAAGACTGCGCACCCTGCGGCCTTGTGGTGGGGGCACCGTCACGGAGCCCCCGTTCTGGTCACATCCCCAGCGAGGCTTTATACAGCGCAATCTGGCTGTCGCGGCCGATCTGATCGGTGATCTTTTCCCAAGCGGCGGCAATCGCATCGGCGGTTTCTTGTGCCGATTTGTAGGTGCCTGCGTAGCCCTTGGCCAATTCATCCTCGGCGACCGAGTAGTATTGGAAGATGCCGGGGATACGCGGTTCGATCGCGGCGTTCGGGTGGTTGTAGCTGTCGAGGTTGGAGCCAAGGTAATCCTCGACAAACTCCTTGTCGTAGCCTGCCGCGATCCACTCTTCGTACTGGAAGTGGCTGTTGCGATAGGGCTGGAAGCCCGACGGATAGGCGGACATCCACAGCGACAGGTCCTTGCCGCCCAGATGGGCTGCGGCGGACCATGCGGCCTTGCGCTTCTTCTCATCGCCGGACACGCGGTTGGTGACGTAAACGCCCCATCCCAGATAGGCCATGTTCGGCGACTCGTTGTAGGTTTCTTCCCACGCGCCGGTCTGGCTGTTGTACACCTTGTCCGAGCCGGGGTTGATCCCGAAGCCCACCACATCGCCCACGACAGAGGTGTCAGAGGTGCGTGCGTTGGACCCGATATCGCCCCACCACATCAGCATCGAGCCGGTGCCCGCGAGGAACTGCGAGAAGCCGGTGGTGCCGGGGTCGGCGTTGATCTGGTCGGCCGGGTAGGCATTGGCCGCGATCAGGTCCATCACATCCTGGATGGCCTGCACCCAAGCCGGATTGTTGACGCGCGGCTTCATGGTCTCGGGATCGAACAGCCATGCCGGATCGGACGGATGCTTGGCATAGGCGGCGGCACGGTTTTCGAGGAAGTAGAAGCCGAAGCCACCCCAGCCCTTCAGGGGATCCAGATAGCCATAGGCGGGCAGGCTGGTCAGCGGGTCGGTCTGACCGGCAAGCGCCTTGGACACGGCATTGACCTGCTGCCAGGTCTTGGGCACGTCCGCCCCACCAATCGCGCCTTCGCCGAAGTAATCCTTGCGATAGGCGAAGGTGTGGCAGTCGCCGTCGATCGAGATGCGATAGGTCTTGCCACCCCAGGTGCCCACGGGCGCCTTCAGGTAGTTCACGTAATCGTCCATCTCGATCTGGGCGGCCACCCATTCGGGCATCTCGTCCAGCAGGCCCTGACCGGCGGTATCGCCCTCCAGCGGTGCGCCCATGGCGAGGATGTCAAAGTCCACGGTGCCCGTGGCGATGTTCTGTTGCAGGCGCGGGTTATAGTCGGCCTGTGCAAGGTCGATCCAGTTGATCTTCGCGCCGGTGTAGGTTTCCCAGCCCTTGAGCAGACCGCGGAACAGGATGTTGTGCAGCCCGTTGTTGTTGATGCCGAAGAAGGTCAGTTCGACCCCGGCGAATTCGCCTTCGGCCACATTGGCCTTCGTCGGGCCAAGGCAGAGTTCGCCGACCTTTTGCCAATCGGCATCGGTGGGCGAGCCCGCACCCACGCCGGGAATGGCAAGGATCTGCGCGCGGACGGAATCCTGCGCCATGGCCGGACCAAAGCCCATGGCCTTGGGCATCATCGCCATCGCACCCAATGCCGCGGTGCCGCGCAACATGTTGCGGCGGCTCATCTTGGCGCGCGTGATGGCCTCGTAGAGTTCGACCTTCAAGATAGCTCCTCCCTTTGTTTGTCTTTGCCCGGACCGTTGTTCCGACGCGGGTCTGATGTTTGCTTGCACGGTCTGCACAGATGCCACCTTTCGTCCGGGGCATCCCCGGTCCGCGGATGGCAGCGTTTGTTGGGGTCTCCCACACCCCGGCATGGCCGCTTTCTCCCAAAAGCCGACCTTCCGGAGGGTAGCTTCGCAAGGTGGCACTCCCCTGTCAAGTTTCTAACATGTTAGTATGGTCAGCGGGTGGACAGAGCCGTCGGGACTGGGTTAGAAATCGGGCGGGGTGCACACCCTGGACTTAGGGGAGGCATGCGTTTGGCCGAAGTTACGATCCGCGCGTTGCGGAAAACCTATGGCGGCTTGCAGGTCATCCATGGCCTTGATCTGGACATACCGGACGGGGCTTTCGTCGTGCTGGTCGGCCCGTCGGGCTGCGGCAAGTCCACCCTGCTGCGGATGATTGCCGGGCTGGAAGAGGTGACGGGTGGGGATGTGATGATCGGGGCCACGCGGGTGAACAACCTGCCACCGTCCGAGCGTGACATCGCCATGGTGTTCCAGAATTACGCGCTTTATCCGCACAAGACGGTGGCGGCCAACATGGGCTTCGCGCTGAAGATGCGCGGCATGGATGCGGGCGCGATCCGCGCCAAGGTGGAGCATGCGGCGGGGATTCTGGGCCTGACACCCTATCTGGACCGCTACCCGCGCGCCCTGTCTGGCGGTCAGCGCCAGCGCGTCGCCATGGGCCGCGCCATCGTGCGTGATCCGCAGGTGTTCCTGTTCGATGAACCCCTGTCCAACCTTGACGCCAAGCTGCGCGTGCAGATGCGCACGGAAATCAAGGAACTGCACCAGCGCCTGAAGACCACCACGGTCTATGTCACCCACGACCAGATCGAGGCGATGACCATGGCCGACAAGATCGTGGTCATGCAGGGCGGCCGGATCGAACAGGTCGGCGCCCCGCTGGAGCTTTATGACCGCCCCGCCAATGCCTTTGTCGCGGCCTTCATCGGCAGCCCTTCGATGAACCTTTTGGACGGGCGCATCGCGGGCGGGATGGTCGATGTCGGGGGAACGCGCCTGCCCCTGCCCCCCGGCGTATCGCCCGATGAGGGGCGCGAGGTGATCTATGGCATCCGTCCCGAACACCTTCATCAGGCCGATGCGGGGCTGACCGGGACCGTGGCCGTGATCGAACCCACCGGGTCGGAAACCCATGTCGTGCTGCGTCTGGCGGGGCGAGAGATCACCGCCGTCTTCCGCAACCGCGTGTCCTTTGCCCCCGGCGCCACGATCACGCTTGCACCCGACGCGGCGGTATCGCACCTCTTTGACAAGGCCACGGGCCAGCGTATCTGAAACCGACGCACTCTAGGGGGGACTGCCATGCTAAAAGGAATCGACAACCGGCTGAACGCCGATGTCTTGGGCTGTTTGCGGGCCATGGGGCATGGCGATGTGATCATCATCTCGGACACCAATTTTCCCGCCGATTCCGTGGCCCGCGCCACGGTGACCGGCAAGCTGTTGCGGATGGAAAACCTGACCGCGGCGCAGGCGGTGCAGGCCGTGCTGTCGGTGCTGCCGCTGGATACTTTCGTCGATGACTTCGCCGGGCGGATGGAAATCGTCGGTGATGCCGCCACCATCCCCCCCGTGCAGGCCGAGGTGCAGGCCGAGATTGACGCCGCCGAAGGCCGTCACCGTCCGATGATCTCGATCGAGCGGTTCGCGTTCTACGATATGGCCCGCAACGCCTATGCCGTGATCCAGACCGGTGAGCGTCGGTTCTACGGCTGCTTCATGCTCCGCAAGGGCGTGATCCCGCCCGAGGCATGATCATGAAACCCATCGTCATCCTTGGCATCTTCGTTGCCGACACCGCCTATCGCGCCGAGCGTCAGCCCAAGATGGGCGAAACCATCCTTGGCACGTCTTTCGTGCTGGGGCCGGGCGGCAAGGGCTCCAACCAATCCGTCGCCGCCGCCATGGCGGGGGGACGCGTGCATTTCATCACCCGTCTGGGGGCCGATGCCTTTGCCGCGATCGCGCAGTCGACTTGGGCCAAGGCGGGCGTGGTACCCGAAGTCAAGGTCGACCACGAAAGCTACACCGGCGCGGCCTATATCTTCATCGAAAACGCCACCGGCAATAACGCGATCATCGTCGCCCCCGGTGCCGCAGGCCGCGTGTCGGTGCAGGATGTCGAAGAAAAGGCCGATCTGATCCGCTCTGCCGCGATCTTCGTGACGCAGTTGGAACAGCCGATCCCCGCCGCCCTGCGCGCGCTGGAGATTGCCCGCGCGGCAGGCGTGACCACGATCCTGAACCCCGCCCCCGCCGCCACCCTGCCCGACGCCATGCTCGCGTTCTGCGATTACGTCACTCCCAATGAATCCGAGGCCGAGGCCCTGACCGGCCTGCCCGTGACGACGGTCGAGGAAGCCCGGAGCGCCGCCGCCGCCCTGCTGGCCAAAGGCGTGGGCGCGGTGGTGATCACGCTGGGTGACAAGGGGGCGCTCTATCACGACGCGCGCCAATCGGTGCATGTCCCGGTGATTTCTGCTGGGCCGGTGGTGGAAACCACAGGCGCGGGGGATGCCTTCAACGGTGGCTTCGCCGTGGCCTTGGCCGAAGGCCGCGATGTGATCGAGGCCGTCCGCTTTGGCTGCGCCACTGCGGGCATCTCGGTCACCCGCCCCGGCACCGCCCCTGCCATGCCCAGCCGCGCCGAAATCGACGCCTTGCTGGCCAGATAACGCAGGTCCCCGCCTTGCGGGGGCCCTGCGTGGCGATTGCGGACAGGGGGGCCGCTTTGCGGTATTGGACCAAGGGCAGCCCCCCCTTTTTGGCAGCGCGCGACGTATCCATGGACCGTGGCCATCCAATTCACCGCGCTTGGGGCCGCGTGCACGATCCCGCGTGATTTGGCGACCAAGGGCGCGGATGTTTTATCCAGCGCCCCGATGGCCGGCGCGTCCCCTCGCAAGAGCGCGGGGGCGCTCGCGGAGCAACGGTCTGAAATCACGCAGATCGTTCGCCCACAACCACGCTGAACACCCCTGTTTCGGGATTTTAGAGCATTTCCTCCGCCGTGGGTTCTATTTCCGAACCGACGGCGGAATTGAGGCGATATTGTCAACAGTCCGCCCCATCCTTGCCACATTCCCGCCACGATTGAAGCCCGTTCGTTAAAATATCGAACCAATGCCGCCTTTTACGCCATTTTTGGAAAGAGTGCGGTCGCATGACTTGGTCCGATTGTTTCGTGCGGAGAAAATTCGTGGCCAAAACGCGTCACCAAAAAGGAAACCGTCAGCTTTCTGCGGACCATGTGTCGCATCCGGCTGACCGCACCCCGGCGGTGACCCGCAAGCAGGGGGGCACATCATGGCGGTGATCACCGGCGGGACGGGCAATGACACGCTGACGGGTGGTGTGGATGCGGACAGCATCTCGGGCCTTGCGGGCAATGACACGCTGGTCGGGAACGGTGGCAATGACACGCTGATCGGCGGTGCGGGCAGCGACTCGATGGAGGGCGGCGACGGTGCCGACCGGTTCGTTCTGGACCAGACCACGGGAACCGACACGATCACCGGCGGCGAGACGGGCGTTGATCTGGACGTGATCGACCTGTCGGCGCAGGCCGCCGGGGTGGCCGCGCGGATCGTGATGTCCGGGGCCGAAGCCGGGACCGTGCTGGGCCTTGACGGGGCGCAACTGGCCGTCTTCACGCAGGTCGAACAGTTTGTCCTGACCGGCGCGAATGATGTGTTCACCGGCAGCGACAGCATCGCAGCCGCTGTCAATGTCGATGGCGGGGCGGGCGCGGACAGCCTGACCGGCACCGGCGGGGCGGATACGCTGGCGGGCGGGACGGGCAATGACACGCTGAAAGGCGGCGGCGGGGCCGACAGCCTGTCCGGCGGGGCGGACAATGACCTGTTGGGCGGCGGCGAGGGAAATGACACCATCGACGGCGGCGATGGTAACGATACCATCGTGGAAGGCGGCGGCGCGGCGGCGGGCACGCGCAGCTTTTCATGGGCCAACACCTTCGACGGGGCCGATCCGCTGCAAGGCGCGGCACAGACGCTGATCAATGGCGCACCGGGGGCGGCGAACCTGACCGGCGACGTCGATCCCGACAAGGAATTCGTCTTCGTTCAGGCCAACACCACGTCGCAACAGGGGCAATTGGACGTCAACCCCGAACTGCAAAGCGGCGAGCGGGTGCAAAGCCTGAGCATGTCCCTGACGCTGGACATGGGCTCTCCGCTGAACTCGGACCATGTGGACGGATTTTCCTTTTCGCTGGGGGATCCGACGACCCTGACCGGCGAGCGCGAGAATGGCGTGGGCCGCGGCCTTGCGGTCCGGCTGGACCCTCTCGCCAATCTGGTCGAGGTGCGCTGGAACGGCGCGGTGATCGGCACGCTGGCCAGTCTGACGCTGGAGACCCGCGCCCTCGGCACGTTGTCCGTCACGGTCAGCAGCGCAGGCGTGGTGTCGGTGCAACTGCCCGGATCGACCACGCCGGACCTGACTGCGACCATTCCGGGCGGACAATGGGCGACGGTGGACCAAAGCGGCTGGCAATACGTCTTTGCCGGGCGGACCGGGGCCAATGTCGGTTTCGTCATGATGGATGACGTGGCCTTGACCAGCACCATCACCACGCCCGCGACCACGGGCGGCAACGATCTGCTGCAGGGTGGCGCAGGGAACGACACCATCTCGGGCGGCGCGGGCACCGACTTCCTGTCAGGTGGCATCGGCACTGACCTGCTGGACGGTGGCAGCGGCAACGACACGCTGGCGGGCGGCGACGGGAATGACACGCTCGACGGCGGCACCGGCAACGACAGCCTGTTGGGCGAGGGTGGGGATGACCTGTTCCGCCTGTCCTCGGCCACCGGCGCGCAGACCATCGCCGGCGGCGAAACCGGCGAAGGGATCGGGGACACGCTGGACGCCTCGGCGCTGTCCGGCGGCGTGACGCTGACGCTGGCCACGCCGGAAAGCGGAGCCATCAGCGGCGGCGGACTGACCGTCAATTTCGCTGAGATCGAGCGTGTGGTTCTGACCGCGGGCGCGGATACGGCCGCGGGATCGGCGGGCGCGGACTGGATCGACGGCGCGGGCGGCAATGACCTGCTGCGCGGCGGACAGGGCGCCGACACGCTGGGCGGCGGATCGGGGACCGACACGCTGGTGGGCGGCGGCGCCGGGGACAGCATCGACGGCGGGGACGGGAATGACCTGATCTATGGCGGGTCAGACAGTGTTCCGGTCCCCCTGCAACTCTGGGCCAATGACTCGGCCAACCGCCTGTTCCGGATCGACATCAACGGCACCACGGCGACACGCACGCAGGTCGGCACCACGGCCCAGACCTTTGGCGACATCGCGATGGATGCCAGCGGGCGGCTGTTCGGCATTTCGGGCGGGCAGCTTTACCGGATCGACACGACCACGGCCCAGACCACCCTGATCGGCTTCGTCGGCGGCGGGCCAAACAGTTCGGCCCTGTCGTTCGGACCGGATGGGTTGCTTTACACCTCGGCCGGGTCGGGGATCATCCGCTTCAGCCCGGACACGCCCGCAAGCGCGACGACGGTCTGGACCAACCCGGGCGGCGGGGCCGCGGCGGGCGACTTCCTGATCGTGGGCGACCGGATGTTCGCCTCCTGGGTCACGCCGGGCGGCACGACGCAGCTTTTGCGCCTGTCGCTGAATGCGTCAAACATCGTGACCGGGTTTGAGGTTCTGGGAACCTTGCCAGCCGAGTCCTACGGTCTGGCGCTGGGTCCCAATGGCGAAATCTATGTCTCCAGCGGGGTGAACCTGTTTCAGGTGACGGTCCCGGCCACGCCCATCAATGGCGGAACCGGGGCACTGACGTTAACCCAGCTGACCAACGGCACCAATGCCAGCACCTATTGGGGCGCGACGTCGAACTACGAGGCGCGCTTGGGAGACGGCGTCGATGGCCCGGACAGCCTTTCGGGCGGCGCGGGCAATGACACGCTCTATGGCGATGTCGGGGCCGACACCCTGAGCGGTGGCACCGGCAATGACAGTCTTGAGGGCGGCGCAGGCAATGACCTGCTGCAAGGCGGCGCGGGCTCTGACGTGCTGACCGGCGGCGACGGGGATGACCGGTTCGGCATCCTGACGGGCGACGGGGCCGATACGATCACCGGCGGCGAGACGGGCGAGACGCTGGGCGACCTGCTCGACGCAAGCGGGATGACCGCCGGTGCCACGCTGACACTGGCCAGCGCCGAGTCAGGGACACTCGTCTCGGGCGCGGACAGCATCAGCTTCACCGAGGTCGAACGCATCCTGCTTGGCGCGGGAAATGACAGCGTCACCGGCAGCGCGGGCAATGACTCCGTCGATGCGGGCGCGGGCAACGACACGCTGACGGGTGGCGCGGGGAATGACACGCTTGCAGGCGGCGCGGGAAGCGACCTGCTGACCGGCGGCGCGGGCAATGACAGTCTGGACGGCGGGGCGGGGGATGATGACTTTGTCCTTGGCGCGGGCGACAGCGCTTCGGGCGGCGATGGCGATGACGAGTTCCGCTTTGACCGCACGCTGGCGGGCAATGCCACAATCACCGTCACGGGCGGCGAGACAGGCGAAGACCTGACCGATCCCACGAACGGCGGCACCGGCGATGTGCTGGACCTGCGCGGCCTGCCGGGGGTGGACATCACATGGAACACCGCCGATCCGACATGGAACGGCCTGCGGTCGGACTCGGGGACCGCGATCTACCAGAACAGCGGTGGCCAGACCGTCACCCTCCAGTTCAGCCAGATCGAACGCATCCTGACCGATGGGGATGGCACGGTCACGGGCACGGCGGGCAACGATTCCATCGGGGCGGGCTATGCCGACGCACAGGGCGACCGGGTCGATGGCTGGGACGGGGCGAATGACGTCATCGCGGCGGGCGCGGGCGATGACACGGTCAGCGCGGGGGCCGGCAATGACATTGTGGACGGCGGCACCGGCAATGACCTGCTGGCGGGCGGCGCGGGCAATGACTCCGTCTCTGGCGGCGATGGCAATGATACGCTGGTGGGCGGCGCGGGCGATACGCTGCTTGGCGGCGACGGCGACGATGTCTTCCGCTTTGACCGGTTTGCGACGGGCACCGCCCCCCTCAGCGTCACCGGCGGGCAGAACTTTGCCACCGGACAGGGGGATGTTCTCAGCCTGCAAGGCCTGACCAGCTATACCGCCACGTGGACCGGCGGGAACAAGGCCAGCGGCAGCGGGACGCTGACCTACCTGAATGCCAATGGCGATCTGGTCACCGTCACCTTCTCGCAGATCGAACGCATCATCTGTTTCGCCCGCGATACCTTGATTGCCACCCACCGGGGCGATGTGGCGGTGCAGGACCTGCGGCTGGGGGACCTGATCCTGACCGCGGACCGGGGCTATCAGCCGATGCGCTGGCTTGCTGCCCGGCGGCTCAGCGCCGAAGACCTGGCCGCGGCACCGAACCTGCGCCCGATCCGCATCCGCGCGGGGGCCTTGGGTTGCGGCCTGCCGCTGCGGGACCTGACCGTGTCGCCACAGCACCGCATCCTGATCCGCTCCAAGGTGGCTGAGCGCATGTTCGGCAGCGCCGAGGTGCTGGTCGCGGCCAAACAGTTGCTGGAACTCGACGGGGTCGAGGTGGTCGAGGACGGGCGGGGCGTCGATTACTGGCACCTGATGTGCGACCGGCATGAGGTGATCTTTGCCGAAGGGCTGGAAGCCGAAACCCTGTTCACAGGGCCAGAGGCGCTTGCCGCCATGCCGAAGGAATGTCTTGGGGAACTCAGGCAGCTTTTCCCCGACATCGCCGCCGAGACCTCAAGGCCCGCCGTGCGCCCCCTGCCCAAGGCCGCCGCGTGTCGGCAACTCGTGCATCGCCACATCCTCAATCGCAAGCCGATGCTGGCGGCGCCATGGGGTCCAAGCAGCAGCGCAAGCTTCGCCGCAGAATAAGCCCACCAAGGCGATGATCCCGGCGCAGATGCCGGATGAGCGCGCCGTACAGCGCGACGGCTTCTTCACGCCCCGCCCTCCCGATGCGGGGGACGAAGACATCCGTCTGTTTCTTGCAGGATCGGGTGTTCGGTCGTGGCCTCTGGCCGGGGATCTGGTGGCTTGGCTTGGGCAGCAGGCGGTGATCGGCAGCGCGCAGCCATTGGCAAAGCCCGCGCGGACGGGCGGTCAGCCGATCTTGCGCTCAAGGCCGCTTGTCGGGACGTGGCCTCCGTCCCGGGATGCTTGCCGACCGTGGGGCGCCGGGCAATCCATGGCGCGGCACGTCGCGCGCGGCAGCATGGGCGCAGACGAGGCGCGGCCCGCGTCGACCGTCACAAACGCCGCATCCAGAATTGCAAGCGCTTCACCGTCTCGGCGGTCTCGCCCACATCTTTCCACGCGAATTCGGCCTGCACGCCGGGCAGGGGCGCATAGCCACGGCCACGCCAGAAGGCATCGTTGGTCCGGTAGGTCGCAGGCCGCAGCGGGTGGTCATCCGGCCGCGTGACCGAGCAAAAGGCCAGCCACTTGCGCCCAAGGGACCGCGCGAAAGCCTCGCGCAGGTCAAAGAAGCGATGCCCGATCCCCTGCCCGCGGTATTCCGGCAGCAACACGGATTCCGCGCCATAATAGATGTCGGTGAGCGGGATGCCCTGCTCGGCAAAGGGCGCGGCGAAGGCCTCGGCATGATCCTCCATCGGGGTGGAGGTTGAGGCCCCGACCAGGCGATCCCCCTCAAAAGCGCCCACAAGCAGGGCGTTGGCAGAGGTGCGGTAGGTCTGCAAATATTCGCGCTCGTAGTCCAGGGTGCCGTCATAGAGATAGGGCCAATCCCGGAACACGGCGATCCGCAGGGCGGCCACGCCCTCCAGCGCGGCCTCCAACGCCTCACCCGTCAAGGCGCGGACGGTTACCCCCACGTCTTCACCTGCGCGATCCAGTCGTTCAGGTTGTAGAAGGTCGTCACCCGGGCGATCTTGCCGTCGCGCAAATCGAAGAAACCGCCCGCGGGCAGGATGTAGGTCTGGCCCTTCGCCTCGGGCAAGCCCGCGTCGGTGGTCAGATAGGTGCCATGCACCACGAATTCCGCCGCCCCGCGCGTGCCGTCGTCATTGGCGAAGACCACCAGATCGCGCAGTTCTTCGCGGTAGCTGACACCCATATGCGCGCAGAATTCGGCGAATTTGGCGCGGCCATGGCGGATGCCGCCCTCATTCACCCGGTGCTCCACATCCTCGGCCACGCAGTCCAGCATCCCGGCCGGGTCGCCCGCATTGAAGGCGGCATAATAGCGGCTGATCAGGGTGATGGCGTCCTGACGGGTCATGTCTCTTCCTCGGTTGGGGGGCCAAAGCGGGCGGCCATACGGTCGCGGATCTGGTCGCGGGCCTGACGATAGGCCGAAAGCTTGGCCTCGCGCGTCTCTCCCAGACCCGTGGGATCGAGGATCGGCCAATACTCCACCTCGAGATGGTAGAACCGCGTCAATTCCAACGCCGTCCGCTGACTGGCCGGGGACAGGGCGACGATCAGGTCGAATTGCGACAGGTCATCGCCCCATTCCTGCATTTCCTCGAACGAGCGGGAGCGGTGGCGGCTGAGTTCGATCCCCAGCTCCTGACAGACGGCCACGGAAAAACCGTCGATCTCCATGTCATTCTTCACGCCTGCCGACTGGACATAGGCGCGCTGGCCATACATCCGCTTCATCAACCCCTCGGCCATCGGCGAGCGGACCGCGTTATGGTCACAGCAGAACAGCACCGACTGGGGAAAGCCTGTGCCCAAGGTCACCCCCAATGCAGGACGCAGATCAGGGTGAACAGGCGGCGGGCCGTATCGCGGTCGACATCCGCCTTGCCCTCCAGCCGTTCCTGCAAGACGCGGGCGCCCTCGTTGTGGATGCCGCGCCGGGCCATGTCGATGGCCTCGATCTGGCTGGGCGGCAGGCGTTTGACCGCGTCGAAGTAGGATTCGCAGATCTGGAAGTAGTCTTTGACAACCTGCCGGAACGGGCCGAGCGACAGGTGGAATTCGCCCACCTTGGTGCTGTCTTCCGTGGCGATGTCAAAGACCAGCCGCCCCTCGCGGATGGCAAGGCCCAGCCGGTAGGGACCGGGGGGCGCGGGCCGGTCCTCGCGCGGGGGCAAGGCAAAGGAATTGTCCTCCAACAGGTCAAACACCGCCACGCGGCGTTCCTGCTCGATCTCGGGCGTCGGTCGTGCAAGACCGCGCTCGTCGATCTCGATGTGGCAGATGCGGTTGGTCATGGGCTGGGCTTCCCTTCGTCACCCGTGGTGATGCCCGACCCTGCGCTGCGGTGCAAGCGGGATGGCTCACGCAACGGTCGCGGCGATGGGGGGCAACTGCGGGGCGTCCAGCCCCTCAAACGGATCGGACCACAAGGGCAGACCTTCCAGTCGCGCGTTCCAGGCAGCGATGGCGGGATGATCCTGCAAGGGCAGAGCCGCGGTGTCATTGAATGGCAGAAAGGTGGCCATGCGGAAATCCGCATAGCTCGGCCCGTCGTCCAACAGCCAGTCGCGCCCGGTCAGATGCGCGTTCAGCACGGCGGAAGCCTCGGCAAAGCGGGCCAGACCATCGGCCACCTTGGCTGGATCGGTCGGCCCCATGCGGTATCGCAGCCGCGTCCCACGTTCAAAGCTGACGATGTCACAGGCGCGGACGAAGGTCTCTTTTCCCCAACTGATCCATCGGATCATGTCGGGCATCCCCGCCCCCATGCGCCAGAAATCCGATCCCGTCATCTGGGACAAGCGGCAGGCGATGGCATCGGCCTCCCACAAGGAGCGGTCACCTTCCAGCAGGATGGGGATGCGCTGCGTGGGGTTCAGGGATTTGAAGTAGTCCGCCTGCCGGGGATGGAACGGGGCGGCCCATTCCAACGTCACCGGCGCGGAGAGATGCCGCGCCACAGCCAAGGCCAGACGCGGATTCGGATTGCGGGAATAATACAGGATCGGTTGCATGGCGGTCTCCGGCGGAATGGAGGAGAGAATGTCGCGCCCGCCCTGCCCTGTCACCGGAAATCCGTCACCCGTTCAAGCGGTCCAACCGTGCCCGCACGCTCAGCCCATGCGCCTCAAGGCTTTCGGAAATCGCCAGCCGTTCCGCGCTTGGCCCGATGGCGCGCAGCGCTTCGGGGGTCATCCGCGCCATCGTGGTCTTTTTCATGAAATCGAGCACGTTGAGGCCAGAGGAGAACCGCGCCGAGCGGGCGGTGGGCAGCACATGGTTCGGTCCCCCCACATAATCGCCAATCGCCTCGGGCGTCCATGCGCCGAGGAAAATGGCCCCGGCATGGGGGATTTTTGCGGCCAGCGCCTCGGGGTCGGCCACCATCAGTTCCAGATGCTCCGGCGCGATGCGGTTGGCCAGCGCTGCCGCCTGCGCCAGATCACCCACCACGATCACCGCGCCATTATCGCGCCAGCTTGCGCCCGCAATCGCCGCCCGCTCCAGCGTTTCAAGCCGATTTTCCACGGCGCGCGCCACAGCATGGCCAAGCGCCGCATCCGTGGTGATCAGGATGGCCTGCGCGCTGGCGTCATGTTCCGCCTGTGACAGCAGGTCCAAGGCGATCCAGTCAGGGTCATTGTCGGCATCCGCAAGCACCAGCACCTCGGACGGGCCTGCGATCATGTCGATGCCCACCCGGCCAAAGACCCGCCGCTTGGCCGCCGCGACATAGGCGTTGCCCGGCCCGGTGATCTTGTCCACCGCCGTGATGGTTTCGGTGCCATAGGCCAGTGCCGCCACCGCCTGCGCCCCACCCACACGATAGACCGTATCCACCCCGGCCAGCCGCGCCGCCAGCAACACCAAGGGATTGACCACTCCGCCCGGCGTCGGGCAGGTCACGACCAACCGCTTTACCCCCGCCACCTTGGCCGGAATCGCATTCATCAGGACCGAGGACGGATAGGACGCCGTCCCCCCCGGCACATAAAGCCCTGCCGCCGAAACCGGCGTCCAGCGCCAGCCAAGGGTCGCGCCGACGGCATCTGTCCAGCTTTCGTCCTGCGGGACTTGCCGCGCGTGATACTCCCGGATGCGCGCCGCGGCGAGTTCCAGCGCCGCGCGATCCTCGGCCCCCACCGATGCAATCTCGGCCTCAATCTCGGCGTCCGTAAAAGCCAGCCGATCTGGTGTCAGGTCCATCCGGTCAAAGCGCGCGGTCAGATCGATCAGCGCCGCATCGCCGCGCGCGCGCACATCGGCGATGATCGCGGCCACCGCCTGATCCACATCCTCGGCCTCTTCGCGCTTCATCCCCAAAAGGGCGGCGAAATCAGCCTCAAATCCGGGATCGTCATGGGTCAGGAACATCGTCATGGCAGCACCTCAACAAGATGCCCCCCTGTTACCCCGCGCCCTGCCCCGCCTCAAGGCGGCAATGACGCGCAGCCCGATCCCTCGGCCGCTTCCCCGTTGCTCAAATATCCCGGGGGGTCCGGGGGGCTGGCCCCCCGGCTTTGGCAAAGAACGCGCCAGCGTCACAAATCATGCGACGGCACCTTGCCCGAGGGCGCGCGATAGGGCCGGGTCACGTCGCGCAGGCTGACATCCAAGGCTTCAACCTCGACCGCCACCGCGCCATCCCCGGCGAGGGTCAACACCAATCGTCCGGTGCCATCCGCGCCCGGTTCCCAAGCCAAGGACAGCAGCGAAAGCACCGTGTCGCGGTCGCGCCGGTCGATGCCTTGCGTCTTCACCGCCAGGACATCATCGACCACCAGAAGCGACCGCACCCGTTCCACCGGACGCTTCGCCGCCTCTGCCGCCGCGCGATCCTCCCAGCGGAAGCGGTTCAGCAACAGGGCAAATCGGCGGGCCTTGCGATCCCATGTCATCTCGGTCACCGGCAGGACCGAATCCTGCACAAGGGCCGAGATCACCCCAAGGTCATCGCCATCCTGTGCAAACAGGTTCAGCGGGCGTTCATCGCCATCCTCAAACCGTGCATCAGCCATCAGTTGCCCTTGATCCGTTCGATCTGCGCGCCGCAAGCCGACAGCTTTTCCTCAACCCGCTCATAGCCGCGATCCAGATGGTAAACCCGGTTGACCAAAGTCTCCCCCTCTGCCGCCAACCCGGCAAGGATCAACGAGACCGAGGCGCGCAGATCCGTCGCCATCACCGGCGCGCCACGCAATTTGGACACGCCCGTCACCCGTGCGGTGCCGCCATGCACGTCGATCTTTGCTCCCATCCGCATCAGTTCTGGCGCATGCATGAAGCGGTTCTCGAAGATCTTCTCTTCCAGCACCGAAACCCCTTCGGCGGTGCAGAGCAGCGCCATCATCTGCGCCTGCAGATCGGTCGGGAAACCGGGGAAGGGCTCTGTCGTCACATTCACCGCCTTGACCCGGCCAGTCCCCCGGCTGACTTTCAAGCCGCGTTCGGTCTCGGTCACGGAAATCCCGGCCTCGTCCAGCTTTTCGGCAAAGGCGCCCACCAGCGACAGACGCCCGCCCAGACATTCCACCTCGCCCCCGCAAATCGCCGGAACCAGCATATAAGTTCCCAACTCGATCCGGTCGGTCACCACGGGGTGCGTCGCGCCGCCCAGACGGTCCACGCCCTGGATCGTGATGGTCGAGGTGCCCTCGCCGTCAATCTGCGCGCCCATGCGGCGCAGGCAGTGTGCGAGATCGACAATCTCCGGCTCCCGCGCGGCATTGTTCAGCACCGTCGTGCCCTTGGCCAGCGTTGCCGCCAGCAGCGCGTTTTCCGTCGCCCCGACCGAGACGAAGGGGAAATCCACCACCGCCCCGCGCAACCGCCCGCCAATGGCCTTGGCATGCACATAACCGTCGCGCAGGTCGAGTTCAGCCCCCATCGCCTCCAGCGCCTTCAGGTGCAGGTCGACCGGACGCGCGCCGATGGCACAGCCCCCCGGCAGCGACACCACCGCATGCCCATCCCGCGCCAGCATCGGCCCGAGCACAAGGATCGAGGCCCGCATCTTCCGCACGATGTCATAATCGGCGGTGTGGTTGTCGATCTTGTGGCTGGACATCGCCAGAACCTGACCATCGGCCAGCGTTGCCACCTCGGCCCCCAACGACTGCAAAAGCTGGGTCATCGTGCGGATGTCCGACAGGCGCGGCGCGTTGGTCAGCGTCAGCGGCTCTTCCGACAGCAGGGTCGCGGGCATCAGCGTGAGGCAGGCATTCTTGGCCCCCGCGATCGGGATCACCCCGTTGAGTGCCCCGTTGCCCCTGACCAAAATGGAATCCATCACTCGCCCCGTTCGTCGTTGTCGTCCGGGGTGTCCCCGTCCCGCTGCTGCGCCGCCCGCAGCCGTGCCTGATCCTTGCGGCGGGCCATATTGGCCTTGAGCGCCGCCTTGCGCCGGTCGTCGCGCGATGCCTTGGCCGTCACAGGCACCGGAGCCTTGCCCCGCCGCCCGCCCGCCGCGCCGTTCTCTGTCCCGCCGTCTGTCATGTCCGCCTGTTTAACCGCCTCGCCCCGCACCGTCCAGACCAGCTCTCCCCCGCGCGCGCCGCGCAGCCGGGCAGGACACCCGCCCCGAACACGGGGTCGGCGCGGCCACAGAGGCTCGAACATCCGGCCATCGAGAAAAAATGCGGAAATGCCCCTTGCGCCCTCCCGCAAATCGCTTTAGTCAGCCGCCAGTCGCCGCGGCAATGCCGCAAAAGACAGTCGGCGCTGTGGTAGCTCAGTGGTAGAGCACTCCCTTGGTAAGGGAGAGGTCGAGAGTTCAATCCTCTCTCACAGCACCATCCTATCCCTTTGATGTTAAAGAAACCTCTTGCGATCAAGGGGTTGGTTCCATTTCTAGTGCCAGAACCGGTGCCAGAGTGGGGTTGTGTGATGGCGGCAAAAAGGCGTCATTGGAAAGAGAAGAACGGCCGCTTCTGGGCACGCCTTTCGATCGCAGAGCGACTGCGTCCTGCCTTCGGCGGCAAGTCAGAACTTCTCGAACCGCTGGGCGGCGACCTGCGAATTGCCGACCGCAATCATCCTGCAGGCGAAGAAGCCGCTCTGGCTCACGCCAAGGACACGACACATCCGGCTGATCGGGAAGCTGGCCTTCTCCGCTTCGATGAAGCCGAAGGTCATCGGCTTCCCTCTTTCGCGAAGAAGGCCGCGGCTTTCCTAAGAAACAGCCTCGGGTGCAGGAAGGGGAGCCAATTCAAAGCCCAGGGTCTTGGCGCGGCGCTGAAGGTTGGCGAGGACGCGGGTGCGATGGCGCGCTTCATAAGCTGCGGCCCCCGGATCGTGATAGGCCATGCCGAAGCGGAGGGCATTGTAGAACAGGACAGCGATCTTGCGTGCGGTCGCTGTCACGGCCTTTTGCTTGCCGATCCGAGACGACAGCCGCCGGTAGAACGCCCCCAGAGCCGTATCGCTGCGCCCGATGGTCGTCGCTGACAGCCGCAACAAGGCTGCGGCCCGGCTTGAGGATCTCCGGGTGACCGGGCCCGCGGTCATGAAGAACCGCAGAGGGCGGCCCTTCGCATCCGTCACGGCGTGCAGCTTGGTGTTCAGCCCGCTCTTCGTGCGACCGATCAGACGCCCGCGCTGATCGTCGGGGACCCCTTTTTCGCCCGCAGGCTCGTAGCCGTGCGATGCGCTTTCTGGTGGGTCGCGTCGATCATGATGGTCTCCTGGTTGCCGCTTTCGGAGGCCAATCCCTCCATCATCCGCGCGAAGACCCCCATGTCCCCCCACTGCTTCCAACGGTTGTAGAGCGTCTTCGGAGGGCCATACTCACGCGGGGGGGGCGCACCACCTCAAACCGTTGATATTGATTAATATTATCACGCTCAATACGCGCCGGTCATCCACGCGCGGCTTGCCATGGCTCTTCGGGAAGAACGGCGTCAACCACTCCATCTGCTCGTCCGTCAGCAAGAAAAGATTGCTCATCATCACCCCCGTAAGTTCGGGAGCGTGAATCATGCGGGAACGGCGGCCTCACGCCGATAAATGGGTCCTCACCCTAGGTGGTTGATCGTATGGCCTGATGGCGCGGCCGATTTCACGGACAGCAGGGCGTGACAGATGTTCACCGTCCGCGCCTTTGATCTCACATCGGCTGTGTCCTGCACATACCACCGGGGCCCTCCTGGGCCCCCGCGCGGCCACGGGACCGATGCAAAGGCCCAGACTGGCGCGCCACCGGTCTGGCCTTCCAGCCACATCCGATGCGCCAACCTCCCCTCTGGCACGCTGGGCGCGGGGATCAGCGACCAGCGTCACCAGTGCTGCGTCCCCGCCGCGCCCTTGATCCGTCCCGTCAGGTTGGGCGTGACCCAGCCACCATAGAAATCGCCCGGCTGAGGCGTCACGCGGGTATCGCCCACCCAAGCCTCGTCCATCTTGCCGGCATAGAAGGCCAAGAACCCTGCCAGCCCCGCAAAGCGGGATGTCGGGGACGGATAGCTCCACGCCGCGCCCTGCGCGGTCTTGCCGCCCGCCGTCACATCGAAGTACCGCGCTGCGCCCTTCCATTCACAAACACTGTCACCAGCGACGGGGCGCAGATCGGCGAAAACGACATCGGGCGGAAAATAGTAGGTTGGGGCATGATGCGTCTCGAGCACGCGCATCCCGCGCGTGGTGTCGGCAACCAGCAGCCCGCCCAACCTGACGCGCAAACGCTGCGGAACAAGCTCCAACCGGGGTGGACGCGGATAGGCTTGGACGTTTTCCGGTGTCAGAGCAATCATGGTTCGTGACCTCTTCGCGCCCGCGAGCGACCATCATGCGGTGCGTGGCGCCAGAGATATCGCGCGGGGACAGCAGGGCAAGATCGACCGACCGCTGCCCTTTGTGCGTCACCCCGGCAACCATGCGCGACGCATCTCCCTGATCACGAAACCGCGACCCGTGTAACGCGGCGCCCCCTCTCGGCGAACTGCTTGGTGAAGGGCAGATGGCCTTTCCGGTTTGACAGGGAGATTGACATGACTGCGATGACGTCCCGCTTGGTTCTTGGTGCCTCTCTGGCCTGCGCGCTTGGCGCGATGGCCGTGACGCCCGTGATGGCCGAAGAGATGGAAAAGTGTTTCGGCGTGGCGCTGGCCGGGCAGAATGATTGTGCGGCGGGGCCGGGCACGACCTGTGCCGGCACTTCGAAGGTCGATTATCAGGGCAATGCGTGGAAGCTGGTTCCGGCGGGCACCTGCATGACGATGGAACTTCCGGCTGCCGAAGATGGCATGGCGCGGAGCGGATCGCTCGAGGCGCTGGAGCGGGATGTTCCCAAGGCCTGATCCAAGGGGCGCGCGGGGTGTCCGCGCGCCCGTTTTCATCGTTCTGGACGTGTCATGACCATAGCCTCGCTTCCCCCTCTGCCCGGCGTCGGTTTCAAGCCCGAGCATTTTGCTGCGATCCGCAACGATGCGACGGGGATCGGTTTCTTCGAGGTCCATGCCGAGAATTACATGGGCGCGGGTGGGCTGCCCCATGTGCACCTGTCGGCGATCCGGGCGGATCATGCGCTGTCGGTGCATGGGGTGGGCCTGTCCATTGGCGGGGCGCGGGGGTTGGACCGTGACCATCTGGCGCGGGTGAAGCGGCTTTGCGACCGCTATGAGCCCGAAGGTTTTTCCGAACATCTGGCGTGGTCCAGCCATGGGGCGGAGTATCTGAACGATCTCTTGCCGCTGCCCTACACCGACGAGACGCTGCGGCTGGTCTGCGACCATGTCGATCAGGTTCAAGCTGTACTGGGTCGGCGGATGCTGCTGGAGAACCCAGCGACCTACTTGCGTTTCGCGCAGTCCACGATCTCGGAGACGGAGTTTCTGGCCGAGGTGGCACGGCGGACGGGGTGCGGGCTGCTGCTCGACGTGAACAACGTCTTCGTCTCCTGCACCAATCACGGCAGCGATCCGCGCGCATGGCTGGCGGCTTTCCCGTTGCATCTGGTAGGCGAGGTGCATCTGGGCGGGCACGACGCGGAGGAACTGCCCTCCGGCCCGCTGCTGATCGACAGCCACGGCGCTGCGGTGGCGGATCCCGTCTGGGCGCTGTTCGCCGAGGTGATCGAAAGGGCCGGACCACTGCCTACGCTGGTCGAATGGGACAATGACCTGCCCGACTGGCCGGTTCTGGCGGCCGAGGCGGCGCGGGCGGGGGAGATATTGGCAAAGGGAGGTATGGGTCTTGCGTGCGCATCCTGACTTCGTCGCAGGTTTCGACGCGGCGCTGCGGGGTGGGCCGGTCCCTGCAGGGCTGGTGGCGCGCGATCCAGCGGAGGTGGAGCGGCGCTTTGCCGTCTACCGCAACAACGTGGCCGTGAGTCTGGGCGAGGCTTTGGCGAGCCGTTTCCCAGTGATCCGGCGGCTTGTGGGTGAGGCGTTCTTTGCCGCGATGGCGCGGCTTTATGCCGAAGCGGACCGTCCGAGGTCGCCCGTTCTTGCGGAATGGGGTGAAGGGTTCGCAGGCTTTCTGGAAAGGTTCCCGCCGCTGGCGTCCTATCCCTATCTGGGGGATGTGGCGCGGATCGAATTTGCGCGCGGGCGGGCGTTCCATGCGGCGGATCAGCGGCCGGTCGATCCGGCAAGGCTTGCCACCGCTGATCCAGACCGGGTGCGGCTGATGCTCCATCCTTCGGTCACGCTGCTGCCGCTTGCCCATCCAGCGGTATCGATCTGGGCGCGGAACCGGCCGGGCGGGGAAGGTCTGCCCTTGCATGGGGGACCGGAGACCGCGCTGATCCTGCGGGATGCGGCGTTTCAGGTGCCGGTGCAGGCAGTGGGCGCGGGGGATGCCGCGCTGCTGCGGTCGGTTCTGGATGGGGAACCTCTGGCCGTCGCGGCAGCCAAGGCGAGGGATGCCGAGGCGGAGCACGGCCCGCAACCGCTGCTCATCTCGCTGATGCGGGTGGGCGCCATTATCGATGTGCAGGAGTGACGCGATGATCCGGAAGCTGAACCTGACCTTGTCCACCATTCCTGACGCGCCGGTCGCGCTTATGCTGCGGGTCTTTCCGGCGCTGGTCTTCTGGCAATCGGGACAGACCAAGGTGGAGGGGTTCACGCTCAAGGACTCCACATGGTTCCTGTTTGAGCATGAATACGCCCTGCCGCTGATCCCAACCGAGGTCGCGGCGGTGATGGCGACGGTGGCGGAACATCTCTTGCCCGTGCTGCTGATCCTGGGCCTGTTCACGCGGCTTTCGGCGCTTGGCCTGCTGGGCATGACGGCAGTGATCCAGATCTTCGTCTATCCTGACGCGTGGATGACACATGGCCTCTGGGCTGCGCCGCTGCTGGCGGTCGTGGCGCGGGGGCCGGGGCGGTGGTCGGTCGACCATATGGCGGGGATTGACCACAGGGCAGCGGGCTGATGGATCTGGTTTTCGCCTATCTCGCGGGATTGCTGACGCTGATCAACCCCTGCGTCCTGCCGGTCTTGCCCATCGTGGTGGCAAGCAGTCTGCAAACCGATCCGCGCGCGCCGCTGGCCCTTGCGGCGGGGATGGGTCTGTCCTTCGTCGCGGTTGGCACGGGCGTGGCGGCCATCGGTCCAGCGGTCGGCCTCTATCCCGAAGACATCACGCGCATCGTGGCGCTGGTCATGGTGGGGTTCGGGCTGGTGATGGTCCTGCCCGCATTGGGACGCAAGTTCTCGATGGCCTCGGCCGGGATCGCTGCGGCTGCGGATGCCCGCATCGCCGCCACACCGCGCGGTATAGGGGCGGAGTTCGCGGGCGGCGCGCTGCTGGGCGCGGTCTGGAGCCCCTGCATCGGCCCCACCTTGGGCGCGGCCATCGCCTTGGCCAGCACCGGCGAGAGTATTGGCTACGCCGCCGCCGTCATGGCGGCCTTTGCTGCGGGCGTGGCGACACTGATCCTCGCCGCCGCCTATGGGCTGCGCGGCTGGCTGCGGCGGAACATGGGGCGTGCAGTGGCGCTGTCTGCCCGTGCGCGGCCTGTGATGGGCTGGGTCTTCATCGCCGTGGGGGTCGCGCTGTTCCTTGGCCTGAACCACATCCTCGACGAGGCCGCGCTGCGTATCCTGCCCGCGTGGCTTGTCGATCTTTCCGTCAGCATCTGAAACCCGAAAGGTATCCCATGAACCGCCGAACGCTGCTTCTGTCCTCCGCCGCCCTCCTGCTCGCCTCTCCGCTGCGTGCCGAGGATCGGACCTTCTACACCCCCGGTCTGGCCGAGGCGGCGATGGATGCGGGCGAGGTGATGGTGCTGGATTTCTGGGCCAGCTGGTGCAGCACCTGCGCGGCGCAGGAGCGGGTGATCGCGCAGCTGATGGCCGACAATCCGGATTATGGCCGGAAGATCCGGTTCATCGTGGTGGATTGGGACGAACATGGCGAGGGTGATTTGTCCCGCGCGCTGAAGATACCGCGCCGGTCCACCCTCGTCGCCCTGAAGGGGCGAGAGGAAATCGCGCGCATCGTCGCAGGCACGGGCAAGGCCGAGATCAAGGCGCTGTTCGATGCGGCGCTGGCCGCGGCGGGATGACAGGATATGACGGCGACCTTCGCCCTTTCACCGACGATTGACTGTGCGGGGTTTGTCGCCTCGGTTACGGTGGTGCCGTCGCGGGCGGAGGGTCGGGTGCAGCAGGACGAGCTTTGGGAAATGCTGCTGGCCCGCGCCAATGACGGGGATGGAGCGGCCTTCGCGCGGTTCCTGCATGCCGTGACGCCGACGCTGCGCGCCGTGATCCGGCGGCGCGGGGATGGGCTGCCCCCCGATCAGCACGAGGATATCCTGCAGGAGGTGCTGCTCGCGATCCATCTGAAGCGGCAGACATGGCGGCAGGATGCCCCGGTCAGGCCGTGGCTTTACGCACTGGCGCGCTACAAGGTGGTGGATGCATTCCGGCGGCGTGGGGCGGCAATGAACCTGCCGATCGAGGATTTCGCAGATGTGCTGCCTGAGGAGGAAGTTGCTGCTCCCCTCTCCGGCCGGGATGCCGAGGTGATGCTGCGCCTGATCGACACGCGCTCCGCCATGTTGGTCCGGGCGGTCGCACTGGATGGAAAGACTGCCGAGGAGGCGGGCGAGGCGGTCGGACTGACGGCGGGTGCGGCACGGGTCGCGCTGCACCGGGCAATGCGGCGACTGTCGGGGCTTGCCGAAAGGATGATGAAATGACGGACAGGCGAAGCACCGAAGACCTCATCCGGGACCTCGCGGCGGCCCCCGTGCCCGCGCGGTTTTCGCCGGGCCTCGCTGTTTGCGGCATGGCGGGGCTGATGCTGGGCGGACTGGCCCTGTATTTCGCCGTCTTTGGCCTGCGGCCCGATCTTGGTTCCGCCTGGACGCATCTGCCGGTTCAGGCCAAGAGCATCCTTCCCGCGCTTCTGTCCCTGTCGGCCGTCTGGCTGGCCTTGGCATCCGCAAGGCCGGAGGGGCGCTTCCCGCTCTGGCCGCTTGCCCTTCCGGTCCTGCTGGCCATCGCGTTGGCCCTGTTCCGCATCGCAACCGCTGATGGGGCGCTGGTTGCCGAAGCGGTCGGCCAGACGGCGCTGGCCTGCCTTGCCTCCATCGCGATGGTATCTGCGCTTCCGCTGGCGCTTGGCATCCTCCTTCTCCGCCGCGCCGCGCCGATCCGGCCGGTTCTTACCGGCGTGCTGCTCGGCGTGGCCACCGGGGCGGGCGTCGCAGCCGGATATGCCTTGCACTGTACCGAAGACTCTCCCCTGTTCTTCGTATCCTGGTATGGGCTTGCGATCTGCATCGTCGGCGGTGTCGGCGGATGGCTCGGTCACCAAGTCTTGCGGTGGTGACGGGCCGGTCGCCCCCAAAACCCGTCAGATCCGCTCTCTTGACCTGCATCTGTGGTCCCGGCCGCTCGCTGGACACCGTTCCTGACGGACAGATCATGATCTGCTGGCACAGTAGTGATCGCCGCCCCATCCGATGCACCTAGCGAAAAGCGGACATGGATGTGGGCGGGGAATGCTGCAGCGGCCCTGAGGCCAGCAAGGCATGTTACCGTCGCGCGACGCGTTCCTCGATGAAGCCAGCGAGGGCGGCGGCGGCGGGCGACAGGCGGGCTTGGCCGAGCAGGGCGATTTCCACTTCGGCAAGTTCCGGCCAGTCCCGCAGGACGACCAACTCCGGTGGCACCATGGCGCGCGGCATCACGGCATAACCCAGCCCTGCCCGCACCGCCGCCGCCTGTCCGGCAAAGGAAGGCGAAGTGAAGACCCCGCTCCATGTCACGCGCGCACCTTCCAAAGTGCGCGTGGCACGGCTGCGGTAGACACAGGGCGACGGGCTGAGCACAAGGGGCAAGGGACCGCGCGTCGCCTCGGAGAAGTCGCGCGACAGCGAGGTTGCCGCCACCCAGACCAGCCTTTCGCGCCACAACGGACGCGAGGCGGCATAGCGCCGCTCCGGGTCTTGCTTGACGATGATCAGATCCTGTTCGCCTGCCTCGAATTCCTCGACCAGTGGCAGAGTCAATTGACAGGTGACATGCAGTTCCACCGCCGGATGGGCCGCCGCAAAAACACCAAGGATATCCAGCAGATAGGCGGATGCAAAATCCTCGGGGCTGCCAAAGCGCACTTCACCGGCGATGTCGGGGGCGCGGAAACGGGCCAGCATCGCATCCGCCTGCGCCACCATGGCGCGGGCGTGGACCAGCAGATGCTCCCCCTCGGTGGTCAAGCGGACACTGCGGGTGGTGCGCTCCAGCAGGGTGCGGCCGAACATCTCTTCCAATTTGCGGATCTGTTCGGAGACGGCGGATTGCGACCGCCCCACCATCACCCCCGCACGGGAAAAGCTGCCGGTTTCGGCAAGGGCAAGGAAGGTGCGCAGAACGGCGGTATCCACGTCATGCATGGCGGCAACCTATCGGTGAAACTGATAAATCCCATATAAACTTCGCGTTTCTCTTTTCAAACCCGCGTCGGCATATGGGCGGTGGAAAAAGAGGAGCGACGCGCACCATGGATGCCACCCTGATCGAGAACCTGATCTCACCGATCACACTCGCTTTCATTTTGGGAATCATTGCGACATTGATCCGGTCCGATCTGGAAATCCCGGAACCGGTGATCCGCATTTTTGCGATCTTCCTTCTGTTCTCGATCGGCTTACAGGGCGGGCGCGAGCTGGCGACGGCGGACCTGTCCAACGTCCTCGGCGCGGTCACGGTGACGGCGGCCATCGTGCTGCTGATCCCGCTGCTGGCCTTTCTGGTCGCGCGCTTCGTCATCCGGCTGTCCATCGTCGATGCCGCCGGGGTGGCGGCGCTTTACGGCTCGGTCTCGTCGGTCACCTTCGTGGTGGCGCGCGCCTATGCCGAAGGCGCGGGCTTTCCGATGGAAGGCTATGTCACCGGCCTTGTCGCGCTGATGGAACTGGGCATCCTTGTGGCCCTCTTCTACGGGCGGGTGGCGCTGTCGCGGGCAAAGGGCGCGCAGGGCGTGGCGCTTTCGGCCATCCTGATGGAGACGCTGCGGGGCCGGGGCCTGTTGTTGCTGGGCGGTGGCCTGGTGATCGGGGCTGCCTCGGGCGAGGCGAATTTCGCCAAGGTGGAGCCCTTCTTCGTCGATCTGTTCCGGGGGGTGCTGGTGCTGTTCCTGCTGGAAATGGGCATGACCGCAGGTCGGCAACTGAAGGACTTCGCGCGGGTCGGCGGGCGGATGCTGGCCTTTGGTCTTGCGATGCCGATGATCAACGGCTTCGTCGTCAGCGGCCTTGCCACGATGGCGGGCCTGCCAATGGGGTCGGCCTTCGTGCTGGGCGTGGTCGCGGCCTCGGCCAGCTACATCGACGCCCCGGCGGCAGTGCGGGCCACCTTTCCCGATGCCAACCCGTCGGTCAATCTGACCGCGTCGCTGGGGATCACCTTTACCTTCATGCTGCTGTCGGGGGTGCCGCTGGTCTGGCAGATGACCGCCTTCTGGCAGGGTCTGTGACATGACCCTGCCGCCGCGCGTGGCCTTGGGAACGATGCACGGGAAAGAGGTGGCCATCGCCCCGCCCCTTGCCGCGCTGGGGATCACCCTGCATCTGGCCCCCATCGACACCGACCGCTTCGGCAGTTTTGCGGGCGACGTCCCCCGCGCGGGCAGCATGGTGGAGGCCGCCCGCGCCAAGGCCCGCGCCGCGGCCGAGGCGACAGGACTGGCCTTGGGACTGGCCAGTGAAGGGGCCTATGGCCCGCATCCGCATGTCCCCTTCCTGCCCTTGGGGCAGGAACTGCTGCTGTGGCTGAACATCGCGACCGGGCAGGAAATAATCGAGGTGATGACCGACGACCGCCCTTGCTATGACCAGCAATTCATCTCCTCCGCCACCGAGGCCGAGGCTGTCCTGTCGCGGATGGGCTTTCCCGCCACGGGAGTGATCGTGCAGACCGCGCCCGGTTTGCGCCCAATCGCAAAGGGCATCACTGACCGTGCCGTGTTTGAGGCGGCCTTGGAGCAGGCCCTGACGACGGAAGGCCGCGCGCTGGTTCAGACCGACATGCGCGCACATCTGAACCCGCGCCGGATGACGGTGATCAGCGATCTGGCCGGACGGCTGGCGCTAAGGCTTGCCACCCCCTGCCCCGTCTGCGCCGCGCCCGGCTTTGGCCGCCTGCGCGCGGTGCCCGGTTTGCCCTGCCGCGACTGTGGCATTGAAACCACGCTGATCGCTGCCGAAATCCATGGATTTACTGCCTGCGGCCATGAAACTGCCCTGCCCCGCGCCGGTGAGGCCGACCCCGCCCATTGCCCATACTGCAACCCGTAAAGGAGCATCCATGACCCGTTTCGACAAATCCCGCCTGCCCAGCCGCCACGTCACCGAAGGCCCCGCGCGTGCGCCACATCGCAGCTACTTCTACGCCATGGGTCTGAGCGAAGAGGAAATCCACCAGCCCTGGGTCGGTGTCGCAACCTGCTGGAACGAGGCCGCGCCCTGCAACATCACGCTGAACCGTCAGGCGCAGGCGGTGAAGACCGTTCAAGGCGGCGGGCGGAACGCCGCGCGAATTCACCACGATCACCGTGACCGATGGCATCGCGATGGGGCATGAGGGGATGCGCTCCTCGCTCGCCTCGCGCGATGCGATTGCCGATACGGTGGAACTCACGATGCGCGGCCATTGCTATGACGCGCTGGTGGGTCTGGCGGGCTGCGACAAATCCCTGCCGGGGATGATGATGGCGATGGTTCGTCTGAATGTGCCGTCGGTGTTCATCTACGGCGGGTCAATCCTGCCGGGGCGTCTGGATGGGCAGGACGTGACGGTGCAGGACGTGTTCGAAGCCGTGGGCAAGCATCAGGCGGGCAACCTCTCCGATGCGGAACTGGCGATCCTTGAACGGGTGTGGTTGTCGGTGACCGCCTCGCCCTTCCTGGCGCTGGAGGGTGTGGTCGTTGGGGTGGCGTCGGGCTGGGAACAGCGCTGCGGGCTTGTCGAACAGAAGGTCCGACTGCCTGCC
>JAIXPH010000024.1 GCA_027486345.1 Paracoccaceae bacterium
CCCGCCTCCAGCGCCTCGGCCGCATGCAGCAGGGCCTGCTCCACCAACCCCGCCATCCGCATCACATGCGCCTGAACCGCCTCAAGATCACGGTCAAAGCCAGAGACAATGTGGGAATCGCCCATCCGCGTGGTCCTTGTGTCAGCCCCGGTCCAGCAGTGCAGGGGGCAGGTCGGAAGAAAGGGAAAAGCCGGGGGCCCGTGCGGCCCCCGGCTTTGGTTGTTATTCCAGCGGGCCCATCACGACTTCATTGGCGACGGCTTCCTGCGTGGCAGCGAGTTCCGGGTCGGCAACCAGACCATAGGCAGCCAGCGGGCCATCCGGGCCTGCAACGTCATCCGACACGAAGAATTCGACATATTCCTTCAGGCCGGGGATCACGCCGATGTGCTGCTTTTTCACGTAGAAATACAGCGGGCGCGACACCGGGTATTCGCCGGTCGAGATCGTTTCCACGCTCGGCACGATGCCCGACATGGTGGCGACCTTCAGCTTGTCCATGTTGTTCTGGTAGAACGACAAGCCGAACACACCAACCGCCATCGGGTTGGCTTCAAGCCGGGCCAGCGTTTCGGTGTAGTCGCCGTCGATGTCGACCGACACACCATCGCTGCGCAGGGTCATGCACAGCTCTTCGGCCTTGTCTTCATCCCCACCGTTGGCTGCGGCAAAGGCTTCGAACGCACCGGTTGCTTCACAACCTGCAACGATGACTTTCGTGTCAAACACTTCGCGCGTGCCGTGCTTGGTACCCGGAACAAAGGCCAGAATGTCCTGCGCCGGCAGCGCGGCATTCACGTCGGACCATTGCTTGGCGGTATTGTCCACGATTGCGCCATCCTTGACCACCTGCGCGCCCAAAGCGAGGTAGACATCCGACGGGGTAAGCGCGAAGTCGGCGCCGTCCTTCTTGGAGGCGAAAACGATCCCGTCGTAGCCGATGCGGACTTCAATGATCTCGGTCACGCCATTGGAGGCGCACAGCTCGACATCCGACTTCGAGATGCGCGAGGACGAGTTGGCGATGTCGATGGTGCCTTCGCCCAGCCCTTCGCAAAGCTTCTTGCGGCCAGCGCCCGACCCGCCGCCTTCGACGACCGGCGCGGCAAAGCCCGAATTCTCGGCAAAGAGTTCCGCCACGATGGTGGCATAGGGCAGGACAGTGGAGGAGCCTGCAATCTGCAGGTTGTCACGTGCAAAGGCGCCGCCGGTGGAGCAGGCCAGCGCTGCAAGGGTGGAAAGGGTGAATTTCAAGACTGTCATCGCGTTCTCCCGCATCTCGGACGGCGCTTCTCGCGCCTCGTGATCCAAATACCGCAGCGGCGTGACAGCTTTGCGAACGCTTCATGACAGTTTGGTAACGTCTGTCTGATCTCTGCTGCCGCGCGTGGTGCGGGAGTCCGGCTGATCGGGAGAGGGGGCCTTGCATGGGCGGCAGGCGAAGAAAAACATGTCCGACCGCGCGACGGAAACCGGCGGCGCTGCCGTTTCAGACATCATGACCCGGC
This sequence comes from Paracoccaceae bacterium, assembly GCA_027486345.1. Taxonomy (GTDB): domain Bacteria; phylum Pseudomonadota; class Alphaproteobacteria; order Rhodobacterales; family Rhodobacteraceae; genus Paragemmobacter. The sequence continues at coordinate 1,509 of JAIXPH010000024.1, forward strand.
CCAAGACCTGCGCCGGACCGGAGGTAGCATAACGATGTTCAGCCCTTTTTTCCTGCGACTGGCCGGCACGGCCCTGTGCGGCATCCTCACAGCGGGGGCGGCCATGGCGGACGGAGCCTTTGATGCGGCCTTGCGGCTGGACCCGGCTGCTTTCGTCCCGGTGACGGTCACGCTGGACGGCAAGCCCTTGGCGCTGCGGCGGTATGAGGCTGTCTATGTCGGCAAGCCCGTGGCGATGGCGGCGGAGCAGCCCGCACGGCGGATGGGGCCGGGGGGCAGTCCGTCGGGCGCGGAGACTCAGGCGCTGGTCGATCCCCTGACCTATCAGAAACTGGCGATCTTTGTGCCCGAAACCGCTCGCACCCAGTCCGCGATGATCCTGAACGTCAACAACGGCGGCTGGTTCGCCAGCGAATTGCGGCCCGGCATCACCGATGGCGGGGCCTATGTGTCGGACAGCGACACCGACAAGGTCGGCGCGGCCTTGGCGGCGGGCTATGTCTATGTCGATGTGGGCAGCCGGGGGCGCGGAATCGTCGCCGCCGATGGCAGCCTGCCCGGCAAGGCCCCGGCGGCGGTGGTTGATGCCAAGGCGGCGATCCGCTTTCTGCGCCTGAACGATGCTGTCTTGCCCGGATCGGCAGAGCGGATCGTGATCACCGGCACGTCGGGCGGGGGCGGGTTGTCGTCGGTCGTGGCTGCGAGCGGGAACAGCGCCGACTATCTGCCATTCCTGGCCGAAATTGGCGCGGCGGGTGTGGCGGCGGATGGGTCCAGCAGCCTAGCCGATGACGTCTTTGCCGTGATCGCCTATTGCCCGATCGTCGATCTGGGCCATGCCGATCTGGCCTATGAATGGCTGTTCGACGGTATCCGCAGCGCCGACAACACTGCCGACGGGCGCTGGCCTGCGGTGGCGCAGGCGGCTTCGGCAGAATTGGCGGCGGGCTATCCGGCCTATCTGGATGGGTTGGGTCTGACGCTGGCCGATGGCAGCCCGCTGACCTCTGCCACGATGAAAGCCGCCATCGCCGCCGAAGTGCAGCGCACGGTGGAGCGGCACCTTGCCAGCGGCGGCACGGTCCCGGTGATGGGAGAGGCGTTCGACATCACCCTGCGCCATCCGGGCGGAGAGGATCAGATATCAGTGCCGAATGACTGGCTGACGGTCGAAGATGGCAGGGTGACGGACCTGAACCTTGACGGTTTCCTGCGGTTTGTCACCGCGACGGCGGCACTGAAACCCGTGCCCGCCTTTGACCGCACGGCGAATACCGGCAATCCGGGGGTGGACGGCGAAAACAGCCTCTTTGGAGCTGCGACGCAGCCCTATGCCAACTTCACCGCCTATGGTTGGGCCGCCAATGAGGTGGCGGGGGATGGCTCAGGTGCAGATGACACCGGGCAGGACTGGGCGACCTATGCGGCGGGCGAAGGGGCGGCACTGGCGGCACAGGTGCGCTTGACCAACCCGATGGCCTATCTGGGCACCGACGCCAAGGCCGCGCCACATTGGTATATTCGTCACGGGATGATCGACCGGGACACGTCATTTGCCGTGGAACTTTCCTTGGCTGCCGCTGCGCGGGGTGATTCCGATGTGAAATCCGTCGATTTTCACCTGCCGTGGATGACCCCCCATTCCGGGGATTATGACGTGCAAGAGGCCTATGGCTGGCTGAAGGGCGTTCTGGCACAAGGCAACTGAGGTGGCTTTGCCCGGATTTTGGGCATCTGCCCGGCAAAGGGCAATTCCACCGATCAGCACGGGCGACTGGACCAAACAGGTCTTGCGCCATCGCCCGTGCTGCGCCATGCTTTCCTGACAACATCATCACTTTGGCAATCACGCCCCGACCGCAGCGACGTTTTGGCTGCATCGGGGCTTTTTGCGTTTTCGGGGGCGCGGCGTGACCAAGCGGCGGATCGGGATCGGATTGCTCTACTCGCGGTCAGGAAGCTATTCCCTGATCTCGGAAGCGTGCCGATCTGGTGCGCTTGCGGCAATTGCCACCGTGAACGCCGACCCGGACCGCGATCTGGCTTTTGTCCCGGTAGAGCGTGATCCGCAGGGCAATGTCGATCTTTACGGCCCGCTGTGCGAAGAAATCCTGCGCGACACGCCCGCGCGGCATGTCATCGGCTGCGTGACGTCGTGGAGCCGCAAAGAGGTGATCCCGACGCTGGAACGCCATGGCGGGACGCTCTGGTATGCCGTGCCCTATGAGGGGTTCGAGGCCTCCGATCACGTCGTCTATACCCATGCCTGCCCGAACCAGCATCTTCTGCCGCTGCTGGATTGGGTAATGCCCGCACATGGGCGCAAGGCCTATCTGACCGGGTCAAATTACATCTGGGGCTGGGAGGTGAACCGCCTTGCCCGTGAGCGGATCACGCAGGCCGGGGGGGAGATTGCTGGGGAACGCTACCTGCCCATCGGGTCGCGCGATGTCGGGCGGATGATCGACGAAATCCGCTATGCGCGGCCGAATTTCATCCTGAATTCGCTGATCGGGCCCTCGTCCTATGAATTCCTAGCCGCTTACCGCGATCTGGGCCAGCGCGACCCGCATTTCCTGCCGCAGACCTGCCCGGTCCTGTCCTGCAACATGACGGAATGCGAACTGCCCGCTATCGGCCCCGCTGCCGAAGGTCTGGTAGCGGCGGGACCGTATTTCCGGGGGATTGATGGCTGGCCGGACGCGGGGCGGTTCGGCTCCTCGCATGAGGCAGCGGCCTATGTCGCGGTGCTGGAATTGGCGCGTTTGCTGCACGGCCATCCGGGGGCCGAGGCCCTGCCTTTGTCGCAACTGGTGGCGCAACGCGGCGCGGGCGGGATCATTGATCCTGAGACGCATCACACCGTTTTGCCTGCGCTGATCGCGCGGGTCGAAGGCGGTGCCTTCCGCCTGCTGCATCGCCGTGCCGGGGTGGCGGGAGATCCGTATCTGACGCGGGGGACATCCGCTGTCATCGCACCGCAATTGCGGGTGGTGTCATGAGACGCCCGATCCGCATCCCTACCCTTGGCGGCGCGCGGGCGGTGATCCTGCATCGCCCCCATGCCACGGTGCAGGCGCTTTTGCGTCAGTTGCACGCCATCGGGCTTGAGGTGACGCAAGCCTGGCCTGAGGCAGGGGCCGAGGCGTTAGGGGCCGATTACCTGTTTTTTGACGCCGACATGGGCCATGATGGGCTGTTCCCTTGGCCTGCGGGTCAGCCGCCAATGCCGCTGATTGCCCTGATCGGGTCAGAGGCTCCGGGCCGGATCGAATGGTCGTTGCGGGCGGGGGCGCATGCGCAATTGCTCAAACCCGTGGGGGATAATGGGGCCTATTCGGCGCTCTTGATCGCGCGGGATGCCTTTGACGCGCAAAAGGCGCTGTCGGCAGAGATTGCCGATCTGCGGCGGCGGCTGGATGGGCGGCAAACCGTGGTGAGGGCGGTGACTCTGCTGGCGACGCTGGGCAAGACCGAAGAGCAGGCCTATGCCCAATTGCGCCAGATGGCGATGGCGTGGCGCATCAGCTTTGAGGATGCCGCCGCCCGCATCGTCGCCATGCGGGACGGGCCGGAACCGGGGGTGCAGGATGGTTGATATCTCTGCCCCTGTCGCAGCACCGAAGGGTGCGTTGAAACGCCTGATGGAACGGCGCTTGGCGCTGCTGGGTCTGGTCCTGATCGTGCTGGTGGTGGGGGCGGCGGTCCTGGCCCCGTGGATCGCGCCCTATGCGCCCGAAGAGCAGTTGTTCGACGGGCTGACGCTGGAAGGTGCGCCTTTGCCGCCCGATGCGCGGTTCATCATGGGGACGGACCTGCTGGGCCGCGACCTGTTCAGCCGCATCCTGTATGGCGCGCAAACCTCGCTGATCATCGGGGTGGTGGCGAATGGGTTGGCGCTGCTGATCGGCACGCTGGTCGGGCTGGTCGCGGGGTTCTTTCGCGGCTGGGTTGGCGCGGTCTTGATGCGCTTTACCGATCTGATGATGGCCTTTCCGGCGCTCTTGCTGGCCATCTGTCTGGCGGCGATCTTCAAGCCGTCGCTCTGGATCGTGGCGCTGGTGATTGCCTTGGTGAACTGGGTGCAGACCGCACGGGTGATCTATACCGAAACCACATCGCTGGCCGAACGTGATTTCATCGCGGCCGAACGCACCTTGGGCGCAAGCACGGGCCGTATCCTGTTCCGCCACATCCTGCCGCATCTGGTGCCGACGATCATCGTCTGGGGCACCTTGGGGATTTCAACAACCGTGCTTTTGGAGGCAACGCTGTCCTTTCTTGGCGTGGGGGTGCAACCCCCGACGCCAAGCTGGGGCAACATCATCTTTGAAAACCAGACCTATTTCCAAGCCGCGCCTTGGCTGGTGTTCATCCCCGGGGCTGCGATCATCCTGCTGGCGCTGGCCTTCAACCTTGTGGGCGACGCGCTGCGTGATGTGCTTGATCCGACGCAAAGGGGGCGCGACTGATGCCAGCTTACCTTTTGCGGCGGCTGTTCCAATCGGCGCTGATCCTGCTGGGCATCAGCTTTGTCACCTTCCTTTTGCTGTTCGTGCTGCCCGCCGATCCCGTGCGCCAGATTGCCGGACGTTCTGCCACGCCGGCAACGGTTGAGAATATCCGTCAGCAACTCGGCCTCGATCAGCCTTTCATCGTGCAATACGGGCGCTATCTGGGAAATCTGCTGCAGGGCGATCTGGGCCGCAGCTATCTGCAAAAGACCCAAGTGACCGAGTTGATCCTGTCGCGCCTGCCCGCAACGCTGCAACTGATGGCGGCGGGGATTTTGGCGGAACTGGTCTTGGGCCTGACCATGGGCATCGCCGCCGCGCTGATGCGGGGGCGGGTGGGGGATCAGGTCTTGATGATGGCGTCCTTCGTCACCGTATCGGCCCCGCAATTCGTGGTCAGCCTGCTGCTGCTGTACGTCTTTGCGGTCAAGCTGGGCTGGTTCCCCATCGGCGGCTACGGCACGCTGGCCCATCTGGTGCTGCCTGCGGTGACCTTGGGCATCCTCGGCTCTGGCTGGTACAGCCGGATGATGCGGTCGAGCATGATCGAGGTGCTGCGCGCCGACTATATCCGTACCGCACGCGCCAAGGGGCTTGGCCGCGGGCGGGTGGTGCTGCGCCATGCCCTGCCCAACGCGATCTTGCCGGTGATTGCGATGATCGGCATCGACATCGGCATCTTCATGGGCGGCATCGTTGTCGTCGAATCCGTTTTCGGCTGGCCGGGGATCGGCCAGTTGGCATGGCAGGCGATCCAGCGTGTGGACATCCCCATCATCATGGGCGTCACGCTGGTATCGGCCCTGGCCATCGTGATCGGCAACCTGATTGCCGATGTGATTGCCCCGTTGATCGACCCGCGCATCCGGTTGCGCTGACCACACCAAGAAGAACCAACAGGAGAGAACAGATGAAAAAATGGCTCGCGTCCACCGCCCTTGTCCTGTCGCTGGCACTGCCTGCGGCGGCGCAGGATTACACGCCCGATCCGAACGCCAAGGCAGGCGGCACGATCACCATCACCTACAAGGATGATGTAGCCACGCTGGACCCGGCGATCGGCTATGACTGGCAGAACTGGTCGATGATCAAGTCGCTGTTCGACGGGCTGATGGACTACGTCCCCGGCACCACCACGCTGCGCCCCGGTCTGGCGGAAAGCTATGAGATTTCCGAGGACGGCCTGACCTACACCTTCAAGCTGCGCGCCGGGGTGAAATTCCACAACGGCCGTGAAATGACGGCTGAAGATGTGAAATACTCGCTGGGCCGCGTCACTGATCCGGCCACCCAATCGCCGGGCGCGGGGTTCTTCGGCTCCATTGCCGGGTTTGACAAGGCCGGGCCGGATGGGCTTTCGGGGGTTGAGGTCGTCGATCCGCTGACCGTGAAGATCACGCTCAGCCGTCCGGATGCGACCTTCCTGCATGTCATGGCGCTGAACTTTGCGAGCGTTGTGCCGAAAGAGGCGGTCGATGCCGCAGCGGGCGATTTCGGCAAAATGCCGGTCGGCACCGGGGCCTTCAAGCTGGCGGAATGGACGCTGGGGCAGCGGTTGGTGTTCGAAAAGAACGCCGATTACTGGCGCGCGGGCGTGCCCTATCTGGACGGTGTGGTGTTTGAGGTCGGGCAAGAACCCGTCGTCGCCCTGTTGCGCTTGCAGAACGGCGAAGTTGACGTCCCCGGCGACGGCATTCCACCCGCCAAGTTCCAAGAGGTGATGGCCGATCCGGCCCAAGCCGCGCGCGTCGTGGTCGGCGGGCAGTTGCACACGGGCTATATCACGCTGAACGTCACCACCCCGCCGTTTGACAAGGTGGAAGTGCGCAAGGCCGTCAACATGGCGATCAACAAGGACCGGATCGTCCAGATCATCAATGGCCGCGCCGTCCCCGCCACCCAGCCGCTGCCGCCGTCGATGCCGGGCTACACCGAAGGATACGCCGGTTACCCCTTTGACGTCGAAGGGGCCAAGAAACTGCTGGCCGATGCCGGTCTGCCCGACGGGTTTGAGACCGACCTTTACGTGATGAACACCGATCCGAACCCGCGCATCGCGCAGGCGATCCAGCAGGATCTGGCGGCCATTGGCGTGAAGGCCAACATCCAGTCGCTGGCGCAGGCCAACGTGATCGAGGCGGGTGGCGCAGGCACCGCACCGATGATCTGGTCGGGCGGCATGGCGTGGATTGCGGACTTCCCCGATCCCTCCAACTTCTACGCGCCGATCCTTGGCTGCGCGGGCGCGGTTGAGGGCGGCTGGAACTGGTCCAAGTTCTGCGACCCGGCCTTGGACGCCAAGGCGACCGAGGCTGACAGCGTCAGCGACCCCGCCGATCCGGCCCGTCTGGCCAAATGGTCCGAGATCTATCAGGGCGTGATGGAACAGGCCCCGTGGGTGCCGGTGTTCAACGAAGAACGCTACACCATGAAGTCCGAACGCATGGGCGGCGAGGACGCGCTTTATGTCGATCCGGTCTCGATCCCGGTCAACTATGACTACGTCTATGTGAAATAACATGTGCAAGGCCTGCAACTACACGATCCACGGCGCGCAGCATCATTTCGGCTGGGACAATTCCTTTGCCCCGGTGGTGCGCGCCGAGCCGGGATCGACGATCCTGTTTCACTGCAATGACTCATCGGCGGGCCAGCTTGGCCCGTCGTCGACCGTAGCGGATGTGGTCAATCTGGACTTCGGCAAGATCAACCCGGTCTCGGGCCCGATCTATATCGAGGGCGCAGAACCCGGCGACGCGGTCAAGGTCACCATCGAAAGCTTTGCCCCGCGTGCCTTTGACGGGGCGGGCTTTGGCTGGACGGCGAACATTCCGGGTTTTGGCCTATTGGCTGATCAGTTCACCGAACCGGCGCTGAAGGTCTGGAAATACGATCCCGCCACAATGGAACCGGCGCTGTGGTCCGATGTGGCCCGCGTGCCGCTGAAGCCCTTTGCCGGGACCATCGGCAATGCGCTGGCCGAGCCGGGGCTGCACTCCGTCGTGCCGCCGCGCCGGGTGGGCGGGAACCTCGACATCCGCGACCTGAACGCGGGGACCACGCTTTATCTGCCGGTTGAGGTGGCGGGGGCGCTGTTCAGCGTCGGCGACACCCATGCCGCCCAAGGCGACGGCGAGGTCTGTGGCACCGCCATCGAAAGCCCGATGGATGTTGTCCTGACCCTCGATCTGGTGAAAGGCGCCAACCTGAAAACCCCGCGTTTCACCACGCCGGGGCCGGTGACGCGCCATCTGGATGCCAAGGGCTATGAGGTGACGACCGGCATCGGTCCTGATCTGATGAGCGCAAGCCGCGATGCGGTGGCGAATATGGTCGACTTCCTTTGCGCCTCGCGCGGGATGGCGGCGGTGGATGCCTATATGCTGGTCTCCACCTGCGGCGATCTCAGGATTTCCGAGATTGTGGATATGCCGAACTGGGTGGTCAGCTTCTACTTCCCGCGCTGCGTTTTCGAATGACGCAGGCGCTGCAAACCTTGTCCGGGGCCGAATTGGCCCCGGATGCTGCGCCGGTCATGACCGTGCAGGGGCTGACCGTCTCGGTGCGTACCGAAGGCGGTTTGCGGCCATTGGTTCAGGATTTGTCCTTTACCCTGCGCAGGGGAGAGACCTTGGCGATTGCCGGGGAAAGCGGGTCTGGCAAATCCATCACCTCACTGGCCATCATGGGCTTGCTCCCGCCGCCTGCGGTGCGGGTGACGGCGGGGCGGGTGCTGCTGGGCGCGACCGATCTGACCGCGCTGCCGGAATCTGCCCTGCGCCGGGTGCGCGGTGACCGGGTGGCGATGATCTTTCAGGAGCCGATGACCAGCCTGAACCCGGTCCTGACCGTGGGGATGCAACTGGCCGAGGCGATCCGGGCCCATCAAGACGTCAGCCGGGCCGAAGCGCGCCGTCGCGCCTTGGAGGCGTTGACGGCTGTGCGCCTGTCGCAACCCGAACGGCGGATGCTGCAATTCCCGCACGAACTGTCCGGCGGGATGCGCCAGCGGGTGATGATCGCTATGGCCTTGGCAATGCGGCCGGAGGTGCTGATTGCCGATGAACCCACCACCGCCTTGGATGTGACCGTGCAACGCGAGGTCTTGGACCTTCTGCGCGACCTGCAACGCGACCTTGGCACCGCGATCATCCTGATCACGCATGACATGGGCGTGGTTGCCGAAATGGCCGACCGCGTGATCGTGATGAAATCGGGCCGCATGGTCGAAGAGGCGCGGGTGACGGACCTCTTCGCCGCCCCGCAGGCCCCCTACACGCGCGACCTCTTGGCCGCCGTGCCGCGCATGGGACAGCGGGTAGAGGTGGCAGTGCCTGCCCCCTCTGACGCCGTGGCAAGGCTGTCGGATGTGGTCGTGCGCTTTCCGATCAAGGGCGGGCTGCTGGGCCGCACCACGGCGCAGGTCCATGCGGTGGAGCATGTCAGTTTCGACATCCGCAAGGGTGAGACCTTTGCCTTGGTCGGCGAATCCGGCTGCGGCAAATCCACCATCGCCAAGGCGATGGTCGGTCTGGTGCCGCATCAGGGGCGGATTGAGGTTGGTGGGCAGACCCTCTCCCCCCTTGGCCACGACGCGCCGAAATCGCTGCGCCGCAAGGTCCAGATGGTGTTTCAGGACCCCATGGCCGCACTGGACCCGCGCATGCGCGTGGGCGATCTGATCACTGAGCCGCTGTTGATCCACGGCATTGGCACCGCCCAAGACCGCCGCGATGCAGCAGCAGAGTAGATGCGGCGGGTGGGTCTGTCACAGGATCAGCTTGACCGCTTTCCGCATGAATTCTCCGGCGGGCAGCGCCAACGCATCTGCATCGCCCGCGCGCTGGCGCTGAAGCCCGACCTCATCATCGCGGATGAAAGCGTGTCGGCGCTGGATGTCAGCGTGCAGGCGCGGGTTCTGGCGCTGCTGAAGGAATTGCAGGACGAAATGGGCGTGGCCTTCCTGTTCATCAGCCATGACATGGCGGTGGTGGACGGCATCTCGGACCGGGTGGCGGTGATGTATCTGGGCCAGATTGTCGAAATGGGCCGCCGTGCGCAGGTGTTCGGCAACCCGCAGCACCCCTATACCCAACGTCTGATCGAGGCGGTCCCCGTCCCCGACCCCACCCACCGCCGCGCACCCTCGGCCCGGCTCGGCGGCGATATCCCCAGCCCGGTGCATCCCATCGGCGGTGGCCCTGACCGAGTGGTGCTGCGCGACATCGGTGAGGGGCATCTGGTGGCGGGGTGAGGCGACGCCAGCAGTTGCGTGTTTGCCAGCGCCGGAACCGGGGGTTTCACACCCCCGGACCCCCGTGGGATATTTGAGCAACGGGGAAGATGAGGTCAGGCCAAACCTGCCAGATGCAGCGTCAGCCCCAGCGCCGCCGCCCCACCCAATACGGTGGCCATCCCCAATTTCAGCCGAAACACGGCAATCAGGGCCAGCACTGACAGGCCCGCCGCGACCCAGTTGATCGAGGCCAGCACCGGCAGTTCGAGCGACAGCGGACCCGCCGTGACGCGCGTCACCTGTGACCAGATCACATGGACGGCGAACCAGAGCGCAAGGTTCAGGATCACGCCCACCACCGCCGCCGTCACGGCCGAGAGGGCGGCGGAGAGCGCCTTATTGGCGCGCAGCCCCTCCATGAAGGGCGCGCCGAGGAAGATCCACGCAAAGCAGGGCGCGAAGGTGACCCATGTTGCCAGCAGCCCGCCCGCCGTACCGGCGAGCAGGGGCATGGTCCATCCCGCCTCACGCAGGGCGCCCATGAAGCCCACGAATTGCAGCACCATGATCAGTGGCCCCGGCGTGGTTTCGGCCATGCCCAGACCGTCCAGCATCTCTCCGGGTTCCAGCCAGCCATAGGTGCCCACCGCCGCTTGCGCGACCCAGGCCAGCACCGCATAGGCCCCGCCAAAGGTGAGCACGGCGAGTTTTGAGAAATAGGTGGCGATGTCGGTGAACACGCTGCCCGGTGCAAGGACCAGCAGCACGGCCACCGGCAACAGCCACAGAACCAGCGCTACGGCCCCGGCGCGGAAGGCCCCGGCCCGTTTCTCCCCGGTCAGATCGCCATGCGCGTCCCCCAGAAGCGTGGCCGCGTCATCGACATGCGCCTTGCCGACCGCGCCATGACCGCCGCCGCCCTGAAACCCCGCAACTCCGGCCTTGGCCCCTGCCCAACCGATCACCGCCGCAAGCGCGATGATCAGCGGAAAGGGCGCGGCAAGGGCAAAGATCGCCACGAATGAGGCCCCGGCGATGGCCCACATCGCCCGGCTTTTCAGGGCGCGCTTGCCCACCCGCACCACGGCCTGCAACACGATGGCCAGCACCGCCGCCTTCAACCCGAAGAACAGCGCCGAGACAAAGCCGACGTCGCCCCAGATCGCATAGACCCAGCTGAGGGCCATGATGGCCACAACGCCCGGCAGGATGAACAACAGCCCCGCCACCAGCGCGCCGCGCACGCCATGCATCAGCCAGCCGATATAGGTGGCCAGTTGCTGCGCCTCCGGTCCCGGCAGCAGCATGCAGAAGTTCAGCGCATGCAGAAAGCGTGCGTCGCCCAGCCAGCGTTTCTCTTCGACCAAGATACGGTGCATGACGGCAATCTGTCCGGCCGGTCCACCAAAGGACAGCGCCGCGATGCGCGCCCAGATTTTCGCCGCTTCTGCCAGTGTCGGGAATGCCCGCGAGTCCATATTCATCCCCCATCCTGCCGAGGCGACCAAGGACGCCGCCGCCCCTGTGTCGCGGCAAGCGGGCATCAAGTCAACGCCTCGGGTCGGGGCAAGGCCGACAGGTGACGGGGCGATGACAGCCAAGCCGCCGTCACCCCGCCGCCGCGCTGTCCCGGCCGGGCCTGCCGGTCAGAAACCGCCTTTGCAGCGCGACAAAGGGTGTGCAGGCGCGCACCTGATCGGCGGAAAGCCGTTCGGGCCGGGGTGGCAGCCGTGCCAGCAGGGCCAGCGCCCGTGCCAGACCCTCGGCTTCCTGGCGCACCTGATCCGCCTGTTGCAACTCGGCAGTCAGGCTGCGGATCACGTTTGCCTCCCCCGGCCCGGCGCGCAGCACAGCCATGGTCTGGGCCAGCGCCGTGTCCAGCCGGTGCAGAGCCTGGGCCTGACGCGCGGCCTCTGCCGCGCAGGTGGCGAGCAGATCGCCCGCCGTCACATCCGGCGGCCAGGGATCAGGCTGAAGCGTCCCGCCCGGGTCATCGGCAAACAGCATCACAAGGCCCCCACGACCTTTTCGATGCAGCCCTTCAGCCCCTGCGTCGTGAACGGCTTGGCGATGAAGTTGTTCATGCCCAGAAGGTGCCCGCGCGAGATGATGCTGCGGTCCGGCCGTCCCGTCATCAGGATGAAGCCGATCCGCTGGGTCGAGGCGTTGCTGCGCAGCGCCTCCAGCAGCGACAGGCCGTCCATCCCCGGCATGTTGTAATCCGACAGCACAAGATGCGTCGGATTGGCCGCCAATCGGCGCAGGGCTGTCGTCGCCTCGCGCTCGAAGGCGACTTTCTGGATGCCGATGTCATCAAGCGCCTGTTCGACCAGACTTCGGCTGACCGACATGTCATCGACGACCATCAAGGTCAGGGTATCGCGAAGGGGCATGGCGTGGTCCTTGTTGCGGAAGGGGGGGCTGCGACGGCGAGGTTGCCCGGCAGGATCTGCCCGGGGTCCGGCGGGGCGGCGATCCCGGTCCGCCGGTATTGCGTGACCCCACAGGGCGCGAACAGCGGATCAAGGCGGGAATCCATGCGTTCGGAGTGGCCCAGAAACAGCCTGCCCTCCTCCACAAGGCGCCCCGCGATGCGGCGCCATAGGGCATGGCGCGTTTCGGGGTCGAAATAGATCACGACGTTGCGGCAGAAGATGATGTCGAACTGCCCGTGAAACGGCCATTCGTCCAGCAGGTTCAAGGTTTCGAACCGGATCAGCGCCCGCAGTTTGGGCGCGGTGATGACCTGATGGTCCTGCGGCCCGTCCCGCAGGAAGCGGTGCAGGGTGGGCGGGGTCTCCGGGCCGATGCTGCGCCGATCATAGACGCCCCGACGCGCGGTCTCGATCACCTCTGCGTCGATGTCCGTGGCCAGGATCCGCAGGTCACGGCTGTCAAGGGTAGGGTCATGGTCCAGAAGGGTGGCCGCGATGCTATAGGCCTCCTGCCCAGTGGAACAACCCGCCGACCACAGCCTGATCCGCGCGCCGGACCGCGCGCGGGCCGACAGACCGGGGGCCAGTTCGGCCAGGGCCGCGAAGTGGTGCGGCTCACGGTAGAAGCGGGTGACATTCGTCGTGATCGCAGAGACAAGGGCGCGGCGCTCCGCCTCGCCCCCGGGACTGTCCAGCAGCCGCATATAGGCCGCGAAGTCGGGCAGTGCCAAGTCGCGCAGCCGGTGGGCAAGACGCGCAATCAACATGTTGCGCTTTGCCGTGCCGATCACGATCCCGGTCTCGCGGTGGATGCGCTGGGCCATGGCCGCGAATTCGGCATCGGTCAGGCCAAGGGCGGGGTCCGGGCCAAGGCGCGGGCGTCTGTCGCGGGACATCACACCCCCTCGGCGGTGCGGTGGGGCAGGATCTTGGACAGATCGAGCTTTCGCAACATGCGCCCATCCTCCAACGGGATGACATTGGTGATGAAGGCGCGCGTCGCATCCGAGGCAAGGTCGGGGACCGGCTGCATCGCCGCATGATCGACCCCCAGAATGTCCGACACCACGTCGGCCAGAAGCCCCACGGTCTGCGGCCCGAAGGCCACGATCACGATGACATGGCGCGGCGTCGGGGCCGTCTTGCCCAGCCCCAGTCGCGCGGCCAGATCGACGACCGCGACCACCGCGCCGCGCAGGTTGATCACCCCGGTCACATGTGCGGGGGCGTGGGGCAACACGGTGGTGGGTGACCATCCGCGGATTTCGCGCACCACCTCTATATCGATGCAATAGTCCTGATCGCCGATGCGCAGGGCGACGACATCATTCTGGTCGGCGGTGTGCTGAAGCATCATCTGGCGCATGCGTCATCCATGGGCGGTTCGGGCGGCGGACGGAGAGTCGACCGCGGTGCTGCGAAGGATTTCTTCCGGGTCGATGATCAGGGCGATGCGGCCGTCCCCAAGGATCGTCGCGGCAGAGATGCCGTGCACACTGCCGTAGTTCTGCTCAAGGCTCTTGATCACGACCTGCCGCTGATCGTGGATGCCGGTCGCGGCCAGGGCGGCCCGGCGCCCGGAATCGGATTCGACCATGATCAGCACGCTGCGATCCAAATCCGCGATGGGTGCAAATCCGAAACAGTCCGCGAGGTCGATGATGGGCACCAAGGCACCCCGATTGGCCACCAGCCGCCCGCTCTGGCCCAGAAGGTGGATCTGCGCAGAGGCGGGCCGGATCGTTTCCACGATCGCGGACAGGGGCAATACCATGGTCTCAGGGCCGACGCTGATCAGCATCCCATCGAGCACGGCCAAGGTCAGTGGCAGCGCGATGGTGAAGGTGGTGCCCTGTCCCGGCACGGATTGCAGGGTGACGCGTCCGCCCAGCGATTGGATCTCGCGCCGGACCACATCCAGACCGACGCCGCGCCCTGACAGGGAAGACGCCTCTTCCTTGGACGAAAAGCCCGGCAGGAACAGAAGGTTGTCGATGTCCGCCGGTGTCAGCACCGCGTCCGTGGCCACCAGTCCGCGCGCTTCGGCGATGGCGCGCACGCGGCTGCGGTCGATGCCGCCGCCATCGTCGGACAGTTCGATGATCACCCGCCCGGACCTGTGCGCCGCCGAAAGGGTGATCACGCCCACCGGCGGCTTGCCAAGCGCCATCCGCTGCGCGGGGGCTTCGATCCCGTGATCCACCGCGTTGCGGATCATGTGGGTCAGCGGGTCGGCAAGCCGTTCGATGACGGTCTTGTCCACCTCTGTCGTGTCGCCGATCATCGCCAGCCGGACCTGCTTTCCGGTGGCATCGCCCGCCTCACGCGTGATGCGCTGCATGCGCTGGAACACCGGTTTCAAGGGCTGCGCACGGATTGACAGGACCGTTTCCTGAATGCTTCCCGCAAGTTGCCTGATCCCGGCGAGGCTGGTGGCCAGATCGCTGTCATCGCGCAGACCGGCTGTTGTCACGGCCTGCGCCAGCACCGCCTCAAGGATGACCAGTTCCCCGATCTGGTTGATCAGCCGGTCCACCCGGTCAAGATTGACGCGGATCGTGGCGGAGAGGGGCAGGACCGCCGCCGCGCTCCCGGCGGGACTGCTGTCCGTGGGCCGTTGCGACGGAGGCGCTGGCATGATCGGGGCCGGCGCTTCTGTCGGGAGGGTCGGTTCGGGCAAGAGCCGGGTGATGGTTACCTCGGCATCGTCTCCGACGAAATCGAACACCGCCTCGATCTCGTCACGCGCTTTGGTCGTCGTCAGCCGCATCTGCCAGCGCAGGCCGGGACGCGACAGGTCCAACGCCGCCAGTGGGCGGATCGCGTCGATGTCGGCGATCACCTCCACCTCTCCCAAACGGCGCAGGGCCCGGATCAAGGCGGCGGGTTCATGGCCATGGGCATAAAGACCGGCCAGAGGGGACAGTGTGATGGCGTAGGTCACAGGGTCCGGGGTGATGCTGGGCGCGACCCCATCAGGGATATGGATCGGCACGGGCTGGAAGTCGAAATCCGCCTCGATCAGATCGGGGGCCGGGCCCTGTTCGGCCAAAAGATCCAGCTCCATCAGCAAGCTGGCCATCTGGGGCGGGTCGGCCCCGCCATCCCGCGCGACGGTGACCAGATCGGCCAGCACATCGGATGCGCGCAGAAGGGTCTGCATGGCGGGGAGGGACACCGGCAGCCTGCCCGAACGCATCAGGTCCAGCACGGTTTCAAACACATGCGCAAACTCCACCACGGAGGTCAGGCCAAAGGCCGCCGCCCCGCCCTTGACGGAGTGGACCGCGCGAAAGACACCGTGGACGGTTTCAATATCCGACGTCTCGCCCGGCTCGGCCATCAGCGACAGTCCATCGCCAAGCCGGGACAGAAGGTCTTCGCATTCCTCAAAAAATGTGGCCCGAAGCGTATCCGGTCCGGCCATGGTCACAGCCCCAGCACGCGGTTGATCGTGTCGATCAGACCGGCTTCGTCAAACGGCTTCACGATCCAGCCGGTCGCCCCCGCACTGCGCGCGCGCTGCTTCAGCTCGGCTCCGGTTTCGGTGGTCAGTACAAGGATGGGAAGGCTGGCATGGCCCGTGCTGGCGCGCACCGCCGTGATCACGCCGAAACCGTCCATCTGGGGCATGTTGATATCGGTGATCACCAGATGGGGGTCTGCGGCTAACAGGCGGTCCAGGCCATCGATCCCGTCTTCGGCCAGATGCACCTCAAATCCGGCGGGTTCCAAGGCGGCGGCGATCAGGCCGCGCATCGTGGGACTGTCATCAATCGCAAGGATGCGGATCGTCATGCCGTCTGCCCCGGTTCCGCCGCGCCATGGGTCAGCCAAGGCGCATCCGGCCGCAGTCCCAGCGCATCGCAGCTTTCCAGATAGCGGTCCGACAGCCGCCCCGTCGCAAAGCACTGCCCGTCGATGCCCCATTGTCGCCCGGCCGCGATGATCACCTCGAACGCCAGGGCGCCGATCACCTCCACCCCCGAGGCATCCAGTCGGAGCGCCGCGCCGCGCCGCGCCGTCAGGGTCAGCGCCAAGAGAGGAGCGCCCGAAGAGTCAAGGCGGCTGGGAAGGATCAGGTCTTTGTTCATGCGGCGTCCCCTTGCAGGTGCATCCTTGTGGCGGCGCAGAGCAGCCATGCCCTGACTCGCCTGTCGCCCGTCATCGCATCCAGCGATTAACAGTGGGTTTCCGGCCTGCGGCGAATTTCGAAAATGCGCGGCATTTCAGCCCCGCCGCCAGAAACCATTCGTTCAGAAAGCTGTGGGACGGTGTCCGGAGACAATGGAATCTGGGCGGATGACATGCGGGCAAAACAACAGGGCACAAAGGGCAGGGCAGCAAGGTTTCTGCCTTTCCCGGGCGGCTGTCTTCGGCGGCATCCGGCGCCTGCCGAAGACGGCCATGCCCTTTGGCCCCAAGGCGCAGCCCGATGACGTTGCACGCCTTCCGTACGGTGTATGTGATTCAAGGCGAACATCACGTCTCGGACCAACCCGATACGGTGATGACGACGGTGCTGGGGTCATGTGTCGCCGCCTGCCTTTATGATCCGGTGCGCCGGATCGGGGGCATGAACCACTTCCTGTTGCCCGAAGATTCGCGCCGGCGGGACATCAGCTTTGCCAGCGCAGCGATGGAGCGTTTGGTGAACAGCCTGATCAAGCTGGGCGCGCAACGTCCCCGGCTGGAGGCAAAGCTGTTCGGCGGCGGTCACATGCTGACCGGACTGCCCGACATAGGTCACCGCAACGGTGTGGCGGCACTGGCCTTTCTGCAAGGAGAGGGCATCCCCCTGCGTGCCAAGAGTCTGGGGGGCGCGCAGGCGCGGCGGGTCCGCTTTTGGCCCGCCACCGGCAAGGCGCAGCAAATGCTGCTGGACCGGACGCCAGAGCTTGCCGCGCCGCCGCGGCCGCCGCCTGACGATCCGGGCAGTATCGAGTTGTTTTGACGCCATGGTTGCCTTGGCTTTTTCGGGGAATTGAAATGCACCTCATCTCGCGCATGTCCGTGGCGCTTCGCATCACGCTCCTGATTGCGGTAACGCTGCTGGCCCTGACAGTCACGTTGTCGGCTGTCTTTCTGGGACTCAAGTATCACGACATCAACCGGGCGACGCAGGATCGGTTGCGCGTGGCCATGGCGGTCTTCGCCGATGAGTTGGACCTGCGCTTTGCCACGCCGGACGCAAGGTCAGACCGCCCAGCCGCCCAGCGGCCGGATGTGTCTCTGGTCGCGTCGCCCGAGATCATTGACCGCGTTCAAGCCCTGACCGGCGGCCAGGTGACCATCTTGCAGCGTGACGCGGTGACAGGTGGCCTTGATGTGGTGCTGACCAGTCCGCCTGACATGTCCGATGCGGAAACCTTCGCTGCGGCGCTGGAGACGGACCCGGCCTTGTGGGCCAAGCTCGAGTCCGGCACCCCTTTTCAAGGCGAGGTTCCGCTGGCGGTGGCAACACATTTTGCGGTGGTGCAACCGATCCATGACCGGACTGGAGACTTCATCGCCGCCCTGGCCGCCACCGTTCCGGCGCAGACCGTCCGCGAGGCGGTGCTGGGTTTTGCCGACAAGTTGCTGCTTCCGGCGGCCTTCATCCTCGCCGTGGCAACCTTTGTCAGCCATCTGGTGGTCAACCGCATCATGCGCCCGCTGCGCGAGGCGGCTACCACCGTTGCGTGTTTGGCGCGGCGCGATTATCAGACGGATATCGCACCGACCGAAGCCGCAGATGACATCGGAGAGTTGACCCGCGCCTGCATCGCCTTGCGTGCCGACCTGCTCGCGGGGGTGGCCTTGGCTGAAGCCGCCGCCGCACAGGAGGCCGCGCGGGAACGCCAGAGCGCCGACCTTGCCCGTGTGGTGGAAGAGCTGCGCGCCGGTCTCGCCCGTCTGGCCGAAGGCGACCTGACCACCCCGATCCCAAGCCCGTCCGACGCCCCCTTTCCGCCGGAATACGATCCGCTGCGCCAAAGCTACAATGCCGTTGTGGACCGCGTCAGTCATGTGATTGACCAAGTCACCCTGATCGCCCGCGGCGTGCGCGACAGTGCGGCGGAAATCGCGGACGCCAGCCGCGAATTGTCTGGCCGCGCCGAAACTCAGGCCGCGACGCTGGAAGAATCCGCCGCCGCCCTGACTGAACTGACGCAATCCGTATCCAGCACCGCGCAACGTGCCAGCCGGGCGCAAGAGGCCAGCTTCGACAATCGCACAGGGGCAGAGCGTGGGGCCGATATCGTCCGCGATGCCGTCGCCGCCATGCAGGGGATCGAACGTGGATCGGATCAGATCACCCGCATCATCGGCGTGATCGACGATATCGCCTTTCAAACCAACCTCTTGGCCCTGAACGCCGGGGTCGAGGCTGCCCGGGCTGGCGAGGCTGGTCGCGGCTTTGCCGTGGTCGCGTCAGAGGTGCGGCTTCTGGCGCAGCGGGCATCGGATTCGGCGCGGGAAATCAAGACGTTGATCTCTGACTCCTCGGCGCAGGTCGGTCAGGGGTCGGCGCTGGTGCGGCGCGCGGGCGACAGTCTGGCCGAGATTCTGGGCCGCGCGCAGGAAGCAGCGGGGCTAGTGGCGGATATCGCGATGGCCGCAGCCGAACAGGCGCGGGGTCTGGCAGAGGTGAACTCCGGCGTGGCGCAACTGGACAATGTCACCCAGCAAAACAGCGCCGTTGCAGAAGAAACCTCTGCCGCGGCGGTGACGCTGCAATCCCGCTCCGAAGAGTTGATCGTGGCCTTGGCCGGGTTCCAGACCCGGCAAACCCGGCGGACCGCGCCGCAAGTCCCGGCGCGTCGCGCCGCAGCAGGACGCACGGTCATCGACCCCAAGGTGGTGGACTGGGCCCCCGCCGTTGCCGTCGCAGCCCGCACGCAGGGCGACCGGGGCGCGCAAGCCACAGGCACCTGGGCAGAGTTCTGACGGTGGACGGCAGGGCGCGACAGACAGGAGGCAAATCTTGGCCGCATGGCAAACCGCGATGGTCATCACATTCCTTGGGTTCGGTACCTTGGGGGCCGGACATTTCGGCCCGCCGCCGCAGGGGCAGCCCATGGCCGTGATCGTGCCACCATGGCGGCCGGGCGGCTTTGCCTTTTCCGACGCAGTGGGATTGCCCCCGTTGGACATCCGCTGGGGCGGGCGGCTGGTGGTGTTTGCGGCTTCGGATGATCCGATGCCCCTGTCCCGCATGGGGTTTTTCGTGATGCGCGCCGACGGGGGGCTGGGCTGCCTGTGGCGTAATGACAGCAAGGGAGCGACAGGATGATCCTGATGGTCGATGATCTGAGGGCCAAGGCCGGCGGCTTCGCGGTGGTGATCCTTGCGCTGCTGGTGGTGGCGGTGGCCCTGACGGGGCAGGTCCTCGGCACCGGCGGCCTGCGCGAAGCGGCGGTGCTGGCGGCCATTACCGTCGCCGTCTGGGTCGAACATCGCCGCGATCCGGGAGGTCTTGGCGCGCGTCTGGCGGCCTCGGCGGGCCTGGCGGTGGGGGTTGCTTTTGTTGTCTGGCTGATGCGTGGCCATCCTTGGCAGCCCGACGCCCACATGATGTTCTTTGCGGCTTTTGCCCTGACGGCCGTGTTTTGCGACTGGCGTCCGATCCTGCTCTATGCCGGTCTGATCGCGGTCCACCATCTGGTGCTGAACTTCGCGCTGACGGCCGCCGTCTATCCCGGAGAGGCCGCGCTTGGCCGCGTCTTGCTGCACGCGGCGGTGCTCATCGTGCAGGCGGTGCCAATGATCTGGCTGGCCAGCGTGCTGAACCGCCTGTTCCAATCGGCGGCGACAAATCTACAGGCGGCGGAGGCGGCCTTGAAGAAGGCCGATGCCGCACGCCAGGAGGCCGAAACGACAGCGGCTCAGCACGCGCAGGACCGGGCGGAAACCCTCGGTTTTGTCACCGCGCTTGGAGAGGCGTTCGGCTGCCTGGCCAGCGGCAACCTGAACGCCTCGATCCGCGGGGGCGTTTCGGGCCAGTATGCCGTGGTGCATCAGCAGTTCGACGCCATGGCCAATGTCCTGCGTGACATGGTCGAACAGCTTGAGACCAGTTCCGCAGGCCTGCGCGACTCGGCCGATGATCTGGCGCGGGTGGCGGACCAGAATGCCGTCCATGCGACGGAACAGTCCGGCATCCTTGGCTCGGCGCTGGTGTTGCTGGAACAGATGACCGACAGCGCCGACGCCACCACCCGCCACGCTGTCACTGCCAGTGACCGCATGGTGCAAAGCCGCACGGCTGCCGAAGAGGGCGGGCGCATCCTGACCAGTGCCGTGCAGGCGATGCAGCGGATGGAGGCCAGTTCGGGCAAGATCGGCACCATCTCTGAAGTGATGGAAGCCATCGCGTTTCAGACCAACCTGCTGGCCCTGAACGCCGGGGTCGAGGCCGCGCGTGCCGGAGAGGCCGGGCGTGGCTTTGCCGTGGTGGCAACCGAAGTGCGGGCCTTGGCGCAGCGCGCGGCGGATTCAGCCAAGGACATCCAGATGCTCGTCACTGCCAGCCGCCACAGCATGGCCGAAGGATCGCATCTGGTGCAGCAGACCAGTGACGCGCTGGGCGTGTTGATCCGGCACACTGTGGAGAATGCGGCCTCGGTCGCTGAAATCGCGCAGCGCACGCGGGAGCAATCCGGCGGTCTGGGCAATCTGGTCGCCTGTCTGCGCACGTTGGAGGATGTCGTGCGGCGGGGCGCCATACTGGCCGAGCGGTCGCTAGCGATGAGCAATTCATTGAAACAGGATTCGCACCGGCTGTCGGGGTCCGCAGCGGCCTTTCGTCTGGGTCAGGACGCGGGCGACGAGGAGGACACAGCAAACCCGCCACCCTCCGTCGCACCGTCCTTCCGGGTGACCCATGCTTGACCCGCAAGATGGCTGGTCGGGCCGGATGGTCCTCTGGTTCGCTTGGGGACGCCTAGTTGAGGCCAAGCGCCACCTTGCGGCCTTCGTGAAAGGCATACGGCGCTTGCCGCGGGGCAGCGCAATCGCCGATGCGGTGGGTGATCTTGCCGGGGAAGGTTTCGGGGAAGGGGTCAAAGGCGATGTTGGTCGTGGCCATCACCAGACCCGATGCCGCGATGGTTTCCTCAACCCCCGTCAACATGCTGCGGACGGTCGCGCCATTGCCGTGCCAGCGCGTGATGACATGTTCGGTCAGGAACCTGGCCCCGGCCCGTGCCAGACGCCCGCGCGCCGGACCGTCGGCAGAGGTGCGGGTGATTTCCTTGCCCACATAGGGATCAGGCGTCACGATCACCACCTGTTTGCCCTGTTCGGCCAGCGCCCAAGCCGTGCCGACCCCGCGCCAATTGCCGCCCTCGTCATAGACGATCACGGTGTCGGACAGTTTCGCCTCGCGCCGCAGCACCTCTTCCGGGGACCAGACGCCACCGTTGTCCAGCCCCGGCAAGGCCTCGGCGGCGGGCAGCCAGCGCTGGCGTGCCTGTGGGTCAGGCAACGATCCGGTGGCGAGGATCACCACCCCTGCCGGATGGGCGGCAATGTCGGCGTCATCCAGAAAGCTGTTCAGCCGCAGCGTCACGCCAAGGTTTGCGAACTGCCGTTCATACCAATCCAACAGGTCAAGGATCTGCCCCCGGCGCGGTTGCATCCCGGCAAGGCGGAATTGCCCGCCGATCTGCGGCGCGGCCTCGACGATCTCGACCTTATGCCCCCGTTCGGCGGCCACGCGGGCAGCCTCCAGCCCTGCGGGACCGGCACCCACGACGAGGACCGAGGTTGGGTTCTCGGATTTGGCGAAGCGATCCCCGCCCCACTCCCATTCGCGGCCCACGCTCGGGTTGATCAGGCAGGAAATCCAGTAATCCCGCGACCGCCGCCCCCAGCACATCTGATTGCAGGAAATGCAGCCGCGCACATCGCCCGCGCGGCCCTCGGCGGTCTTGCGCGCCAGATGCGGGTCGGCGATCTGGCCGCGCACGATCGACACAAGATCTGCTTGGCCAGAGGCGATGATGCTTTCCGCGTTTTCCGGCGTCCTGACATGCGCCTCGGACGTGACCTTGGCGTGCTTGACCACGGCCTTGATCTGTTCCGTCACCGGTGCGGTCAGCTTTTCGCCGAACAGGAAGGTCGGCATCAGGCGTTCAAAGTCGAGGTATCCGCCATGCCCGCAGGTGATATAATCGACATGACCCGTGGCGTCATGCAAAGCGATGATTTCCAACAGGGATTCCACCGACAAAGTCACATCCTGCGCGTCGCTGGTGGACACAGCCAGACCGATGATGAACTCCTCACCACAGGCGCGACGGATGCGTTCGATCACGGTGCGGGAAAACCGGGTGCGGTTTTCCAAGGACCCGCCCCATTGGTCATCGCGGGTGTTGCTCCACGGCGTCCAGAACTGGTCCAGCAGGGAATGATAGGCGGCCCAGACCTCGACCCCCTGAAAGCCTGCGCCCTTGCAGCGGACGGCGGCGGCGACATGGGCGTCGATCAACTCCCAAATCTCGGTTTCCGTCATGCGGTGCGACCCGTCGCTGTCGTGATAGCTGGCGTGACCCGAGGGCGACCAATGCGGCGCGAAGCTGAGGTCGGAGTCGCCATGCGCGCCGATGTGGTAAAGCTGTTGCAGGATCACGGCCCCTGCCTCTTTCACTGGCTCTGTCACCTTTCGGAAATGCGGGATCACCTCGTCTGTCGCATGCAGGAAATTGCCGCGCGTCAACACGCCGGTGCGATGGACGGGCACGGGTTCGGCCACGATCATCGCCGCCCCGCCCAAGGCCCGCTCCAGCAAATACCCGGCGGTGCGCGGGCCGGGCAGGCCCATGTCGGACATGTTGTTGGTATGTGCGCCAAAGACGATGCGGTTGCGCAGGGTCTGGCTGCGCAATTGCAGCGGGGCCATCAGGCGGGGGTGCGAGGTCACGGACTGCCCTTCCGGTCAGAGGTCTTTGACCAACCGCAACGCGTCATAGATCGCGGCATGGGTGTTGCGGGCGGACACCGCGTCGCCGATGCGGAAGACGCGGAACGGGGCATCGGGGTTGCGGGTGATCGTTTGCAAGCCCCCGGTGGAGAGCGCGTCGTAATCCACCTCACCGCCATTGCGCGACAGGGGTTTCAGCGCGAAATACAGGTCATCCAAGGGCAGGGTGCCATGGTTGACGATCACCTGATCGACCAGCCGCTCCTTGCGATAATCGCCGTAATCGCTGCCAAGAGTTGCGCGCAACTGGTTGCCATCGCGCACCACGGACATCAGCCGCCATGTCACGGTAAAGGTGGTGTTGCGGCCCTGAAGGTTGCGCATATAGGGCACAAGGTTCATCGCCATCACTTCGGGCGCGAAGCTGCGGTCGGGGGTGACGATCTCGACCGCTGCCCCGGTTGCAGAGATCAGATCCGCGGCCTGCAAGGCGGCATGGTCGCCTGCGTCGTCGTAAAGCATCACATTGGCACCGGGCTTCACATCGCCCGACAGGATGTCCCACGCCGAATGCACCAGATCATTGCCCGCCGTCAGAACCGCCGTGTGCGGCAGGCCCCCTGTGGCGATGATGACCTCATCGGGGTTGGTGGCCAGCACGGCATCCGCATCGGCGAAGGTGTTGAAGTGGAAGGTGACGCCCTTCTTTTCCGCCTGCGCCATGCGCCAGCCGATGACGGAAATCATCTCGCGCCGGCGCGGGTCTTGCGCGGTCAGGCGGATCTGGCCGCCGGGTTTATCGGCGGCCTCAAACACCGTCACCACATGACCCCGCTCTGCTGCCACGCGCGCCGCCTCGACCCCCGCAGGACCGGCGCCGATGATGGTGATGCGCTTTTTCACAACTGCCGCCGGGATCAGATGCGGCATCGTCTCTTCGCGACCCGTGGCGGGGTTGTGCAGGCAAAAGGCGTGGCCACCCTGATAGATGCGGTCAAGGCAGTAGTTCGCGCCGACGCAGGGGCGGATGTCATCCTCGCGCTTTTCGATGATCTTCCGGACGATATGGGGATCGGCCATATGGGCGCGGGTCATGCCGACCATGTCGAGCTTGCCCGAGGCGATGGCATGGCGCGCGGTGGCGACATCGGGGATGCGCGCGGCGTGAAAGGTGGGAAAACCGGTCGCGGCGCGAACCTCGCCCGCAAAATCCAGATGCGGCGCGCTTTTCATGCCTTGGATCGGGATCAGGTCGGTCAGGGCAGGGTCCGTGTCGATCCGGCCCCGGACAACGTTCAGGAAATCGACCAAACCGCTGTCGCGCAGCTTGCGACTGATTTCCAGCCCCTCTTCCTTCGTAGTGCCGCCCGGTGTGACCTCGTCGCCCGTGTACCTCAAGCCCACGATGAAATCGGTGCCGCAACGGGCGCGGATGGCGCGCAGGACGTCAAAGGTAAAGCGCAGGCGGTTGTCCAGACTGCCGCCATAGGGGTGGGGCAGGTCGTTGGTCAGGGGCGACCAGAACTGTTCCAGCAGGTGGCCATAAGCCTCAAGCTCGATCCCGTCGACGCCAGCGGCCTGCATCCGTTCGGCGGCATCGGCGAAATCCGCGATGATGCGGGTCATGTCCCAATCTTCGATCCGCTTGGGGAATGCGCGGTGGGCGGCTTCGCGTTCATGGCTGGGGGCGACGACAGGCAGCCAATCCCCCTTGTCCCAGCGCGTGCGGCGGCCAAGGTGGGTCAGTTGGATCATCACCGCCGCGCCATGGTCATGACATTCATCGACCATCTGCTTCATCCAGCCCACAACCTCATCCTTCCAGGCGAGGATGTTGTTGAACACCGGCGGGCTGTCGCGTGCGACCGAGGCCGATCCCGCCGTCATCGTCAGCGCGACGCCTGCCTTGGCCCGTTCCGCATGATAGGCGCGATAGCGCCCTTTCGGCATCCCATCCTCGGGGTAGGCCGGTTCATGGCTGGTAATCATGATCCGGTTGCGCAGGGTCAGATGCTTCAGCTTGTAGGGCTGCAAAAGCGGGTCGTTTGACATCGGCGTCTCCTGTCTTTGGGGGAGTGTCGCGCGAAATGTTCATGCAAGTCAAGTTTGGCGACGGGTGCGATCATTCTGGCCCGATCAACACCTTTGGCCGACCTTGGTCAGGGCCAAAGGCCGCCGGTGTCGAACCGCTGGTTGTGGCGGAGGACGGGTTGGGAAAGGGAGATATGGGGACGACAAGGGCTACGTCCGCAGCCGGGCAAAGCCCGACGGTCAACTGGAAGACGGGGGGACATGCACGGCGGTGACCGCTCCGTTAGGCACCCCGGAGGGTCACCGCACCAGCCCGCCGCTCACGCGGCGCGGACCACTTCGGCGGTGACAGCCCGCGCTCTTGCAAGAGCGGACGCACCGGCGTCTGTGTCTTTCAACGTGATGCGCAGGGCATCACACAAATGGGGAACAAGCGCGGCCAGTTTGGCCAGATCCAACTCATCCTCGACGATGCGTTGTTCAGCAATCTGGAGTTCAAGGAATTGGAAAAAGTCCAGTTCCGATTCGTCCATCACGCACGCTCCGACAATCGCCTCACCGACCATGCCCAATTCTTAGCCGGTAGTGTTTTGTAGGAAAACGTAGCATCGGTATAAAATTCGCAATGCCGTGAGCGGCTGAATTTTCCATTCGGATGGGTCTAATCATAATCGATACATTGTCATCCGATTGGCGGATTTGTCTGGCCTGTCGTTGCCGCTACCGATGCGCAAAGGCGGCCATTTTCCGGCCGCGCTGACTCAACCCGCTGGATTGACCGATGAACCGCCCCGTTGCGTCCCTGAAGCGGCAACTGGTCCTGAGCCTGTTTCTGGCGCTGGTGCTGTGCATCGCAGGTTGGCTGCCGCGCGCGCAGATGGCGAGGGCCGACGCGGGGCCTTTGGTGACGACGCTTGCCGGAACCGATCTGATCCGCGACGTGGGCCTGCTGCGCGATCCGACCGGGTCCATGACGCTGGAAGAGGTGCGGGGCAAGAGGTTCGCGCCAAGCGGGCAACTGATCATCGCGGGCTATACGGGCGCGGCCTTCTGGGTGCGGATGACGGTCCTGCCGGCCCCGGATGGCGCGGGAACGGTTCTGGTGGTCCGGCCACCCACCTTTGACCACATGACGCTTTATGCACCCGGGACGGACAATCCCGGCACATGGGACGCGCGCAATCTGGGAGGGCGGGTGCCCGTCGGGGCCGAGGACTGGGCGTCGTCCTTGCGCGGGTTCCGCGTCAAGCCCGAACCCGAAGGGACGATCTACTACCTGCGGCTGGAGACGACGGGCTCGTTCTCGGCCTATATCGCGGCGCTGCCGAAATTCGTGGCCCATCGGCAAGGTCTGATGATCGACTTCCTCCAGATCACCTACATGTCGATGATGCTGGTCCTGATGCTGTGGTCGTTGCGGATGGCCGTGCTCACGCGTGAGCGTCTGTTCTGGTGGTTCGCGGCCCTGCAGGCCGGATGGCTGTTTCACAACACCTTCTACTTTGGCTACATCAGCCTTGCCGCGCCGACCATGCCGCAAGAGACCGTTTTTCTGACCTATCGCGCGGCGGTGATCGGCGTGTCGGTCTTGTCCATCGCCTTCCATCGCACCTTCCTGCGCCGCTTTGATCCGCATTGGGCCAGCCTGCGTCTGATGGATGCGCTGATTGTCACCATGCTCATCGCTTTTGTCATTTTCTGGGTGGGCGACCGTGCCACGGCCCTGATGATCAATGCCTTCAGCATCGCTCTGTCACCCTTCGCCTTTTTCGTCACCGCCTTCAGCACGCGCAAAAGCGCCTCGCCGGGATTGCGGACGATGCGGGGGATCTATGCGCTGCTGTCGGGCGCCTTGCTGGTCTGGGTGCTGACGCTGATCGGCCTGTTCGAGATCGGGACCTTCTCGCTTTACGGCACCATGATCCACGGAACGGCCACCGGCGTGTTGATGGCAGCGATCCTGCATCTGCACGGGCAGAACCTGCTGGCCGAGGCGCAGCGGGCGCAGACCGTCCTTGCCGCCCTGCAACAGCGTCGCGCCGCCGAGGAAGAGCAAAAACGCACGTTGATGCGGTTCATCGACATGCTGACCCACGAGACGAAGAATGCGATGGCGGTCATCAACATGTCGGTCTCTGCCCCAAAGATCGGAGAGCGGCAGCGCGACCGCATCGCCGAGGCGATCCGCGATCTGACGACGGTGATCGACCGCTGCAACCAGTCGGTGCACTTGGACAGCGTGGAACAGAGCATCACCCGCGTCGCCTGCGATCCGGCCCTGATCCTGCGCGAGGCCTGCGCCTCCCATCCGGCGGCGGAGCGGACCGTGTTGGCCGCGCCCGAGGCACTGACACTGAAAAGCGATCCGGTCCTGCTGCGGGTGATCGTCAGCAATCTGATCGAGAACGCGCTGAAATACTCTCCCGCCGGGTCGCGCGTCGATGTGGCACTGGCCGAGGCACCGGAGGGCCGGTTGGAGATCACGGTGGAGAATGACGCAGGCCAAGCCGGGATGCCTGACCCGGCCCGGGTCTTTGAACGCTATTACCGCAGCCCGCGCGCCTTGTCGCAGATCGGTTCCGGGCTTGGACTTTACCTCGTACAGGGGCTGGTGCGGATCTTGGGCGGTGGCATCGCCTATGAGCCGCAGGGCGGCCGCGTGCGCTTTCGTCTGTGGTTGCCATGCTGAATATCGTGATCGTCGAAGACAATGCCGCCTTGCGGGAGTCGCTGGTCGATGTGCTGGCCGCCGAGGACCACCACGTCGCCGCCTTTGAAAGCGCCGAGGGGTTCTTGGCAAATTGCAGCATCGGCTCCGTGGACATCCTGCTGTTGGACCTGAACCTGCCTGGCGAGGATGGCGTCTCGCTGGCCCGCCGGTTGCGGGAGGACTGGCCCGGTCTGGGGATCATCATGCTGACCGCGCGCGGCGCACCGGCGGAACGCAGCGCCGGGTATGAAAGCGGGGCGGACATCTACCTGACCAAACCGAGTTCCGCCCCGGAACTGACGGCGTCCATCCGTGCCTTGGCGCGGCGCCTGAACAATGACCGCCGCGGTCTGGCCTCGCCGCCCGAAACCAGCGCCGCGCCCCTGGTCCTGAACCGAAAGACCATGACGCTGCTGGGCCGCCATGGGACGCAGGCCCTGACCGCCAGCGAGACCGCCTTGCTCGAGGCTTTTGCGACGGCGCCCGACAATCGTCTGGATGTGGACAGCATCCTGCGGATGGGGCCTGCCTCCGCCCCGGTCAGCAAGGCCGCGCTGGGGGTCAAGATCGTGCGCCTGCGCAAGAAATTGATCGCCGCCGGTGCAGAGGGCCAGCCGTTGCACGTGGTGCGGACCTGGGGATACCAACTGTCGGTGCCGCTCACGCTGATATGATCCAATCGCGGTAGAGGCAGCGGCATGGTCCATGCCCGCCAAAGCTTGCATCCCATGTTTCGGAAGCCGTGGTCCGCAAACCGGGCCGTCAGGATGGTTCCGGCCTGACCGTGCCGTCGCGCAAGGATGGGCTGGTCAAGGTCATTGCCCGGTTCGATTGCCAGAAGGCATTCCAGCGCATGCAGACCACCCGGCCCGAGGTGCTGTCCGAGGTGCAGAACCTGTTCCCCTGCATCATCGAAGATGCCTCTGCCGTCACGGTGTTCAGCTACGAACGCGACGCGACCGTCACGGTCTGAAGACACGAAAGCCCCCCGTCCAGTGGGACGGGGGGCTTTCACGCGCCGTCTGACGGTTCACACCGACAGGCTGAGGCCGCGTTGCGCGGCCGATTGTTCGGCGCGGTCGAGCATCTTTTGCAACTCTGCCCCGCGGGCAAAGGTGGGTTCGGCCGGGCCTTCCCCGCGGATCGCGGCGATGAAGCGCTGATAGATCGTCGGCACGGGCGGGCAGTCCACCTCGTGCCAGTCGGCGGTCTTGATGTCGTCACCCAGACAGGCGAACAGGCGGCTGACGGTCTTTTCGAACTGCACTTCCAACCCGCCCTTGTCGCCATAAAGGCGCAGGCGCAGGTCATTGTGGTGGCCGCTGGCAAAGCGGGTGGCAGCGACCGTGCCCAGCGCGCCATTGTCCAGCACGACCTGCATGGTCGCAGAGTCGTTGGCGTCCAACACATATTCCCCGATCTGCCCGCCGGGGGCCTTGTCAAAGGTGGCAAGGCGGCAGGAAATCTCGGTCACGCCTTGGCCCGCGATGAAGGTCGCGTAGTCAAGGATATGGATGCCCACATCGCCCAGCACGCCCTTGGACCCATGCGCCGTGGACAGTCGCCACAGCCATTGGCTTTCCTTGTCCCATGCGCCCCAGGCATCCTGCGTCAGCCAGCTTTGCAGATAGGACGCCTCGAAATGGCGGATGGTGCCGATGGCCCCGTCGCGCACCATCTTGGCTGCATGTTGCAGCGCCGCGACGTTACGGTAGGACAGGTTGACCATGTTGACCACGCCCGCCTTTTCCGCCGCTTCGGCCATCTCGGCGGCGGCGGCTTCATTGGTGGCGAGCGGCTTTTCGCACAGCACATGCTTGCCCGCCGAAAGGAAGGGCAGGGTGGTGGCGTAATGCGCGGCGTCCGGCGTGACATTGGTCACGGCGTCGAATTCGCCCCAGCGCAGGGCGTCGTCGATGCTGGCGAAACCATGCGGGATGCCATGCGCCTCCTGGAAGGCGGCCAGTTGCGCGGGCCGGGTGTCAACGCCACCCACCACGGTCACGCCGGGGATCGCCGAGAAGCCTTCGGCATGGTTCTTGGCCATGCCGCCGGTGCCCACGATCAGCAGACGAACAGGCGCGGCCATCAGCGATACCCCGCTTCGCCGTCTTGATGCAGGCGGGGGCCGCGTTCGACGATGGGTTCCAGTGCCACCTCGACCGGCACGTTCGGCGCGTCATTCGGGTTGGCGATGCGCGGCGCGGGGTTGTAGGCCCAGCGGCAGGCGTTGGCGATCACGCGCTGGATGTTGGCGTCGTGATAGGTCGGATAGGTTTCATGCCCCGGGCGGAAGTAGAACACGCTGCCCGCGCCGCGCTTGTAGGTCAGGCCGGAACGGAACACCTCGCCGCCCGCGAACCATGACACGAACACCGTTTCCATCGGATCGGGCACGCCAAAGGGTTCGCCATACATCTCTTCGTGTTCCAACTCGAAATGATCCGGCAATCCCGCCGCGATGGGGTGGTTGCGGCTGGTGACCCACAGACGCTCCCGCTCCCCGGCCTCACGCCATGTCAGGTTGCAGGGCGCACCCATCAGGCGTTTGAAGGGCTTTGAGAAATGGGCCGAGTGCAGGAAGATGATCCCCATGCCGCCCCAGACCGCGTTGCAGATCCGCTCCACGATCTCATCCTGAACTTCGCCATGGGCGGCATGCCCCCACCAGATCAGCACATCGGTTTCGGCCAGCTTTTCCGCCGTCAGCCCGTGCTCGGGGTCTTGCAGCGTCACGGTGCTGGCGGTGATCCCGCCCGCAGTGTTCAGCGCGGCGGCGATGGTGCCGTGCATCGTGTCGGGATAGACTTCGGCCACGACCTTG
Organism: Paracoccaceae bacterium; assembly: GCA_027486345.1. Classification (GTDB taxonomy): domain Bacteria; phylum Pseudomonadota; class Alphaproteobacteria; order Rhodobacterales; family Rhodobacteraceae; genus Paragemmobacter. The sequence goes on from JAIXPH010000024.1 coordinate 32,165, forward strand.
TTCTTGTGTTCGTGGACGTTCTCACCAAAGACGGTGACGCGAATGGACATGGTCTTCTCCTTCTGTCCCGCGCGGGAGCGGCGCGGTTTCGTTTCGGGTCAGCGGATCGGTTTGCCGTCCGCGTCAAAGCGATGGATGTTGGCGGCCTGCGGGCGCAGACCGATGCGCGTGCCCAAGGGGATGGACAGCTTGCCGGGCTGGCGCACGATGACAGGCTCGTCGCTGCCGATTTCGACGAACAGGAAGTTGTCAGAGCCAAGGTCTTCGGCATGGACAACCTCACCCGCCCAATCGCCCGCGCCATCGGGCAGGACGTCGATATGTTCCGACCGGATGCCCAGCGTCGTGCAGTTCTGGGCCGCGGCAAAGGCGCCGGTCAGGAAGTTCATCTTCGGGCTGCCGATGAACCCCGCCACGAACAGCGAATTCGGGCGTTCGTAAAGCTCCGCCGGGGTGCCCACCTGTTCCAGCTTGCCATCGCGCAGCACGGCGATGCGGTCTGCCAGCGTCATTGCCTCGACCTGGTCATGGGTGACGTAGATCATCGTCACGTCCTGCATCGAATGGTGCAGCTTGGCGATCTCCAGTCGGGTCTGCACCCGCAGCGCGGCGTCAAGGTTCGACAGCGGCTCGTCGAACAGGAAGACGCGCGGGTCGCGCACGATGGCGCGGCCGATGGCGACGCGCTGGCGCTGACCACCGGACAGTTGCTTGGGCAGGCGGTCCAAGAGGTGGTCGATCTGCAAGAGTTTCGCCGCCTCGCGCACCCGCTTGTCGATGTCGGCCTTGCTGGCCTTGGACAGTTCCATGCCGAAGGCCATGTTGTCATAGACCTTCATGTGCGGATAAAGCGCGTAGCTCTGGAACACCATGGCGATGCCGCGCTTGGAGGGCACAAGGTCGTTCACCCGTTCCCCGTCAAAGGACATCTCGCCTGTGGTGATATCCTCGAGCCCTGAAATCAGGCGCAGGAGCGTGGACTTGCCGCAGCCGGACGGCCCGACGAAGACCATGAATTCGCCTTTGCGGATTTCTAGGTCGATGCCCTTGATCACCTGCACGGCGCCGTAGGACTTGGTCACGTTCTTGAGGTCAATCTTGGCCATGGTGGATCAGCCTTTCACGCCGCCGGCGGTCAGGCCCGCCACGATCTTGCGCTGGAAAATGAGGACGAGGATGACAAGCGGGACCGTCACGATGACGCTTGCCGCCATGATGGGCCCCCACGGGATTTCCTGTTGCGAGGCACCGGACAGCAGGCCGATGGCCACCGGGACGGTCCGCGTGGTCTCTGAGCTGGTGAAGGTCAGGGCGAAGAGGAACTCGTTCCACGCCCCGATGAAGGCCAAAAGCCCCGTCGTCACCAAGGCGGGCCACAGAAGCGGCAGGAACACGCGGGTGATGACGATCCACGGGGTCGCGCCATCGACGATGGCGGCCTCTTCGATCTCGACCGGCAGGTCCCGCATGAAGGTGGTCAGAACCCAGACGGTGAAGGGCAGGGTGAAGATCGTGTAGGACAGGATCATCGCCCAAGGGGTGTTGAAGATGCCGATGAATCGGATCAACTCGAACAACCCGGCCAGCACCGCGATTTGCGGGAACATGGACACCGCAAGGATCGTCATCAGCAAAAGCCCCCGCCCCCGGAACCGCACCCGCGCAAGGGCGTAAGAGGCGGTCACCGCAAGGAACAGCGCGAAGACCACGGTGGTGGTGGCGATGAAGACCGAGTTCAGGATGGATTGCGCGAAGTTGCGCTGCCCCAGAACCCGGGTGTAGTTCGACCAGTCGAACGAGCGGGGGAAGTAGTTCACCTTGAACAGTTCCGTCCCGGTCGAGAAGCTGGTCACGATGGCATAGTAGAAGGGAAAGACCGAGAAGACGACGATCACGACGACTAGCGCGTAGAAGGCCGTGGTTTTCAGCAGTTTCTGTGTGGTCATTGCTTGCTGTCCCCCGACAGGTCCACCCGGCCCAGCCAGATGTAGAGCGACACGAACACCGCCAGAATGGCGAACAGCAGCGTCGATTGCGCAGCGCCATAGGCGAACTTGTCGAAGTCGATCATGTTCTCGCGGCTGATCACGCTCATGGTCTTGGTGGCCGCCGAATTCGGCGTCAGCACATAGACCAGATCGAACACCCGCAGCGCATCCAGCATGCGGAAGATCACGGCGACCATCAGCGCGGGGCGGATCAAGGGCAGTGTGACCTTGAAGAACACCTTGACCGGGTTGATGCCATCCAGCTTTGCCGCCTCGTAGATGTCACGCGGCACCATTTGCAGGCCGGCAAGGATCAAGAGCGCCATGAAGGGCGTGGTTTTCCAGATGTCCACCATCAGCACGGCATACATGGCGGTGTCGGTGCTGGCGGTCCAAGCGATCTTCTGGTCGATCAGGCCGACGCTCAACAGGATGTCGTTGATGATCCCGAACTGGTCATTCAGCATCCAGGCCCACATCTTGGCCGAGACGATGGTCGGGATGGCCCAAGGGATCAGGATGGCGGCGCGCACCAACCCGCGCCCCTTGAATTCGGCGTTCAGCACCAGCGCCACGATCAGGCCCAGCACTGTCTCGATCAGGACCGAGGTGATGGCAAAGCGCACGGTGTTCCAGACCGCGTTCCACCAGGCCGGATCGACCAGCGTGCCGCGGTAAATCACCTTGCCGGAGGACAGCGTCCGCATGGACAGGTAATTGTCCAGCCCGATCCACTTGCCGCCATAGAGGTTAGACAGGGTCGTGTCGGTGAAGGAAAACCAGATCGTGCGCAACAAGGGCCAGGCGGCGACGCAGATCAGGGCGAAAAGCATGGGGGCCAGAAACCAGAAGGCGGCGCGCTGCCGCTGCTGCTGAAGACTGAGCTCCCGCGTACCCGCCTTGCGCGGGGCGATGGGCGCGGCTGTCATCCGGGGTTCCCTCCCTTGAACCGTCAGAAAACTTGGGCGGGCGGCTCTGGACCGCCCGCCCGCAGGGTCAGGCCGACCGGGAGGTTACCAGCCAGACCCCTTGATGTCGGTCAGTTCAACCTCAAGCAACTCGAGGTTTTCGGCGGCGGTGCCATTGCCCGACAGGGTGTTGTGCACGGCCGACCAGAACTTGGACGACACTTCGTTGTACTTGCCCTTGGTCGGGGCCGACGGACGCGGCACGGCTTGCAGGAAGACGTCCTTCCAGCGCGGGATGATCGGCTGGGCGGCGGCGATGTCGGCATCGTCATAAAGCGAGACGATCGTGGGCAGATTCGACTCGTTGATCGCGCGCTGCTTCTGCGCTTCCGGTCCGGCGAGGTAGAGCGCGAGGCTGATGGCCGCCTCCTGCTTGGTCGAGTACTTCGACACAGCGACGTTCCAGCCGCCCAGCGTCGCCGCCGAGGTCGGGTTGTCGCCGCCAACCGGCAGCGGGGCCACGTCGAACAGGCCCTTCACGGCGCTGTCGTCGCCATTGCCCAGACCATAGGCATAGGGCCAATTGCGCATGAACACGGCATTGCCGGTCTGCCAGACGCCACGGGCTTCTTCTTCCTGATAGGCCAGAACGCCATCCGGAGAGATCGTGCCGACCCAGCCCTTGACGGTGTCCAGCGCCTGCACGGCCTTTTCGTTGTTGATGCTGATCGTGCCATCGGGTTCCACGATCTGGCCGCCGCCGAAGGATTTCACCCATTCCAGCGCGTTGCAGGTCAGGCCTTCATAGGCGTTGCCCTGCCAGACGAAGCCCCAGAGGTCAGCCTTGCCCTCGGCGCGTTCGGCGTCCTGAATCTTCTGCGCGGTGGCTGTCAGCTCTTCCCATGTCTTGGGAACCGAGGCGCCGTGCTTTTCCAGCAGGTCCTTGCGATAGTACAGTGCGGGCGCGTCGGTGAAGATCGGAAGGGCAACCAGCTTGCCGTTCACGGTCTGCGATTCAATGATCGACGGGAAGTGCTGCGGCGCCAGATCCTTGGCCACTTCGGTCAGATCGACGAAGTGATCGGCCAGCTGCGGGGCCCAGATCACGTCGGTCTGGAACAGGTCAATGTCAGAGGTGCCAGCGGCCAGCCACAGGCGATACTGGGCGAACTGGTCGGTGGTCGACGCGGGCATCGGCACCAGCGTCACGGTGTTGCCGGTGGCTTCTTCCCACGGCTTGACCAGCGCCTTGAAGTTTTCGACGGCATTGCCGACGGCACCCGAGACGTAAAACAGTTCTTCGGCCGCGACCGGGGCCGCACCGAACGAGGCCAGCGCGAAAGCCGCCACCGTTGACCGCAGGGCTGCGGCCTTCATCGAAAATTCCATGATTTCCTCCGGTTGAAGCGGGGCCGCTTCCTCTCGACCCCTGTCGTTCTGTCGCCCCGCAACCCGCTGCTCTTGCTGGCAGCGATTTTCCGAAGCGTTTCGGAAATCTGCTGCAGCGGCGTTGCTCCGTCAACAGAAATCTTCAAAGGGCTTTGGGGAACCTGTGTTCACCCCGCCTGCACCGGCCCGGTAGAGCTCCGCTCGACAAAGCGCATCTCTCCGATAATCTGCAGCTTATCAACGGCTTGACCGTCAAGTGCGCCAACCAGAAGGCGGGCCATCGGCTCCCAACTGTCTTGCAAAGCGGCTTCAGTCACGGTCAGTGGCGGGTGCATTGCCGCCGTCTCAGGCGCGGGCAGCAAATCATCATGCGCGACCACGGATACATCACCCGGGATGGACAGCGACAGCGCGTCGAGCGCATCATAAATCCCTTTTGCCAGCAAAGAGTTGCCCGCAATGAACGCCGTGGGCCGATTGGCCGGATTTTCCATGAGCCGGATGGTTTCAACCAGACCAACCGATTCCCGCATCTGCCCATTGCGGTGCAGATTCGGATCGAATCGGACACCCGCCTGCGCCAGGGCATCGATATAGCCCCGCGTCCGCGCCGCGCAGTAAGATCGGCCATCCACCCCGTTCAGAAACGCGATGCGCCGATGCCCAAGCGCGGTCAGGTGTGACGTCAGGCGATAGGCGACGCCGTAGTTGTCGATGTCGAAATAGGGGTAGTCCACCACCTCGCCGGTCCGACCATGCACGACAAAGGGAATTTCCCGCCGTTGCAGGAATTGCACGCACGGGTCGTTGACGTGAAGGTCCGCCACGACAAAGCCGTCAAGGGCCGCGCTATCCACCAATTTGCGGTGCACATCGACGGGGTCTTCGTGCTCTTCGGCGATGTGTAACAGAAAGCGCACATCCAACCGACTGAAATTGGACGATAAACCACTGACCATCTGCACAAACAGGGGATTTCCCGCCGCATGGCTGGGGGCAGGGATCACAAGACCGACTGTTCCCGACCGTCCCGTCGCCAGTTTGCGCGCCGAAAGGTTGGGTTGGTAACGCATCTGGCGTGCGGCGGCCAAAACCTTCTCGCGCGTGGCCTCGTTCACATCGGAATGGCCGTTCAGCGCCCGGCTGATCTGGGTCACCGACAGGCCCAGATGGCGGCTCAGGTCTTTCAGCGTGGCCAAAATTGCCCCCTTTTCGCCCGGCATGGACGTCGTTTCCGCCTTTTGATGGCGGTGTGGATGGCGAAGTCAAGTGGCATGATCCGAAGCGTTTCGGAACTTTCCTGACACCCGATGCACCGCTGATTGCCTGTGCCCGGGAATTGCCCCTACACTCGGCCCAAAGCACAAAGCCCGGTGGGCAAAGGGGGGACTATGGCTCTGGTGATCCGCCGCAAGGTGACGTTGGGCGTTGTGATCGGGTCGCGGGCGTTTTTCTCGCCCGCGCCCTGTGCAGACGCACGGCGCGATGTGTTGGCGCAGTTGGAAAAGCTGGGCGTGGATGTGGTCACCCTGCCGTTCGAGGCCACGGCGAATGGCGCGGTTCAATCAGTGGCCGATGCGGACCTTTACGCCGCCCATTTCCGTGCCAACGCCGACAGGATCGACGGGTTGGTGATCTGCCTGCCGAACTTTGGCGACGAGATCGCGATTGCCGAACTGGTCAACCGCGCCCGCCTGAACGTGCCGATCCTCTTGCAAGCCAGCAATGACGAGGTGACGAAAGTCTCGGTCAAGGAACGCCGCGATGCGTTCTGCGGCAAGATCAGCGTGACCAACAATTTTTGGCAATACGGCGTGCCGTTCACCGAAACCATGCACCACACCTGCGACACATGGGGCGATGAATTCGCCGCCGACCTTGACCGCTTCGCCCGCACCTGCCGCACGGTGCGGGGTTTGCGCGGCGCGCGTCTGGGGGCCATCGGTGCCCGCACCGGCGCGTTCCAGACCATGCGCTATTCGGAAAAACTGCTGCAAGCGGCGGGGATCACCGTCGTGACCGTGGACCTGTCCGAGATGATGGGGGCCGCCACGGCGATCCGTGACGATGACCCGGCCTTGCAGGCCACGCTGGCGCGGGTGCAGTCCTATGGCACCATCCCGGCCCATATCAAACCGGCGCAAATCGCCAAACAGGCGCGCTGGACGCTGGCCGTCAACCGCTGGATCGAAGAGAACGGCTGCGATGCTTCGGCCATCCAATGCTGGCGGTCGTTGCAGGACAATTTCGGCTGCGCCACCTGCCTGACGATGAGCATGATGGGCGAAGACCTGATGCCAAGTGCGTGCGAGGTGGACATCATGGGCGCCCTGTCGATGTATGCGCTGGCGCTGGCCTCTGGTGCGCCGCCCGCCATCCTCGATTGGAACAACAACTACGCCTATGAGGAAGACATCTGCGTCTGCACCCATTGCGGCAATTACCCCAAATCCTTCATCGGCGACACGCCCGAGGTGGGGGAGTTGGACGTCCTGGGCGAAACCATCGGACGCGAGAAATGCTTTGGCGCGGTCAAGGGCAAGGTCAAACCCGGCCCGATGACCTATTTCCGCCTCTCCACCGATGATCGGCGCGGCACGGTCAAGTGCTATCTGGGTGAGGGCGAGTTTACCGAACACCCGTTCGCCATGGATGGCGGCATCGCCGTCAGCCGCGTGCCGCAATTGCGCAAACTGCTGCGCTTTGTCACGCAGAACGGCTTTGAACACCACGTCGCCATGGTGCGCGGCCATCACGCCGATGTGGTGAATGAGGCAGTGACGCGCTACCTAAACTGGCCGATCTACCACCACGGCGCAGAACCGGAGCCGCAGCTTTACATGCCCAACCGTTTCTGAACGAAACTTCATGAACAGCCGGGGGCGGGTGCCGCCCCCGGCCTAAGAATCAATTGACCAGAGTCGCCTCAGTCGCCGCGCGCAACTCAGCCTCGGTCACACCGTCTGCCAGTTCGACGATCTTCAGCCCGCCCGGCACCACATCCAGCACACCCAGATTGCTGATGATGCGGTTGACGACACCTTGGCCGGTCAGCGGCAGGGTGCAGCGTTTCAGCACCTTGGACTCGCCGTGTTTGCTGGTGTGGTCCATCACCACCACCACACGGCCCACGCCCGCGACAAGGTCCATCGCGCCGCCCATGCCCTTGACCAGTTTGCCGGGGATCATCCAGTTCGCGAGGTCTCCATTCTCGGCCACTTCCATCGCGCCGAGGATGGCCATGGCGATCTTGCCGCCACGGATCATGGCGAAGGATTGCGCCGAGTCAAAGAACGCCGTCTGCGGCAGTTCGGTGATGGTCTGCTTGCCCGCGTTGATCAGGTCGGCATCCTCTTCGCCCTCAAACGGGAACGGGCCCATGCCGAGCATCCCGTTTTCCGATTGCAGCGTGACGTTGACGCCCGCCGGAATGTAGTTCGCCACCAGCGTCGGAATGCCGATGCCAAGGTTCACATACCAGCCGTCCTGCAATTCCTGCGCGGCGCGGGCGGCCATTTGGTTGCGGTCCCACATTACACGGACTCCTTCTTGCGGACGGTACGCTGTTCGATCCGTTTTTCGTGCTGCCCCTGCACGATGCGGTGCACATAGATGCCGGGCAGGTGGATGGTGTCGGGGTCCAGCGATCCCAGCGGAACGATCTCTTCGACCTCAACCACGCAGATCTTGCCGCAGGTGGCGGCGGGCGGGTTGAAATTGCGGGCAGTCTTGCGGAACACGAGGTTGCCCGATGGGTCCGCCTTCCATGCCTTGACGATGGACAGATCGGCCACGATGGCGCGTTCAAGGATATAGGTCTTGCCGTCGAAATCCTTGTGCTCTTTCCCCTCGGCAATCACCGTGCCCACGCCGGTGCGGGTGTAGAAACCGGGGATACCGGCGCCACCGGCGCGCATCCGTTCGGCCAAGGTGCCTTGGGGGTTGAACTCCAACTCCAACTCACCGCTCAGATATTGGCGCATGAATTCGGCGTTCTCGCCCACATAGGACGAGATCATTTTCTTCACCTGACGGCTTTCCAGCAAAACGCCAAGGCCAAAGCCATCGACGCCTGCGTTGTTCGACGCCACCGTCAACCCTTGCGTTCCCGCCTTGCGAATGGCGGCGATCAGAAGTTCCGGGATGCCGCACAGGCCAAAGCCCCCGCTGGCGATGGTCATGCCGTCAAACAGCACGCCCTCCAAGGCCGCATTGGCCGTTTCATAGATTTTCCGCATATCCCCCGCCACGGTTGCCGGGGCCGAAGCGCCCCTGTCGGACAGCACATTCCCCCTTTGCGCGCCGTCCTTCCATCCGTAGGAATACGTAGATATCTACGTAGAGGCGATGATGCGGCGACCCGATGATCTGGCAAGGACCGGCTTTGACCTTGCTCCCGATGCCACGCTGGTCTTGGCCGACCGCGTGATCCTGCGCGCCAACCGCCGTGTAGAGGCCGTGTTCGGCTGGACCCCGGCCGAGTTGGAGGGCCAGTCGATCCGCATGCTCTACCCCGGTCAGACGGATTTCGATCTGATCGGCGACCGCGCGCGGCGGGCGATGCTGACCGACCCCGTCTATAGCGACGAACGCTTCATGCGGCGCAAGGATGGGCAGGTGGTGTGGATGGAGGCGCATGGTCAGGCGCTGGACCCTGCCGATCCGCAAAAACTGGCGGTCTGGTCCTATCGCCCGGCGCGTGTGGCGGCGGCGGGTCCGGCGGACAGCATGACGGCGGCGGAACGGCGGATTGCGGGCTATCTGGTGAACGGTTTCACCAGTAAGGAAATCGCGCAATCGCTGGGCTGTTCCCCCCGAACGATCGAGGCGCACCGCGCCAACATGATCCGCAAGATGGGCGTGCGGAACAGCTTTGATCTGGTCAGCCGCTTGCTGGCGGCCAGCGAAGGCTAGGGTCAGGACCTATTGATCTTGCTGTTGCGGCATGATTCAGCCTCCGCAAGGAGACCGATCAATGAGCAACCTTTTCTGGCTGACCGAGGTGCAGATGGCCCGTCTTCAACCCTTCTTCCCGAAGAGCCATGGCAAACCCCGCGTCGATGACCGGCGCGTGCTGAGCGGGATTATCTTCATCAATCGTAATGGCTTGCGGTGGTGCGA
>JAIXPH010000005.1 GCA_027486345.1 Paracoccaceae bacterium
AGCTGAACAGCGACCCGCTCGTCTCGTCCGTCCCCCGCATCTTTGCCCCCTACGTTACCGTGCCGAGGGTGAATCATGTTCCTCAAACCGGGCCAAGGGCCGACTTCTTCAGCAGCCTGTTAGGGTGAGGGGGCGTCCCAGAACAAATTCCTTCGAAGGAATTTGCAAAAAAATCTTCGACGATTTTTGCTATCTGATCCGTGCATGCAGATCCTTTGCCACCCGCGCATAGGACCCCGGCTTCACCGGCATTTGCCATTCCATGAACCGCTGCATGCCGCCGATGGTCATGCCCATATCGGCCAGCAATTCGTCGATCTGGTGCATCGAAAACGGGATGATGTTGGTGCCACGCGCGTGTTTGCCTTCGGTGCGGACCTCCATCCAGCGCAGGCGGCGGTCGGTCGCCTCCAACTGTTCGCGCTCGGACGGCAGGGACAGAGCGCCGCCCAGATGCGCTGCGATCCAGAGCGCGCCCATTTCCGCCGACAACGGCGAAAAGAAGGAAGAGTTATAGCCGTTGAAGGCCAGGTTCTTCACGCCCGTCGGCAGGATGCAGCGGTAAAGCCGGAAATTGCCGCGCGGGTCCATGATGCGGGCTTGCAGATCTGAATCAAGGAAGGGCACCTCTTGCCGCCAACCTGTGCCACAGACCACGATATCGGCCGGGATTTTCTCGCCCGATTGCAGCAAGGCATAGCGCCGTCCGCCCTCGACCAGCAATTGTGCAATCGCCGTGTCGCGCTTGATGGCGATGCGGCCTTTGGCCACCAGATCGAAGAAGCCGTCGGTCACCAGTGACACGGTAGAGCGTGCGATCCGTTCAAACGACCCGCGCGGCAGGGTGTTCAGCTTTTTCAGCCGCAATTGCCGGGTGATGACCGACTGCACCGACCCCAGCATGGAGTTCCGCACCGGACGCCCCGCGCCATGCAGGAATTTTTCCACGCCTTTCAGGGTGATATAGGGAAACAGCGCCTCTCCCATCCGGGTCAGGAACAGGTATTTGTAATTCAACACGCCGCCCAGTTTCTTGGGCATCTTCCAGATCAACTCGCGCGCGACCACGGTCACGGAGTTTGCCGCCGGTTCCAGCCCCACCGCCACGTCGCAAGAGGATTTGCCGTAGCCAATCACCACCACATGCTTGCCCCGCGCATCCTCCAGCTTCAGGAATTCCGACGTATGGCAGATCGTGCCGCCTGCGGCCTTGAACGCCTCGGCCCCCGGAAAATCGGGGATTGCGGGGGCGGAGAAGATGCCGTTGCAGATGGTCAGGAAATCGAACTCCTCGGTCGCCTCTGGCTGCCCTTTGGGCGCATAGGTCACGCTCCAGCGCCCATCGGCGCCTTGGCTCGCGCGGGTGACGGGGGTGGACAAGCGGATCAGGGGTTTCAGGTTGAAATGGTCGGCGTAAGAATTCAGGTAAGCCTGCACCTGCTGACCGCTCGGCCATTCGGGATAGTGTTTCGGCATCGGGTAGTCAGACAGACAATAGGTGTCCTTGCCGTTCTGGGTCGAGACGCCGGGGTAAAGGCGTGTCGTGCTCCAGACCCCGCCAACGTCATGGACTTTTTCAAAGACGGTGACCTGATGGCCGAAGTCGCGCAGATGCCGCGCGGTGGTCAGACCGGCGAAACCGGCCCCGATGATGGCGATTTTCATGTTCTGTTCCCTGTTGGTATCACGCCTGTTTCCGGCGATTGGTCACGACATCAAAAGCGGGATCGCGGGCACGGCCTGTTCCGGCCCCATCGCGGTATAGCCACCGTCCACGCAGATATCCGTGCCGGTGATGAAGGACGCTTCATCCGAACAGAGGAACAGCACGGTTGACGCCACCTCTTCGGGGTTGGCCACACGGCCCAGCAAGTGGAAGGGCGCGGCGACGGCATCGGTCTTGGCGCGGTTGCCGTGGGTCAGTTGGTCCATGATGTTGGACCATGTCCAACCGGGGCTGACGGCGTTGACGCGGATGCCCTTGGGGGCCAGGTCCATCGCCTGATTGCGCGTCAGTTGCAGAATCGCGGCTTTGCTGACCGGATAAAGCCACCGCCCCGTCTGTGCCACGCGTGAGGAGATGGAGCCGAAGTTGACGATGGCCCCCTTGTTCCGGGCGAGTTCCTCTTCCGCCGCCTGCATCAGGATGACCGATCCCACGATGTTGACATTCAGGCTTTCCAGCCATTCGGCACGGGTCGAGGCTGCGCCATTGTCCAGATAGGAACAGGCGACGTTCACCAGAAAGTCGATCCGGCCAAAGCGGTCTTTCGTCGCCTGCACCAGTGCCGCGATCTGGGCATCGTCGCGCAGGTCGCAGGTCTGGAACGCCACGCCTTGGGCGAATCCATCCCCAGGCACGATGTCGGCGACCATCACCTTGCCCCCTGCCGCGACAAAGGCATCGACTACCGCGCGCCCGATCTTGGTGCAGCCGCCCGGCACGATGGCCACTTTCCCCGACAATCCGCGCATCCCTGACACTCCCCGATTTGCTTTGAATTTGAAGGAATTGTGACGCCGTTCCGGGCCGGGGCTATCCGCCGCGCGCGGGCATTATCCGGAAAACGAAAAAAACGTGTGGCGGACAGGTCGGATTGCCGCAGGCCATGCTAGGGTGATCCAAGGAAACAAGGGTTTTCGGATGGCGCAGCCCCTGCTCAAGGATCATTCCCTGTTCCGGTCCAGCGATCTGGACGAAGCGCGCGAGCGTGTGGCCGCCGTCTTTTGTCCGCATCGGCTGGAAACCTTGGGCGCGCGCAGCCTGTTTGACGCCTGCCACCACCATCTGCCGGGGCAGCGGCTGTCGCTGAATTACATCGAATACGGGGCCCGGACGCTGATTGCGCCGGGAGAGTTGGGCGGCTTCTACCTGCTGCAAATCCCGCTGGAGGGCGGGGCAGAGGTGACGAACGGGCGCGAGACCTATCTCTCTACCCCGACCCGCGCCGCGATCCTGAACCCGCATCTGCCGACACGGATGACGTGGGAGGAGGGGACGCGGCAAGTTCTGGTGCAAATCTCGCGCCGGGCGATGCAGGATCATCTGGCGGGCATGCTGGGCGGGCCATCGGACCGGCCCTTGACCTTTGACGGCCCCTTGGACCTGTCCACCGGGCCGGGGGCGGCGCTGCGGCGGTTGGTGATGTGGCTGGTCGCCGAGGTGGACGCAGGCAACCCGCCCATCGGCCCCGGATTGATGGCGCGGCAGATCGAAAGCACGGTGCTGTCAGGGCTGCTCGAGGCGCGGCACGACCATCAGCCACAGCTTGCCCGCCTGCGCTCTACCCCCCGCCCGCGCCATCTGCGGCTGGCCGAGGGGTTTATCGAGGCGCATCTGGACCAAGCGATCACCTTGGAGGATGTGGCCTCTGCCGCCGGAATCTCGCCGCGCGGGTTGCAGATGGCTTTTCGCGCGCATCGTGGGACCACGCCCTTGGCCTTCTGGCGCGAGGCGCGCTTGGCCCGCGCCCATTCCGATTTACTGGCCGCAGAGCCGGGGGCACGGGTGACGGACATCGCCCTGCGCTGGGGCTTCACGCATTTCGGGCGGTTTTCCGAGTTGTATCGCGCGCGCTATGGGCTGTGTCCCCGCGATACGCTGCGGGCGGGTGGGGTTTAGATAATTCCTCGTGTTGGGTCGGGCGGGAATGGAAAAGCACTGCTTTTCCCCGCCCGCAACGCCCAATGTTCCGCTCTCGTGTTCCACCACTCTCACATAGGCCAGCGCCAGCCCGGGCGGGTGAGAAGCACCCGCCGAGGGGCGGGCGGGTGCTGGCCGGGGGCCTTTGGGGCCCCCGTCCGGTTGCTGGGCTCACGGTGTCGCGTGACCTCGGCAATAGCCTCGGCCATTGAGAGGGGCTCATGCCAACATCGGCGCAGGGGCATATCGCCCCTTCAGATAGGCGGGAGCTTCAGCCTCCAGCGCTGCCAAAGTGTGCCGCACTGTCGCAACGCCATAGCCCGCCAATGCCTCGAACGGCCCGCGCGGGAAATTCAGGCCAAGGCGCATCGCGGTATCGATATCCTCCGCCGTCACACCGCCTTCGGCCAGCAGCCACGCGGCCTCGTTGATCAAGGTGGCCTCGATCCGCTGGGCGATGACAACAGCATCGAACGGGGCGGCAGCCGGGGCGGTCACAAACCCGCGCCCGGTCTTGCGCCCCAGATCGCCTTTTGCCACCTGCGCCCGCAAGGCGGCAAAGACGTGATAGCGCGCATGGCCGCCCATCGCCGCTGCCAAGCCTTCGGTCGCGGCAAGGTTGATGTCCGCGCCGATCAGGTCAATCAGCGCAAAGGGGCCAAGGCGATAGCCCGCCGCCACCATCGCCGCGTCCACCTCTGCCGCCGAGCGACCTGCTTCCAGCAGCGCCAAGGCCTCGCCGTAGAAAGGCCGCGCACAGCGGTTGACGATGAATCCGGGGCGATCAGGCGCGGCGACGACGGTCTTGCCCGCACCCACCGCAAGGCCGCGCGCAAAGGCCAGCGCCATGGCATCGGTGCCCGCATGGGGGATCACCTCCACCAGTTTCATCACCGGCGCGGGGTTGAAGAAGTGCAAGCCCAGCAAGCGGTTCGGTCGCGCCAGACCCTGCGCGATGCTGGCCACCGACAGCGAGGAGGTGTTGGTCGCCAGCACTGCATCCGGGCCGAGCAGGGGTTCGAGCACCGAAAAGACCGCCTGTTTGGCGGCAAGACGCTCCACCACCGCCTCGATCACCAGATCGGCGGGGGCGAGGTCTTCGATGCGCTCCACGACATGCAGCCGCGACAGGATCGCGTCCCGCTCAGCCTCCGTCAAGGCGCCCTTGGCCACGCGCGGGTCCAGCGCCTGCGCCAGACGATCCCGTGCCGAGGACCGCGCCCCGGGCTGTGCATCCGTTGCGGTGACCGGATGCCCGACAGATGCGAAGACCCGCGCGATGCCCAGCCCCATCGCCCCCAGTCCGATCACCCCGATCCGCATGTTGCGCCCCCTCTTGCTGCCCTGATCATCCCCGGCTGCGAAAAAATTTCAAGCCTGAAATTTTAAACTTGAAATTGTTTTCGCCCGTGCCATCCTGAAGACCACGGCGCATTCCGCGCCAACAGGAATTCGGGCCATGAAGATTCTCTGCCTCGGCGGCGGTCCTGCCGGTCTTTACTTCGGCATCTCGATGAAACTGCGCGACCCGTCGCATCAGGTGACGGTGCTGGAGCGTAACCGCGCCAATGATACCTTTGGCTGGGGCGTGGTGCTGTCGGACGATGCGCTGGGGCGGATGCAAAAGAACGACCCGGTCTCGACCCAGTCGATCCGCGACCACTTCGCCTATTGGGACGATATCGCCGTGGTGCATGACGGGGTGCGGACCGTCTCAGGCGGGCATGGGTTTGCGGGCATCGGGCGCAAACAGATGCTGATCCTGCTGCAAGCCCGCGCGCGGGAACTGGGCGTGAACCTGCAATTCGAGACCGAGTTCAAATCGGCCGAGGCGTACCGCGCCGACTATGACATCGTGGTGGCGACCGATGGCATCAACTCGGCCGTCCGCCGCGAATATGCCGAAAGTTTCCTGCCCGACATCGACATGCGCCTGTGCAAATTCGTCTGGCTGGGCACGCATCAGAAATTCGACGACGCTTTCACCTTCATCTTTGAGAAGACCGAACACGGCTGGGTCTGGGCGCATGCTTATCAATTCGACGACAGCACCGCGACCTTCATCGTCGAATGCGCGCAGGACACTTGGGACAAGTGGGGCTTTGCCGACATGTCCAAAGAGGACACGGTGGAAACCTGCCGCAAGATCTTTGAACGGCACTTGGGCGGGCATGAGCTGATCTCGAACGCCGCCCACCTGCGCGGATCGGCGGTCTGGATGAACTTCCCCCGCGTGATTTGTGGCAAGTGGTATCATGAAAACGTGGTGCTGATGGGCGATGCCGCCGCGACGGGGCATTTTTCCATCGGATCGGGCACACGGCTGGCCTTGGACAGCGCGATTGCTTTGGCCGATTACCTGCATTCGGAACCCACGCTAGAGGCCGCCTTCCAACGCTATCAGGACGAACGCCGGGTCGAGGTGCTGCGCCTGCAATCCGCCGCCCGCAACAGCCTTGAGTGGTTTGAGCAGGTGGAGCGCTACCTCGACCTGCCGCCCGAGCAATTCGCCTATTCCCTGCTGACCCGCAGCCAGCGGATCGGGCATGAAAACCTGCGCCTGCGCGATCCGGCTTGGCTGGGCCGGGCCGAGGATTGGTTTCAGGCACAGGCGGGCGGGCAAAAGGGCCGCAAGCCGATGTTCGCCCCCTTCCGCCTGCGCGACATGACGTTGAAGAACCGCGTCGTCGTCTCGCCCATGGCGCAATACAAGGCGGTGGATGGCTGCCCGACCGATTGGCATCTGGTGCACTACGGCGAACGCGCCAAGGGGGGTGCGGGGCTAGTCTATACGGAAATGACCTGCACCTCTGCCCAAGGCCGCATCACCCCCGGCTGTCCGGGGCTTTATGCGCCGGAACATGAGGCGGCTTGGAAACGAATCGTCGATTTCGTCCATGCCGACACCACCGCGAAGATTTGTTGCCAGATCGGCCATGCGGGGCGCAAAGCCAGCACCCAAGTGGGATGGGAGGATAGCGACGCGCCCCTACCTGCGGGAAATTGGGAGATCATCGCGCCCTCGCCCCTGCCGTGGTCGCCCAAGAATGCCGTCCCGCGTGAGATGACGCGCGCGGATATGGAGGCCGTTACAGCGGAGTTTGTGGCGGCGACAGAAATGGCGCGACGCGCGGGGTTTGACATGATCGAACTTCACGCGGCGCATGGCTATCTGCTGTCGTCCTTTATCAGCCCGGTTTCGAACCGCCGGACCGATGCATATGGCGGCAGTCTGGAAAACCGCATGCGCTGGCCGTTGGAGGTCCTGGACGCCATGCGCGCGGCTTGGGGGCAGGACAAACCGCTGGCCGTGCGGATCAGTGCGACCGATTGGGTGGGGGATGAGGGCGTGACCCCGGATGAGGCGGTCCAGATCGCCCGCCTTTTCGCGGCACATGGGGCCGATATCATCGATGTCTCGGCGGGTCAGACCTCCATCGACGCGCGCCCGATCTATGGCCGGATGTTCCAGACCCCGTTCAGCGACCGCATCCGGAATGAGGCCGGGATTGCCACGATGGCAGTGGGCAATATCACCGAGACGGATCACGTGAATTCGATCCTGCTGGCGGGTCGGGCGGATCTTGTCTGCCTTGCGCGGCCACACCTCGCCGATCCCTACTGGACGCTGCACGCGGCTGTTGCCATGCAGGATCAGGCAACGGATTGGCCGCTGCCCTATCTGGCGGGGCGCGATCAGATGCGGCGCTTGGCGCAAAAGACGGCAGAGGTGATCCGGGCATGATTGCAGGGCGGCGGGTTCTGGTGACAGGCGGCGGATCGGGCGCGGGGGCGGACCTTGCGCTTGGCTTTGCCCGTGCCGGCGCGGCAGAGGTGGTGATCTGCGGCCGCCGTCTGGACGCGCTGAAGGCCACCGCCGCACGGGATCCCGCGATCCGGGCGCTGGCCTGTGACGTGACGGATGAGGCGTCGGTTCAGTCGCTGTTCGCGCAGGCGGGGCGGGTCGAGATTGTGATCGCCAATGCGGGGCAGGCGGATTCCGCGCCACTCGCCAAAACCTCACTGGCGCAATGGAATGCCATGCTGGCGGTGAACCTGACGGGGGTGTTTTTGACCTTCCGCGAGGGCCTCAGGCAGTTTGACGGCTGGGGGCGGCTGATTGCCGTGGCCTCCACCGCCGGGATCAAGGGTTATGCCAAGGTGGCACCCTATGCGGCGGCCAAGCATGGCGTGATGGGGTTGGTACGCTCTGTCGCGCTGGAGGTGGCGCGCGGGCCGGTGACGGTGAATGCGATTTGTCCGGGGTTTCTGGACACCGACATGACGGCCCAGTCGATCCGGGTGATTTCGGAAAAGACGGGGCGGACCCCCGACCAAGCTCGCGCCGCGCTGGAAAGCCTCAGCCCGCAGAACCGGCTTTACCGCCCCGATGAGGTGACCGCGGCGGCGCTGTATCTTTGCGGCGCGGGATCAGACGGGATCAACGGGCAGGCCATCACCATCGCGGGGGGTGAGGTATGAGTGACCCGCTTTCAAAACGTCGCCTCAAGATGTGGATACGCCTGCTGGGCGTCACCCGCGTGGCAGAAGCCGAATTGCGCGAATTCCTGCGAGTCAAGCATGACACCACCCTGCCGCGCTTTGACGTGATGGCGGCGCTGTATCGGCGGCGCGAGGGCGTGACGATGACCGAACTGTCGCGGATGCTCTTGGTATCCAACGGCAATGCGACGACCGTGGTGGACCGGCTGGAAAAGGATGGCCTCGTGCGGCGCACACCATCGGACACCGACCGCCGCACCGTCTTTGTCGCGCTGACGCCCGAAGGGTTGGCGCAATTCGAAGGGCTGGCGGCGGACCATGAGGCCGAAGTCTCGCGCCGGTTCGCGGGTCTGTCCGAGGCTGATCTTGAGACGCTGACCGATATCCTCAAACGCATGGGAACCGGGACATGACCGAACTGGCCGGGCTGACGCCGCAGCATTTCTTGTGGGAGGTGAAGGACCGCATCGCAACGGTGCGGCTGAACCGCCCGGATCGGAAGAACCCGCTGACGTTCGAGTCCTACGCCGAACTCCGCGACACCTTCCGCGCGCTGGTCTATGCGACGGATGTGGATGTGGTGATCCTCGGCTCCAACGGTGGGAATTTCTGTTCCGGTGGGGATGTGCATGACATCATCGGCCCGCTGGTCGGGATGGAGATGAAGGAACTGCTGGCCTTTACCCGCATGACCGGCGATCTGGTCAAGGCGATGATCGGCTGCGGCAAGCCCATCATCGCAGCGGTGGATGGCATTTGCGTGGGCGCAGGCGCGATTATGGCGATGGCCTCGGACCTGCGGCTGGCGACACCGGGGGCGAAATGCGCGTTCCTGTTCACCCGCGTCGGGCTGGCGGGCTGCGACATGGGGGCCTGCGCCATGCTGCCGCGCATCGTGGGGCAGGGACGCGCGGCGGAGCTTTTGTACACCGGGCGCGTGATGCGGGCAGAGGAGGGCGAACGCTGGGGCTTCTGGAACGCGTTGCATCCGGCAGAGGCGTTGGAAGAGGCGGCACTGATCTTGGCCCGGCAATTGGCGGCAGGCCCGACCTTCGCGCATGGCATCACCAAGACGCAGCTCAATCAGGAATGGAACATGGGTCTGGAACAGGCGATCGAGGCCGAAGCGCAGGCGCAGGCCATCTGCATGCAGACCCGCGATTTCGAACGCGCCTATCACGCCTTTGTCGCCAAGGAGACGCCGGTGTTTCAGGGCGATTGACCGCGCATCCTTCGCCCAACGCCGGGGGGCCGTCTGCCCCCCGAACCCCCCGAGGATATTTGAAAAAAGAAGAAGCCCAAGATGACGGATCGCAGCTTTCTGGATTGGCCGTTTTTCGAGGATCGTCACCGGGTGCTGGCGGCCGACCTGGACGCGTGGTGTGCTGCGCATCTGCCCGTCGATCATGGCGATGTAGATGCGGCCTGCCGGGGGCTCGTGGGGATGCTGGGGGCGGGCGGGTGGCTGCGCCATTCCGGGGCCGGGGCGGGGGAGCGGCTGGATGTCCGCACGCTCTGTCTGATCCGCGAGACTTTGGCGCGGCATGATGGGCTGGCGGATTTCGCCTTTGCCATGCAGGGGTTGGGCATGGGGCCAATCAGCCTGTTTGGTTCGCACGCGCAGCAGGCATGGCTGGAGCGGACGCGGGCCGGGGCGGCGATTTCGGCCTTTGCCTTGACCGAGCCGGGATCAGGGTCAGACGTTGCCGCGACCACCACCACCGCCACGCGGGTGCAGGGTGGCTGGCTGATCGAGGGCGAGAAGACCTGGATTTCCAACGGCGGGATTGCCGATGTCTATGTGCTGTTCGCCCGCACGGGTGAGGCACCGGGGGCGCGGGGGCTGTCGGCATTCCTGATGCCCGCCGACACGCCGGGGTTGGAGGTGACCGCACGTCTGGAGGTGATCGCGCCGCATCCGCTGGCGACCTTGCGGATGCAAGGCATGGTGCTGCCCGAGGATGCCTTGATCGGCACGGCGGGCGAGGGGTTCAAGCTGGCGATGGCGGTCTTGGATGTGTTCCGCTCCACCGTCGGCGCGGCGGCCTTGGGCTTTGCGCGGCGGGCGCTGGACGAGGCGCTCTCGCGGGTGAAGGCGCGGCGCATTCAGGGGCAGGCGCTGGCGGAGTTGCAGATGGTGCAGGGCCATCTGGCCGATATGGCGCTGAAGATCGACTCGGCGGCCTTGCTGGTCTATCGCGCGGCCTGGACCAAGGACAATGGCGCGGCGCGGGTCACGCGCGAGGCGGCGATGGCGAAACTCTACGCCACCGAGGCCGCGCAAGAGGTGATCGACATGGCGGTGCAACTGCATGGCGGCGACGGGGTGCGGCATGGGTCGGTGGTCGAAAGCCTTTACCGCGAAATCCGGGCGCTGCGCATCTATGAGGGCGCATCAGACGTGCAGCGCGTGGTGATCGCGCGGAGCATTCTGGCATGACTTATACCCGCCACATCCGCATCGAGTTCAACCACTGTGACCCGGCGGGGATCGTCTTTTATCCGCGCTATTTCGAGATGACGAATTCCGTCTGCGAAAACTTCTTCCGCGAGGTGGTGGGCTATTCCTATCACGCCATGATGGATGACGGCATTGGCGTGCCGACCGCGCGGATCGAGACGGATTTCAAAGCGCCCTCCCGGCTGGGCGATGTGCTGGATTGGGCGCTGGTGGTGGAACGGTTGGGCGGGTCCTCGGTGACCTTCCGGCTGGACGCCACCTGTGACGGGGCCGCGCGGGTGACGGTGCGCCTGACCCTTGTCTGGCTGGGCCCGGATCATCGCCCCAGCCGCTGGCCCGACCGCATCCGCGCCACCCTTGCCGCGCATCAGGAGCAATCATGACCGACAGCCCGCATCAATTCCTGCATCCGTCGCATTGGAAACCTGCCATCGGCTATTCCAACGGGGTCGCGGCCTCAGGCCGGATGGTGTTTACCGGCGGGATCATCGGCTGGAACGCGGATCAAGTCTTTGAGACGGATGATTTTGTCGGCCAAGTGGAACAGGCGTTGAAAAGCATCGTCGAGGTGCTGGCCTGTGCAGGTGCGCGTCCCGAACATCTGGTGCGGCTGACGTGGTATGTCACCGACAAGCGCGAATATCTTGCCAACCTGAAAGATCTGGGCCGCGCCTACAAGGCGACCATCGGGCGGCATTATCCGGCGATGGCCCTGGTGCAGGTGGTGGGTCTGGTCGAGGATCGCGCCAAGGTCGAGATCGAGGCGACGGCGGTGATCCCGGCCTGATCGTTCACGCATCGCCGTGGCGCGTGCCGCTGGCATCTTGCCACCAGCAAAGCCAGCGATCCTCGGCCCGGTCCCCCTGCGCGGGGAGGAGCGACCGATGGCAGGTGAGGCCAGCAATCTGGATCGTGCCCGTCGCGCCATGGCCCAGACGGGCGGTCATCACCTTGTCGATCAGATAGGGCGTCACCTCCTCAGGGCGGGCGCTGGCCGGATCGGCGATGATGTCCGCCAGACGCTGGCGCTTGACCTCTTCGGCTTGCAAGATCGTGGCAACCTCGGCCCGGAAGGTGGGTTCGGTGGCAATGTAAGCCTCCAGCGCCGGAAGCGATTTCTGCGGCGGTTTCTTCAGCTTGAGCTGGCCAGAGGTGTAAAGCGCCTTCAACACCCGCGCCCCGATGGGGGAGGTCAGTTGCACATGCGCGTCGTGGAAGGCCAGTTCCCGATCCTCTGCCGTCAGGCGAAAGGTGGCAGGCCGACCCTCCAGCACGGCGCGACGCAGCAGGGCCAGCGCAGGCGTGCGGTGGACATTGGGGATCAGGTCAATGATCGCCAAGGCGGGTTTCATGCGCGTCCGAATGTCCCACAGCATCTGTCAGTCCCTTTCTTCTTGCCGCAGACGCGGCTGGCCACCCTCAGGCGGCTGCGATGCCAAATCCATCGGGCATTCGGCCCAAGGGGGCATCGGGCAGACCCTCGGCCTGCAACAGGTCCTGCAACATGCCGGTGGCATTGGGTCCGGCATCGCGCACCTGCTGCCAGATTTCGCGCACGGGCGGCAGAAGGCGCGGCTCCGTCACGGCGCGGGCGGTGTGCAGCCAGATCGTCAAACCATCGCTGAGGTCATAGTCACGCGCCTTGCGCAGGGCCGCGATACGGGTCTGGGTGGCGTTGAGGAAACGCGTCACCGTTGCGGGCGGCCAGGTCATCAGCGCATAAAGGTCCTTGCCCTCGGCCAGATGTCGGGCCGCCCAGTACTGTGCATGGGCGGCGTGACTGTCCAGCACATGCGGCTTGACCTGCGACAACCGCTCTGACAGCGCCTGCGCCTCTGTCACGAGGGCGGCGGTGGCTTTTTCCTGTTTCCAGTCGTTGAACATCTGCGCCTCCGACCTGTGCTGTGCCGGAATTGGGCGGAAAGGGAAACCGAAATCCCACGCCGCTGCACCAAAGCGCGGCAGTGGCGGCGCGACAGGACTACTTTGCGCCTACACAGAAACGACGGATAATTATTGTTATGTCATTCCCGGGCAGAACGCTGGGTCTGCGGTGGGTTTTGCGCGTTCCAGAGGGTCAAGGCGTCACGCAGCCCGTCCATGCTGGCGTCAAACGCCAGATCCAGCAGGGCGGGCAATTGCCCCATCCTCTGGAGCGCCCAAAGGACACCGTGGTCCACGCGGTCGGCCAAGGGGATCAGATGGCTGTTGGCGGCAACCGCGGCGCACCGGGCCGCCGCCGAGTCATGCGCGTTCAGGGCGGCATAGATCAGCGCGGCCTCGGTCCCTGTCCTCCGGTCACAGGCGCACAGCGGATCAAAGGCGGGCGGTGCGGCCTGACCGCGCATCAGGCCGAGCGTGTCGTCGATCTGCCGTCCGCCAAAGGACAGGCCGCGCCGCAATCCGGACTGCTTGGCAAAGCGCAGGGCCGGAAAACCGCCACCGCTGGTTCCAAGCGAAATCGCATCGCCGTAAGCCCCGATCACCGGCGCCGCCACGGCCACCAGATCAGACAGGGCCAGCGTGCCATCCCAGATCCCGCTGCGGAAGTGGTTGCGTTGGGGATCGTAAAGGATCAGCAAATCCGTGTCCTTCGGCATCGACTGCATGAAGATCGGCAGCGGCATCATCAGCCGCATCGCCACGCCGGTGAAAGCAATCAAGAGACGCCGCCGCCGGGTTCCCGGCGCGGAGTAAAGCCGCGCGAAGCGGGTTTCCGTTTCGCACTGCAACGTGGACAACTCGGGTGCGTGGCGCAGGACCTCCATGGAAAAGGATTTGTCCAGCACCTCGGCAAAGGCGGTCTCTCCGGCGTGCCGATGGCGTTCAACCGCCGCCATGAATTCGCGCGGGGTCGAAAATGTCTCCAGGTTGATCAGTTTCTTCTGCGCGAGGGTGGCTTTGGACAGCTCTCGACCGAGGGGCGTGGCGATGGGGGGCATGGGTCTCAGGCTTTCCGTAACGCAGATGAGGTCGAGGTCACCTTTCAGCCGCAGGATGGGCTGTTGCCCGCACGGCCCGGCCCGGAAAGCCGGGACCGCGCGGGCAAGGGTCGATCAATGCGCCGCGATCCGGGCGAGGGTCTTGGCGATTTCCTGATCATTCTTTTTGAGATGATCCGCGATGAAGGCCAGATCGGCCGCGCCGAGGGACTTGCCGGACAGCAGCCGCCCCAGAATCTCGGGTTGATAGAAACGCAGGGCCGCGGACAGGACCAGCGCCTCTTCCTTGAGATTGGCACTGGTGCTGGGGGAACAGATGTCCGTGACATTGTCGGACCCCATCCGGATCTGCACGCCCCGCGCCAGAAGCTCCAGCACGCGCGGGATGCAGTTCGAGGTCGGAGAGGTCAGCGGCCGCAGCATCCGCATCGCCAAGGCCGCCGAAGGGCAGGTGATCACGCCGATTTTCAGCTCTGCCATCGCATCGGCCAGACGCAGGAAGCGGTCTTCGTCATAGGTGGTTGGCGACACGACATGCACGGCCCAAACCATGGGCTCACCGGTCGGAGAGGTGGGGGCCCCATAGCGGCGCACCGCTTCGACCAATTGCTCCGTCCCGCTTTCCGAGCTTTCGAACCGCTGGTCGGTATGCACATGCAGCATCATCCCGAGAGTCTGGGACAGTTCCAGCATGCGGCGGCAATGTTCCATGAAGCCGATGTGGCTCGGGTAATGGTGGGTGTCGTCCGCTTCGGGCAGACAGCCGATGAAATCCGCCTGCTTCGCCCCTTCGACAAAGATCTCCCAGCGTTCGGGTTCCGCATCGTCAAAACCGAAGGGCGTATAGGCGGCAAGGCGCAGATCAATCCGGTCGCGCCATTTGGCCTTCAGGTCGCGCATCCATGCCATGCCGTTCAGGCCGACCCGATCCGCCGTGACATCCACCATCGTATCGGCGCGGACGGTGTTGACATCGACCATGTCCTGCAAGGTCTGTTCGACCCGTCCGACATAATCGTCCCGATCAAAGGCCGGTCCGGCATGGATATCGGCGATCATGGAATGCTTCCGGCTGAGCGAGATGTGGAAATCCTCGGTCACCCGATGTTCGACGCCGGCGAAATAGCGGTCATCGAAGGTGCCTGCCCGATCCAGATGCAAATGCGCGTTGAACATGCCCCCTTCGCGCTCGACGGTTTCGTTCAAACGTTTGTGCCAAATGCCGGTCATTTTGATCCTGCCTGCGTGCGATTGGAAGGGATGTTCAGGGTGGACAGGGCTGGCGTCGCGTCCCGCGCTCTGCGGATCATCGCAGAGAACTCATGGACATGCGGTTCGACAAAGAACTGTCCGTGTTTGCCGCCGACCAGTTCGATCGAAAAGCGGCCCGTGTAATAGGTGGCGAATTCCGCATGCGGATTGAGACTGCCCTTGAAGGGATTGCGGTCGCTTTCCCGTCCGAAGCTGAGCAGCACATCGCCGTCATACCGCTCTGGCACCATTTTCTCGTGCAGCACCAGAAGCGCGATCTCGCGGCCCGCCAGACGCAGATGCTGCGCCAATTGAAAGGCGATCACGGCCGCCTGACAGTTGCCGCCGATGAACATCGGGCCGTCGCCATGAAGTTCGGCAATCTCTGCGGCATACATCGCGGCCAGCTTGCGGATGTTGTCGGGCGATTTGACCATGACCTTGTGGCCCGAACGCAGGCCATAGACCGGTTGATCCGCCCCCAGATGCAGGGCGATCTGGTCCAGTTCGGTTTCGTTCTGCAAGCACCAGAACAAGGGCACGCGGGGGCCATCCGTCTGACGTCCGACGATGATGGAGTCGGGCCGATGCCGCACACCCTGCCAGATGCCGGTGTAGCGCCGCAGCGCATCGACGATGTCGGGCGCCAGCCCCCCCGTCTGCGCCGCATCATCGCTGGGCGGGGCCTCTTCTGCCGCCGTAGCCACCTGCGCCAGATGCCGGATGGTCCGGGCCTGCACGAGGGCCGAGGGCGGCAGGCGCCGCCCGGTCAGGGCGGTGACATCGGCCCACATCCGCACCGCAAGCAGGGAATGGCCGCCAAGGTCCCGAAAATCCTCGTCCCGGCCGATCGGGCGGTCCAAGAGCAACAGCGACTGCCATATCTTGGCGATGGCCCGCTCCATCTCGGTGCAGGGCAGGTCTTCGAGCGCGGGGGGATCGTCCTGCGCCGCCATATCCTGAAGGGCGCGCCTGTCCACCTGCCCTGCCCCATCCCGGGGCAGCACGGGGCGGCTTTTCAGACGGATCGGCGGCAGCGCCGCGCCAAGCCGGGCCCGCACCGTCTGCATCAGATCGGGCAGACCGGCGCGGTGATCCTCGTTCAGCGTCAGGCAGGCGAAGATGCCGCCCACATCGGGGGTCGCAACCGCTGCGGCCTCGTTGACCGACGGGTCCTCGGCCAAAGCCTCGGCGACCCGGGCGGCGGTCACGGCAGGCGCAATCACCGCATCGACCGGCATCGACCACCCTGCACCGGCAACCGCCACAAGCGCCCTGTCCAGCGCCTGACCAAGCCAGCGGGCCGAGGCCGCGTCCAGCGTTCCTGCCGCCCAATCCATCCGCAGGGAGATGTCGGATTTATCCGCCTCGAACTGGAGGGACAGATCGAAATCATTGGCCGGGCGTTCCAGCGCAACGGGGGTCGCCGCATAGCCTTGCACGGCGCGGGGGGCTGCACGTTCCTGCCAACCCACCATCAAGCGATTGGTCGGGCAGCGCCGCAGCGAAGGCTGGCCGAAAAGAGCGGACCCCGGCAGGAACCGGTGATCATTCGCCCCCAACAGGGTCTGCGCGACCTGACCCGCAACGTCGGCCACCGTGTCGGCGCCGCGGATGTCGACAGGCAGCGGCAGGACGCGGCTCAGGTAGCCCAGCGTCGTCGCCGCCTCGATCCGGTCACGGTTGAGGACGGGGGTGCAGAGCAGGATCTTGTCCTGCGCCGTCAGCGACCGCAGGGCCAGACAGGCCGCCGCGATGGCGAGGGCCCCGACGGGCAGACGCGCCTCGTGCGCCCGCGCCCGCATCGCGGCACCAAGGTCGGGCGACAGGGTCAGGCGGTGCCATCCGCTCTCGCTCTCCTCCGCGCTGTCAGGGCGCGAGGGTAGAGCCGTCGCGGGCCATGGTGCGTCAAGGCGCTGCTGCCACCATGCCTGCGCGGCCTTGCCATGCGCGCCGGTCACGCAGTCGCGTTCGTGCTGCGCGAAAGCACCGATCTGCCATCCCCGGATCTGGCGCGACACTTCGGCACCGGCAGCAAGCTCCCGGTCGATCTGGGTCAGTTCGGACAGGAAGGCATCGCGGGAGAACCCGTCAAGGATCAGGTGGTGAAAGACCCAAGCCACAAGCGCGCGGCCATTGGCAAAGGTCAGCACCATCGCACGCCACAAGGGGCCGTCCTCAAGATCAAAGGGACGGGCCAGAAAGTCACGCAACGCCGCGGTCGCCGCAGGGGGCAGGTCATCCGCCGTGCCGTCAAAGGCGGGCAGATCGATGACCGCATCCCATCCCAACCGTGCCCCGCGCGGACGCAGGCGCAGGGTGCCGACATCTGCGGGGAAGCATTGGCGCAGGGCATCGTGCCGATCCTGCATCACGTTTTGCGCGTCCAGCAGGCGGAACACATCCACCGGCCCGTCAACCAGCAGCGCAAAGGGCACGTGATAGCGCGCATCCGCCACATGGGCGCGGGCCATCGGCAAAAGCGCCTCTTGCGCCAAGGTCAGCACCGGATCATCCGGCACCGCCGCCGCCTGTGCCGCAGGGGCAGCAGGCGCGGAAAGGACGGCGATCAGGTCCTCCCGCCGCGCCTTGATCCGGGCGCGCAGGTCATCGGTCAGGACCGACCCTTCGACATTGACGAACAGCCGCCCGTCCTGTGTCCAGAGCTTGACGCCCGCGCGGATCAGATCATCCAGCAGCGCCAGCGTTTCGGACTGTGTTTCGGCCTGTGTCACGGTCATATCTCTACTGTCACCCTGCCCTGCGCCGTCGCGATGGTTTCGCCATGGCCAAGCATCGCCGCCCGTTGCAGCGTCGCCACGCAAAGGAAATCGCGGTCATAGTGGTCCAGCCATTTCTGGGCGGCACCGGCTTCGATCCCGGAGTGGCGGTGGAACTTCGGGTCACCGATCATCCGCGATTGCGGGTGCAGGCCATCGGTCATGCGGACAGACACCTGCCCCTGCGGCTCCAGCATGACCGGATCAAACTCCAGCCCCAGCATCCGGCAAACCGGGGCCAAGGTCTCGGCCGGGCGCTGGACCAGATCCTCGTAGCGCAGATGGACATGGCGTGACGGATCGACCGTGGCCAGAAACGCCGCGATGGTCGTCTCGATCTGCCCCCACAGCAGTTCGGCCAGATGATGCGCCGCGAAGGGCGAGGGGTCAGTCACCGCCGGACCGGCCAGCCGTGGCCACCACAGCTGATCCAGCCGCGCTTCCTCGAACGACCGGATCATCCCATAGGGATGGCGCGTCAGGTGAATGTAGAGCGGCCGATCAAAGCACGCCTCGGCCTTGGCCAAGGTCCGGGGATGCACCGCGTAAAACGGCGTCTTGTCCACCAGCAAACGGGGTGCCACCGCCTGTTGCAGCCGCGCATAAACCTCTCGGACATCAAGGTTTTGCGCCTGCCAGACGGCAACCTCCGCCGCCGCATCGGCGGCCGATACCCCAAAGGCCGCCATCACGGCGCGGGGCAAGCCTTCAAGCTGTGACGCATGCGGACCACGGAACCACGCCTGCCGGTCTGCCATGTCCTGATGGGACAGAAGATACAGTTCCGGCGGCGCGAACAGCCCCGGATGCCCGGCCAGCATCGCCCGCAGCAGCGTCGAGCCAGAGCGCGGCGCACTCAGCAGGAACACCGCCGGTCCATTGGTTGGGGTTACTGGACCCGCGCCCGTCCGGTCTGGCCGCGCCAGACTGCGCGCGAAGCGGTCTTGCTCTGCCGCTGTCAACGGCTGGCGGTCCCGGATGCCCTGCTGGACCTGACGGCCAAGAATGACCGCCGCCAGTTCGGGATAGCTTGCCCGCAGGAAGGACTCATACCGCGCGGGTGTGGGTGCTTCGTACAGGGACGAGACGTAAAGGATCGCGTCGCCCATCGCCTCTTGCATCCGCGCCACGGCATGGGCGGCCTGCAAGGAGGTGCCGCCAAGCGCAAAGAAATCATCCTCCGCCGACAGGGATGGCAGGTCCAGCGTGGCCGCCCAGATCTCGGAGATCCATGCCACGATCTTGCTCTTGGGGGCCGGGGCCACAGCGACGGGGCTAGCCTGCGCCACCTGTTTTGCCAAGGCCGACCGCAAGAGTTTCCCACCGGCAGAGCGCGGCAGGCGCGGCAGGACATGCACGGCAGAGGGCAGTTTGCCCTCGCCGAGGGCCTGCCGGACCGTCTGTCTGGCGACATGCGCGGCATCGGCCGGGGCACCCTGGCCCAGCACAAGCGCCACCGCGATGCTTTCGCCAAGCGACGGATGCGGCAAGCCAAAGGCCGCGACCTCTGCCACCCAATCCAGCGCGCTCAGCACGGCTTCGATCTCGGCCGGGGCGATCATTTCGCCGCCCCGGTTGATCAGATCCTTGATCCGTCCGGTCAGCCAAAGCTGGCCGTCGGCATCCAGATGGCCCAGATCCCCGGTGCGGAATCCAGTCTGGCCAAAGGCCGTCTCCGTCTCTGGCGCGGCGATATAGCCGGGCGAGACCTGTGCGCCCTGAACCACCACCTCGCCCGTGACACCGACCGGCAGGCTCTGCCCCGCGTCATCGCGAATGATGACGTCCAGAGCGACCGGACGGCCAACGCATCCGGGCGGCGACTCCGCCGTCTGGCTTGCGATGACCCCTGCCGTTTCGGTCATCCCGTAGATTTCCACGATGGGAACGCCGAACCCCTCTTGCGCACGGCGGCGGGTCGTCGCGGGCAAGGCCGCTGACACCGAACGCACCATCCGCAATCCGGGGGCATGTGTCGTCTTCGCGTCCGACAGCAGATCATCCATCATCGCCGGGGCAAGCTGCACCCATGTCGGGTGCAACTGCGATCCGGCCGCATAGGCCACGCGACTGTAGGCCCCGGCGATGATCACGCTGCCACCGGACATCAGCGGCGCGGCAATCAGGTCCCACAGGCCACCGATGTGAAACTGCGCCAACAGCGCCAGCGCCCGGTCAGACGGGCCGAGGTCATGGGCCGCGATCACCGCCTTGGCTGCGGCCACCAGATTTTCCCCCGTCAGGGGCACCAGTTTGGGCAGCGCCGTGGTGCCCGAGGTTTGCAGGATCAGCCTGCACTCCGACGGCACAGCCAGCGCAACCGCCTTTTCAGCCAAGGGCGCGTCCTGCCGGGTGAATTTCACCGCGCCAATCGACGCCGATGCGTCCCATTCAGCCACGATCACCGGAACATGCGCGCCCTGCGCCACGTCCAAGGGCGCACAGGCCAGGCGCGGATCGGCCACCAGAACATCCACGCCCAATCGCGCCAGAGTGGCCGACAACTCTGCCGCCGTCATGGCCGGGTTCAGGGGAACCACGGTCCCAAACCGCATCAGGGCCAGCGCAATCAGCGCCGTTTCCGGCACCACCGGCATGAGAACCGCCATCACCCCCGTGCGACGGACCACCACGTGCCGCAGGTCCCGTTCGATCGCATCGATCGCGGCACAAAGATCGGCCCACAGCAGCGGCGCACGCCCCGGCGCGAGAATGGCAGGCGCGTCAGGACTGCGCAGAGACCATCCGCGCAGGCTGGTTTCAAAAGCCTCGATCATCGCGGCGCGAAGACCCCGCTTTCCCGTGCCTTGATCTCGGCCATGACTTCGGTCAGGCGGGCGGGAACCTTGGCATCCGGCTTGATCCGCAAGCTAAAATTGAAGGACCGGCGCGGCAGCGACGTGGCGGCCGACAGCGGCGAGACTCCATGCCACGCCGCCTGCGTCTTGACGAAATAGAACAAACGGTTCGGCAAGAACCGGCACTTGGCCAGGGTTTCAACCTGCGCATGGTTCAGGAAGAAATTGCTCCAGTTTCTGTTCTGCGCGGGATTTTTCGCCGAATACACCTCGGTTTCGCCGCCCCATTCGGCCTGCCATCCGTCCGGCGCGAAATAGTGGACGAAGATGAGGATCTTGTCGGTGGAGTCGCTGTGCGGCGGCAGCAAGACATTGGCGTCCATGCTGGAAAACTCGCACTGCCAATAGAGGTCATCCACGGACAGCGCATTGCGCAGCGCAAACAGTTCCTGATAGCCGGGCTCAGCGGTTTCCGCCGGTGTGAGCGATCTGGCCCAATCAAAAGCCTGCGCCATTGTATTGCGGTCGGACAAAGCGTCCAGAAACCCGATCCAGTCCTCCGGCATCTCTTCCAGATGCGTCGGCATCGGCGGCGTCGTGAACAGGACGCGTTTTTTGCCCCGCCCAAGCGTGTCGCTGTTCTTGTTCTGATCCGGCGAGACGAAGGACGCGCTCAGCCGGTCATAGAGGTCCGCAGGCAGGAACCCATCCACCCATCCATACGGATAGGGCTCCGTGCTGACATATGCTTCCTTACGGGCCCAGGGCATCCGGTCGATTAAATTCGACATTCATTTGTCTCCGCTGTTGCACTTGTGTCGGATTAAACGACCGTTATTCGCCCTAAAACCACGCATTTACCGGCAGTTAATACTGCGCCGCACGCCCATCGGCAAGCAAGCCAAACTGTCCCTCCGCCACCCGATGGTCTGGGCGCGTGATCCGTCCGCTTGCCTTGAGGATCGAATTCGGCAAAGGCCGTCGATTTGGAAGACTCGTTACATCACAACCACTGCAAGACTCTTGCCATCAACCACACAATACCGCCCCAAAACGGATGCGCCTTTTTGGAAACAGGCAATGTCCCTGATAAAGACCGCTTCAAACTGGTCCCCGCTCCAGTCAATCCGCAGGCCATCAAATCCGAAGACTGTCCTGCTTTTACCATATTGCGCCTTGAAAGCCGCTTCCTTGGCCACAAAAATCGACTTTGCCAAAAGTTCGGCTTCCGCGGCGGACTCAAGACGGGCAATCTCTTCGGCACAAAGCACCAAGGGCCAAAGGGATCGGCCAAGCGGCGTTGCGGGTTCAATGTCGATCCCGATGCCCGACACCCGCGCAGAGGGAACCACGGCCGCAAGGCAAACATCCGCGCAGTGCGTAATGGAACCCATCACCCCCATCGGCCATTGCGGCGTCCGATCCGCTGTCATCGGAATCGCACAAGGTGGCAGTCCCAGCTCGGCCAACGCCAAGCGCGCAGCCTGTCGGCCCGCCGAAAACTCATGCTGCCGCGCGGGGGTCACGCCCGCCAAGGTTTCCTCGGGCCATGGGTCATGATGAACCCGCGGGTCTGTCATGGCGCAACCGGCCCGTGCAGGAAGCAAGTCACGCAACGCTT
Source organism: Paracoccaceae bacterium (assembly GCA_027486345.1). Taxonomy (GTDB): domain Bacteria; phylum Pseudomonadota; class Alphaproteobacteria; order Rhodobacterales; family Rhodobacteraceae; genus Paragemmobacter. The sequence continues at coordinate 22,000 of JAIXPH010000005.1, forward strand.
GCAAGATTATTTCAGACATAGCGGGACCAATTCACACCCAATGCGGAAACGGCCTGTCTTAAAATGCTTCCGATATGGCGCGCCCTGCTTGATCCGCGTCAAAAAGCCAGCACTCCAGATCCTCCTGCCGCAAGCCGCCTTGCAGCACTCCACACGCAATCAGTGTATGCCCCGGCCCCGCGCATCGTCAATGCGGCGAGGCCCATCCCTATGGATGTATCGACCCCCTATTTCGATAGTCGCATTCGACTTCTCAGGCCTGCACTGATATGCGAAAACACGGGCCAATGTGCGGCGCGCAGACCGATGTCTTCTGTCTTTGGCTGCCTGATCACCCTGCCAATCGACTGACCCTGGAACATAAACATGCCGATTTTTCGGGCGAACGGAAAGCTGATCTATTTTGCCCATGTTCCAAAATGTGGGGGAACCGCAGTCGAAGTCTATTTGAAAGACCGGTTTGGTCCCCTCGCCTTTATGGATCAAACGTATTTCGGCCTGTCGCGGGATGCCAAGTGGAATGCGACATCGCCCCAGCATATTGATCAGCATTCTCTCAAACGCCTGTTTCCAAGTGATTTCTTCGATATCGTCTTTGCCGTGGTGCGCCACCCGGTCGAGCGTCTCATTTCCGAGTTCCATTTCCTGCGCGACAAGCTGCTGTCCATTCCGCAGGCCACCACGTTCACGGCATGGATTGACACACTCCAAATGTCGGCGGCGCAAAACAGCTGGATGCACGACAACCACCTGCGCCCGATGAATGCGATCGTGCCGGACGGTGCCACCGTCTTCCGGCTGGAAGACGGCCTTGATCAGCTTGTCGGGTTTTTTGACGCAATCTCCGGATCGACATCGGGACCGCGCAACCTTCCGGTTGCGCTTGAACGGGACAGCGCGATTCAGAAGGCGATCCCCACCCCGGACGACATCCATCTCATCGAAGCGCTGTATGCCGATGATTTTGACCGCTTTGGCTACCGGCGACAGACCACCGGCACGCCGCACCGCCGGTCGGCCCCCCGTCCCGATCCGGCCCCCTCTGTGGCGGAGGCTGAGGCGGCCTTGCGCGACGGCATCCAGCATTTCGGGACCGGGCGGCTCGACCTGGCGGCAAAGGCCTTCCGGGTGGCGATTGACGGTCTTGGCGGCAATCCGGCACCGCGCGCGCTGTTTGCGAATGCGATCCTGCGTCAGGGCGAGGTCGGCATGGCGCTCTATCACGCCATGGTGGTGTTGCGGGATCACCCGGAGCACACAGACGCCCTTGTGGCCCTTGCCGGTGCTGCCTTGCGGATGGGCGATTTCGCCCTCTTGTCAAAGACGATTGCACAGCTGGACCGCCACCCGGCGCTTGCGGAGTTTGTTCGCCTGCTCAAGATCGCGGTCGCGACCGAGGAGGGCGATTTCGAGGCGGCCCTTTTCGATCTGGCGGATTGTCTGGAGAAATCGCCCGAAGACGCGATGGCGCTGGAGCTTTTCCATCTGGCGTTCCGCAAGTTCAGGGAGAACCCCGACAGGGCACGGTATCTGGATTTTCTGACCAGCCTGGGCTTGGACTTTCCGGACGGACCGCCCCTGACGGTTGCCCCGCAGGATGCGATTGTGCCGGGATCGGTCGATATCATCATTCCCGTGTACAACGCTCTGCCCGACCTGATCCGCTGCATCGGGTCCCTCCGAAAGTTTCCCTCCGCGGCGTTCCGGCGATTGATCCTTGTGGACGACTGTTCGGAAGCGGAAACGGCAGCATGGCTGCGCCAATACGCACAGGACCATGACGATGTGATCCTGACCCGCAATGCGGAGAACCTCGGGTTCACAAGGACCGTCATGGCAGGTGTGGCCGAAAGTGAGGCCCCCTTCGCCGTGTTCCTGAATAGCGATACGGTCGTCACCGAGGGCTGGCTTGATGGGCTGCTCGTCACGATGGCCTCACGGCCAAATGCCGCCTTGGTGGGTCCGTTTTCCAATGACGGCTTTTACCAGACCATTCAGCCGGGCGCGGCTCCGGACGCGGCCAAACCCTTCAGCCGCCTGCTGAGCGATGCCGATCTGGCCGCAAACCGGGTGCGCGAGGTCAGCCGGAGATTGTCTCCGCCCATCCCGTTCCTGTCCGGGTTCTGCCTTTTGGTGCGGCGCGATGCGCTGGACCGTGTGGGCGGCCTCGACTGCGAAAACTTCCCCTTTGGATATTGGGAAGTGCAGGATGTCTGCCTGAAACTGATGGACCTGGGCTACCTGCCCCTGATCGCGGACTCGGTTTATGTCTATCACGCCAGCGGGGGCAGCATTTCCGACCAGCGCCGCCTTGCGCTGGCGCGTGCGGGAAAGGCGGCGATCTGCGCCATCCACTCCGCGATCCGGGTCTATTGCGCGATCGAACTCTGCGCCAATGCGCCCGAGGTGCTCTGGCATCGCAAGGCCTGGGGTGAATTCGAGACGGCCGACTCGGCGCATTGGCAGGAAATCTAGCCTTGCCCGGCCGCCCTGCCGTGCCGCGACAGGCCAGACCGGCAGCAGCGGGGTCTTGTTGCGCGTGCCGTGCCCGGAACCCAGACCAAACGCGCCATCACATCCCAATAGGCATGCGCCCCTTCTCTGACGACAACTTGTCAAGGGGCAACCCGCTCACTATCCGCCTTGGGCATATCGGCTTTCGTGGGCCAAGATTGCAAGGCGTGGGTCGGATGGATCATCGGATGTCTTGTCGCGGCCCGGCGGCGTCGAGAGATCGGGCAGATCCAACCCTGCGGTGCACGTCATGGGACTCCCCCACAGGCTCTGCGCGCCGCGCCCGTTCCAACTGTCAAGGGACTGACTGAACATGTTTCTGGATCGCCTTGTCTCTCTGTCCTCGCGGCAGGGGTTGGATGTCGCGGTGTCCGCGGCGGATCGTCGGGTGCTCTATCGCGACTTGCCCGCCTTGGTCATGGATGCGGCGGCGCGGCTTCACGCGGGGGGCGTCGGTCCGGGTCGGGTTGTCGCAATCACCGTCGCCGACGAGACCGAGCATCTGATCCTGGCGCTGGCCTTGCTGGCGCTGGGGGCGTGGCAGGTCAACACAGCATCCCATGAATCCGACGCGACCCGCGCGGATCTGGCGCTGCGGACCGGGGCCGATCTGCATCTGACCGACTGCCCGCACATCACCATCGCGGACCTGCCGCAGATTCGGTGGACCCCGGGCATGGCCCCCTCCGGCGCGCGGGCGGTCCTGCCCCAGGGCGGCGGTGGGGCGTTCTTCTCAACCTCGGGAACAACGGGACGGCAAAGCATCGTCAAGATGGACGAAGCCATGATCGTGCGGCAGTCGCAGCGGAATTACATCCAGCCCTCGGACCGCTTCTTCAAGGCGGCATCGATGGAATTCGGCCATTCCAAGCGCAACCGGCTTTATGCCGTCTGGAGCGGGTCGCAAAACATGTTCCGCCCACCGCGCGACCCGGCAACGCTGTCCGCATGGTTGGCGGCCAGCGGTGCGACAATGGCCGATGTGTCCCGCGTCAATCTGACCGGGATGCTGTCGGATGGGGCCAGCACGCTGCCCGCCGACCTTGCCCTGCGCGCCGAGGGCTCTGCCATTCCGTCCGAACTGCGCCAGGCGATCATGGCGCAGGTGACGCAGAACTTTCACATTCGTTACGCCTCGACGGAAACAGGCCTGATCGCGGTCGCGGGTCCGCAAGACCATGTCATCAACGGCGCCTTGGGCCATCCCCTGGACGACGTCGAGATCAGGATCGCCTCCGCCGAAGGTGCGCCTCTCCCGCGCGACGAGGTCGGCGAGATCTGGCTGCGCACGCCGGGGATCGTGCTGGGCTATTTTGACGATCCCGCGAAAACGGCACAACGCTTTCGCGACGGCTGGTTCCTGCCGGGCGACATGGGCAAGCTGGCGCCCGATGGTCAACTCGTGATGGTGGGGCGCAAGGACGACGTCATCAACCTGAGCGGGATCAAGATCTTCCCGGTCGAGGTGGAACGCGCCTTGGCGTCCCATCCGGATGTGACAGCGGTGGCGGTGTTTCCCATTCCGTCTTCCGTTCACGGCCAGATCCCGGTGGCAGTGGTCGAACTTCGGCCAGAGGCCTTGGACCGTCAGGACGATATCCTTTTGTCCCTGATGCAAAGCGCACGGGCAGAGCTTGGCATCCGCGCGCCGCGCAAGGTGCTGGCCTGCGAGACGCTGCCGCGCAATGCCATGGGCAAGATCGTGACACGCGAGCTTCTTCCTCTCTTTGAAAGACAGACATGACCCAACGTTTTCGCCTCTGGCCGATGGCCGCACTCCTGTCGGTTTTCGCAAGCCAATCGCTGGCCCTTGCCCCCTGCAACGGTGCCGACGTCCGTATCATCAGCCCCCATGGCACCGGGATTTCCGACCTGATGGCGCGCGTCGTGGCCGAGCAACTTTCCGCACGCCTGGGCCAGACCTTCTATGTCGAGCCTGTCACCGGAGCGAGCGGGGCCGTCGGCGTCCGTGCTCTGGCCGAGGCCGCACCGGATGGCTGCACGCTGGGGATCGTCGGGCTTTCGACGCTCGTGGTCGCGCCGCATGTCGATGATGCCGTGGGCTATGATCCCTTGGCGGATTTCTCCAACATCGCCATGATCGGCGGCGGGCCCGCCGTTCTGGCGGTCAATGCCGGTTTGGGGATCACCACCTTTGACCAGTTGACCACGGCGATGACCTCGGGCGGGCTGGTGCCGACTTTGGCGACACCGGGCCGCACCACCATCACCGCCATCCTGCCAACCGCCGTCTTTGACCGGCTGGGCGTCAAGGCCGTGATCGTGCCGTTCAAGGACACCGCCGAAGCTGTGGTGGCCGCTGCTGACAAGAACGTTGACGCCGTCTCGCTCAGCTATTCGACCCTGCGCGAGCAGATCAAGGCTGGCGCGCTGATCCCGCTCTATGTCTCCAGCCCCGAGCGGCTTGCCGATCTTCCCGACGTGCCGACGCTGGCAGAACTGGGACAGGCCGATCTTGAGACGCTGATCTGGTTCGGTCTTTCCGGCCCCGCCGGAATGGACCCCACCATGGTCGCAGAGCTGAGTGCTGCAACCACGGCCATCCTGTCGGATGCCAAGGCGTCGGAACCGCTGGTCAAGGCGGATGTCACGGTGCTGCCGCTGGATTCCGCGGGCATGACGGAAATGCTGGCGCGCCAGACCAAGGCCTATTCCGCTGCCATCGCGCAGATGACCTTTGAATGACAGGTCTGGACGACAGCACACTGCGGCGGCACATCGCCGCCGCAGTTGAAGCCGCGCACCCGGTCACGGCGGCACGCGCCGCGCTGCTGGCGGCTTTTGTCCGAGCCGAAGGCGATTGCGCCTTGCATGCGCTGGACATGGACAGTCTTGCCCTGATGGAGTTCTGCATCGCGCTGGAACTGTCCATCGGTGTTGCCCTGACGCCAGAGGATGTTCAGGACGCCCAGAGCCTTGGCGGCGTTGTCGCCACCGTCTTGGCCCGGTCATGACAGGCACCGCCACCGACATGCGGATCGCGGCGAGGATCGCGCCGTGACCGGGTCACGCATCGTTTCCGCAGTCCTGATGGCCGTCGGGCTGGCTGCCATGATGGCGGGGTTTCGCTCCGGCCTTGGCATGCCCTCCATGCCGGGGCCGGGGGCATGGACCCTTGCCGTGGGGCTTGGCCTATTTCTGTCCAGCCTTGCGTCGCTGAACCTGACCAAGGGCGTCGCACCACCTCAGTCTCTTCGCGCAGGGGTTGTGCGGGTTCCGGCGGGTGTGCTGGCCTTTGCCCTGCTCTACCCCTTGGGCGGCCTGATGTGTGCGGCCCTCGTCGCCGCTTGGATTGCGGCCGGTGCCTTTCCGGGGCCGGGGCGGCGCTGGGTTCTGCCCACCGTTGCCATCGCGACCCTGTGCCTCTGGGCCCTGCTCTCGTTCGAGTTGCACGTGCCGATCCGCCTGCTGCCCTTTGGCGGGAAACTGGGACTCGGGGGGATGCTGGGATGATGTCGGACATGATGGCGGGGATGGCCACCGCGCTGGTGCCGTCCAATCTGCTCGCCTGTATCGTCGGGGTGACGCTGGGCAACCTGATCGGCGTCCTGCCCGGTCTGGGCCCGCTGGCGGCCATGTCGATCCTGTTGCCGCTGACCTATGGCATGGACCCGGGGGCCGCCCTGATGATGATGGGGGGCATCTGGTATGGCGCGGCCTATGGCGGTGCCATCACGGCCATTCTGATCAACATTCCCGGCACGGCCATGGCCTCGGTCACGGCGATTGACGGCTTTGCCATGACACAGGCCGGGCGTCCGGGGCCTGCGCTGCTGCTGGCGGCGCTCGGCTCCTTCTTTGGCGGCATCCTCGGGATTGTCGCCACGATGATCGCCGTGCCGGTGTTGTCGGTCCATATGCCCATCCTCAGCCCGGCGGAATCCGCCGCCTTGCTGATCGTCTGCCTGCTCGCCGGGGCGAGTGTCGGCGGCGCGGGCCTTGCGCGGGGCGCCATGATGGTCAGCCTCGGGGCCATGGCCGGGATCGTCGGCTCCGACCCCATGAGCGGGGATGCCCGCCTGACCTTTGGACTGGTGGCACTTGAGGATGGCATATCGCTGTCGGCGCTGGTCATCGGGCTGTTCGGCCTGTCAGAGATCATCCAGCGCGTCGGCAAGCCGCATGTGGTGCTGAAGAAAGCCCCCACCCGTCTGGCCGAGATGCGGCTGAACAAGGTCGAGCGAACCGCCCTTTGGGGCGCCAGCCTGCGCGGGGGCGGGATCGGCGCCGTGCTGGGGCTGTTGCCGGGTCTGGGGCCGACCCTTGCCAGTTATCTGGCCTATTCGGTCGAACAACGGCGCGGCACCAAGGGGCTGGGCCAAGGCGCGCCCGAAGGCATCGTTTCGCCAGAGGCGGCGAACAATGCCAGCGACCAGACCTCCTTCATTCCGACGCTCTTGCTGGGGGTGCCCGGCAGCGGCGCGATGGCCATCATCCTTGTGGTCCTGATGATCCACGGCCTCAACCCCGGTCCGGCCTTTCTGGCGGACAACGGGCCGCTGTTCTGGTCCCTGATCGGCAGTTTCTGGGTCGGCAATGTGGTCCTGCTGATCCTGAACGTGCCGCTGATCCGCATCTGGACAACGCTGTTGCGGATTCCCCCGGCGGTGCTTTATCCCGCGACACTGGTGCTGATGTGCGTGGGCACCGTGGCGACCGGGCAGGTGTCAGACCTGTTCGTGCTGGCCGCCGCGGGCGTGGTCGCCGCCTTCCTGCAAGGCGCCGGGTTTCCTTTGCCGCCGGTGTTGCTGGGCTACATCCTCGGCCCGATCCTTGAAGGCCACCTGATCCGGGCCGCCCTGATCGCGCGCGGGGACCCGGCATGGCTTTTGGTCAATCCGGGGGCGCTGGCGATCCTGCTGGCAGGTCTGCTGCTCGCCTTGGTCTTTCGCAAACGCGGGCAAGGCCTGACCAAGGACGCCTAGGCGCGGGACGATGCACCGGCGCCGCATTCTGCCCGTGACATTCCCTTGTCGGTGCGGTCAATTCGGGCATCCCCAAAGGCTGGGTCCGCAGGCCCTGCGCCCGTGGCAGCCCTTGGGTCACAGAACGGAAAGGTCAGACCATGACGAAGAAGGTATGCGTCATCACCGGCGCGGGGCGTGGCATCGGGGCGGCGGTGGCGCGGGAAATGGCCGCGCGCGGCTATGCCGTGGCGCTGATGTCGCCGTCCGAGAATTGCGAAACTCTGGCGGCAGAATTGGGCGGCGTTGCCCATCGCGGTGTGGCGCAAAGTGGGGATGACCTGAAAGGCATCGTCGATCTGGCGATGTCCAGTTATGGCCGGATTGATGCCGTGCTGAACCACACCGGCCATCCGCCGAAGGGGGATCTGCTGGAGATCACGGACGAAAACTGGGATCTGGCCAATGACATGATCATCAAGTCGGTGGTCCGCATGTCGCGCCTTGTGACCCCGATCATGGAGGCGCAGGGCGGTGGCTCCATCGTCAATGTCACCACCTATGCGGCCTTTGAACCCTCGCTCTGGTTTCCCGCATCATGCGTTTATCGCGCAGGGGTATCGTCCTTTGCCAAGCTCTACGCCGATCGCTACGGTCCCAAGAACATCCGCATGAACTGCCTGATGCCCGGCTTTACCGACAGTCTGGATGTCGGCAAATTCGCCGACCTGCCCGCCCTGAAGCGCATCGCGCGGGTCGAGGAACAGGCCAAAGCGGCAGCCTTCCTGTTGACCGACGACTCCAGCTACATCACCGGACAAAGCCTGCGGGTGGATGGCGGGATCACGCGCAGCGTCTGACCGAAAAGGGCCGGGGCGTCACCACCCCGGCCCATCACTCTTTACCCCACTATATCGGGATTACTTACCCCAGATCGCGGCATAGGCCTCGCGGTAGCCGTTGTTCGGGTCAAAAGCGTTGCCCTCGGTCCCGGCCAACCCTTCCTCGGTCACCAGCGCGGGCGCGGTGATGTAGCCAGAGCAGGCCTCGCCCTGAATGGCGCGGTTCAACTCGTCCACCAACTGCCAGCCTTGCAGATTCAGCGGTTCGGCCACGGTCACGGCCTGATACTGACCCGAACGGATGCGCTGGAACGCCGCCTCGGACCCATCACCCGCCGAGCCGTTCTTCGGTGCACCCTTGCCGTCAATCCCGGCCGCGGCCAGCGACGGCCCCATGAAGTCGAAATACAGGTCGTTGATCGCCAGCGAATGCGTCCAGCTTGCGCCGTATTTCTGCAACAGCGTGGTGGTCAGCGGCCCCATGCGGGTGGAGGTTTCGGCGATGGGTGTATCGACATATTCCAGCACCGTGCCGCCGCCAGCCTCAATCGCGGCTTTCATGCGGTCGGCCTTGTCGATGGCGATCTGATAGGTCGAGTCAGTGAAGATCACCACACCCGGCTTGCCGCCCGCATCATCCAGCGCCCATTTCGCCGCCACGTCAGACACCTGCATCGCATCGGTGGACACGTTGGCGAAAATGCCGCCCGGCGCGTCGCAGCCGATCTTCGGCCCGGAATGCCAGGACACCATCGGGATCTTGGCGGCGGTCACGCCTTCCAGCGCGGTTTGCTGTTCGGCGGCGTCAAAGCCGTTGATCACGATACCATCGGGGTTCAGCGCCAGCGCCTGACCCACCGCGCCCGACCGGCTTTGCACCGATCCGGCGCCGTCCAGCACCTTGACCGTCCAGCCGATCTTGGCGGCGGCCTCTTCGATGCCGGTCGTCACGCCAAGGATACCGCCGTTCTTCAGGTCACCCGCAAGGACGACAATCGTCTTGCCCTCCGCCGCCTTGGGGCCAGAGGTCGGGCCGTCAAAGGCGTCTTGGGCAAAGGCGGGCAGGCCGACCGCCGCAAGGAAGGTTCCTGCGAGAAGGCTGTTCAAAAGGGTCCGTTTCAGCATTGGTGATCCTCCCATAAACGCTGACTTATTTAGATTTCGCGCCTTTCTTGCGTTGCGCGTATCCGGCGATGCCGATGGCGATCAGCAGCGTCGTGCCGTTAAACAGCGGCTCTACCCAGAAGCTGCCGCCGAATTGTTGGATGCCGGAGATGCCGACCGCCAGGATCATCACCCCGACAATCGTGCCCCAGACGTTGACCCGCCCCGGCTTGATCGTGGTCGATCCAAGAAAGGCGCCGACCAGCGCGGGCAGCAGGAATTCCAGCCCGACCGAGGCCTGCCCGATCCGCAGTTTTGACGCCAGCAGCACCCCCGCCAAGGCGGTCAGCGCACCGGATGACACGAAGGCCCCGATGACGAATTTCCGCGTCGGGATGCCGTTCAACTCTGCCGCGCGCTGGTTCGCGCCGATGGCATACAGATAGCGGCCAATGGGGGTGTATTCGAGGATGACCCAAAGCGTCACCGTGATCACCAGCACGTAATAGGCGGTGATCGGCAGGCCGAACACAAAGGTGCCGTTCAGCGCATAAAACGCATCGGGCAAGGTCCCCACCATCTGCCGCCCGCCGGTGTGCCACAGCGCCAGCGCGTACAGGATCGTCCCGGTCCCAAGCGTGGCGATGAAGCTGTCAATCCGCGCCACCTCAACCAGCAGCCCGTTCAGCGCGCCGGTTGCCACGCCCAGCACCAGCACGACCACCACCGCCACAGGCCACGGCAGACCAAGCTGGGTTTGCAGACTGATCGCAAGGATATGCCACAGGACAATGCCATAGCCCACGGTCAGGTCGATCCGCCCCGCCACCATCGGGATCATAGCCGCCAACGACAAAAGCGCGATGATCGCCTTGTCCGACAGGATCGACCGCAGGTTCAGCAGCGTGGGAAAGGTATTGGGCAGCAGGACCGAGAACGTCAGGATCAGCCCCGCCATCAGGATCACCAGCCCATAGGTCGGGGCCAGACGCAGCGCCTTTTTCAGCGGCGACAGGCCCTTAAGCTCGTCCTTGGTGGGTTCGATGGCGTTGGAGTCAATTCCGGGCATGGTGTCCTCAGGCAACTTCACCGGCCGAAGCGGCCTGGATCAGGGATTCGGTGGAAAGTTCGACGCCCGACAATTCGGCCACGGGCAGGCCGCGCGAAAAGACGATGGCGCGGTGGCAGATATTGGCGATTTCCTCAAAATCGGTGGAAACGACCAGCACGCCCATCCCGCTTGCAAGAGCTTGATACAGCAGGTGGTAAATCTCGGCCTTGGCGCCCACATCGACGCCCGCGGTGGGGTCTTCGGTGATCAGCAGGCGGCGACCTGAGTCGAGCCAGCGCCCCACGACGACCTTTTGCTGATTGCCGCCCGACAGCGCCTCGATCGCCAAGGTCGGGTCATTGGGCGACAGGCCCACCCGTTTGCCAATGGCGCGGGCCATGTCCTCTTCGCGGCTGGGTTTCAGCAGCGACAAAAGCCCCCGCCCCGTGGCCGACGGGTTGATGAACGCATTCTCGCGGATCGCCATGCCGGGGGCGACGCTTTCGCCCACCCGGTCCCGCGCCACCAGACCGATGCCCGAGCGCATCGCCGTCTGGGCCGTCCGCAGGTCCGGCGTCACCCCGTCCAGCGTCACCGCCCCCGCATGGGGGATGACGCCAAAGAGCGCCCGCCCGATATCCTCATGCCCTGCCCCGCGCAGACCGGCGAGACCAAGGAGTTCCCCGCGCCGGATGTCAAAGCTGACGGGTCCGACGGCAGGCGTCGCCAGCCCCTGCACCCGCAGGATGGCCGGGCCGTCCTGCACCGCGGGCCGCGCAATCTCGCGCGCTTTGCGGCCGACGATCAAGCTAACCAACTCTTCGGGCGTGGTGTGGTCAATGGGGCGCATCCCAACCATCTGCCCGTCGCGCAACACGGCGACGCGGTCAGCGATACGGAAAATCTCATCCAAGCGGTGGCTGACGTAAATCATCCCCACTCCGCGCGCTTTCAGCGGGCGCAGGGCGGTAAAGAGACGCTCCACCTCATCCGCCGGAAGGCTGGCAGTGGGTTCATCGAGCACGAGGTAATCGCAATCCGCAGCCAAGGCACGGGCGATGGCGACCAAGGATTTCTGCGTGCGGGTCAGGTTTGACACGCGGGCCGTGGCGGAAAACTCAGCCTCCACCAGACGCAAGGCGGCATCGGCGGCGGCTTCCGTCGCGGGCCAGTCGATGCGGCGGCCTTTCTTCACATAACCAAGCGCGAGGGCGATATTCTCGGCCACGCTCATCCATTCGATCAGGCCGAGGTCCTGGTGAATGAAAGCGACCTTTTGGCCGCCCGATTTGCCCGCCTCATGCGCATAGGCGGTGCCATCGATGAACACGCCACCTTCGTCGGGACGATGGATGCCGCCCAGCACCTTGATCAGGGTGGATTTGCCCGCGCCGTTTTCGCCCAAAAGGGCCACGATCTCGCCGCGCTCCACCTTCAGCGAGACACCTTTCAGCGCGCGAGTCCCGCCGAAGGACTTCACGATCCGGTCGAACAACAGGCCGTCCGCTGACGGTTGCATCGGAAATCCCCCCTTGCGTGACCGGCCTCCCCCTCCATATGTTTACCGGTAACGTAGGCATCCTGTGCCCGCGCCCCGCCCGCTGTCAAGAAAAAAGTTATCGATAACATAGACCGTGATCGCCCCATGAAAGCCAACCTCGAAGACATCGCCCGCGCGGCTGGAGTCTCAAAGATGACGGTCAGCCGAGTCTTGCGCGGCGGGTCGGGATTTTCCGACGATACGCGAACCCGCGTGATGCAAGTCGCGGAAAGGCTTGGCTATATTCCCAACCGTCTGGCGGCGGCCTTTGGGGCGGAACAGGCCAGCAGCTTGGTGGGCATGTGCGTGCCGCGTCTGACGTCGGGCCTGTTTGGCCATGTGCTGGACGGGGTGGACCGGGCACTGACGCGGTTGGGGTTTCAACTGATGATCGGGGCCAACAACCATGCCACGGATGAGGAAGAGGCATGGGTGCGCCAACTGGTCAGTTGGCGTCCGGCCGGTGTGATTCTGTCCGGCCGCACCCATAGCCCCGGCACGGTGGACCTGCTGCGCAAGACCGCCCTGCCGGTGGTGGAGATTTGGGATCTGACCACCAGCCCCATCGACATGGCCGTGGGCTTTTCGCACCACGATTGCGGCGCGGAAATGGGGTTGCACCTTATCCGGCGCGGGCGGCGGCGGGCCGGGTTTGTCGGTGCCCTCGCCCGCGCTGATGTCATGGGTGCTGCACGGCTGGACGGCTTTCGCGCGGCCTTGGCGCAGGCAGGCCACCCCTTGACGGATGCCGAGGTGTTGCACGACGCCCCCGGATTTTACGCCGGCTACTACGGGATGGAGACGTTGCTTTCGCGCCGCGCCAATCTCGACGCCGTCTATTTCCACAACGATGAGATGGCGATTGGCGGTCTGGCCTTTTGCCAGGCGCGGGGATTGCGCGTGCCCGAAGACATCGGCATCGCCGGTTGGGGCGGGATGGAGGCGGCCTCGATCCTGCCGCGCCGCCTAACGACGACGATGGTGCCCACCACCGCCATCGGCAAAGCAGCGGCCGAGGCGCTGGTCGCCCGCCTGACCGGCGCGATGGTGCCAGAAGTGACCGTGGTGCCCACCCGGTTGGTGCCGGGTGAGACGGTTTAGCTTATGGCCACTGCACGCCGCGCCGATTGAGGATCACCGAATAGACGCTGGTCGTCGCGGTGATGAACAGCCGATGCTTGGCCCGCCCGCCAAAACAGATGTTCGACACGATTTCAGGCACCAGAATCTTGCCCAACAGCCGCCCATCGGGCGCGATACAATGCACGCCATCGGCGGCCGAGGACCACAGGTTGCCATCGCTATCCACCCGGATACCATCCGCACAACCGGGGCTGATGCTGTGGAAGATGCGCCCATTCACCGGACGCCCGCCCACCATGTCAAACACCTTGATATGCTGCGGATCGCCAGAGAACATCCGCCCCGTATCGGCGACATAAAGACGGCTTTCATCCGGGCTAAAGGCCAGACCATTGGGGCAGGCCATGTCGGTAATCACCGCCTCGACCGTCCCGTCCGGGGCGATGCGATAGACGGAACAGGGCAGTTCTTCAGGGGCCTTGAACCCTTCGTAATCGGTCATGATCCCGTAATGCGGATCGGTGAACCAGACCGCGCCATCACTGGCCACGATCACATCATTGGGGCTGTTGAATCGCTTGCCCTGATAGCCATCGGCCAGAACGGTGATAGACCCGTCCCATTCCGTCCGCGTCACCCGCCGCCCGCCATGTTCGCAACTGACCAGCCGCCCCTGACGGTCGCGCGTGTGGCCGTTGGTGTAGTTTGCGGGGTTGCGAAAGGTGGTCAGGCCTTCCTCGCTCCACCGCATGATGCGGTTGTTGGGGATGTCGGAAAACAGCAGGCAGTTTTGATCGCCGAACCAGACCGGCCCCTCGGCCCAGTCTAACCCCGTGGCCAGCCGTTTGACCGGGGCATTGAACATCACATAGGTCGCAAAGACCGGGTCGTGGACTTCAAAGAATGACATGGCTGGCCCCCTGTTTCAGGTCTTCATAGCATTGACGGCAGGCGTCAGGAAAACACGATCTGCGCTTTCATGGCTTGGCTGCGGTCCGAGGCGAGGCGGAACGCGCTTTCCGCCTGATCCAAGGGCACCGTCTGAGTGATCAGCGGCTTCACGTCGATCAAGCCGCGTTGCATCAGCCCGACACCCACGGCGAATTCGGGGTGAAAGCGGAACGACCCGCGCAGCTCCAGCTCCTTGGCCGTAATCGCCATCATCGGCAGCGACATATCCCCACCAAGCCCCAGTTGCAGGATCACCCCGCGCGGGCGCAGGGCCGCGATGCCCCCGGCCAAGGCGGCGGCCACCCCGGTGCATTCGTAGAGCACATCGAAATGCCCCTTATCGGCGCTGTAGGCGGCCAGTGCATCCGGGTCTGTGCAGGTGCTGATGACCCGATCCGCCCCCACTTTGGCGGCCAAACCCAGCGTGAAATCCGACAAATCCGTTGCCACAATCTCTGCCGCCCCCGCCCTGCGTGCTGCGAGGATAGACAGCACGCCAATCGGCCCGCAGCCAGTGACCAGCACCCGTTTGCCCAGCATCCCCCCGGCCCGCGTGGTGGCGTGCAGCGTTACGGCCAGCGGTTCGGCCATCGCGGCCTCCCCGGCGGTCAGCCCCGTCGCATCGACGCATTGGCTGGCATCGGCGACAAGGCTTTCCCTAAAGGCGCCTTGGATATGCGGGAAGGGCATCGCAGAGCCGTAAAACCGCATGTTCAGGCACTGGTTGGGCAGGCCCTCCAGACAGAACTTGCACCCGCCGCAGGGGCGCGACGGGGAGATGGCCACCAGTTGGCCGGGCGTAAACCCGGTGACGCCGGGGCCGAGGGTTTCGACATAGGCCGACACCTCATGCCCCAGAATCATCGGCTCACGCAGGCGCACGGCACCAAAGCCGCCGTGATTGTAGTAGTGCAAATCCGACCCGCAGACCCCGCCGGTGGCCAAGCGTAGGCCGATCTGGCCGGGGCCCGGAGCCTCCGTCGGCCGATCTTCAATCCGCAGGTCGCGGGCGGCATGGATGACGATGGCGCGCATCACAGCACCGGCGTCGGCAGGGGCTGGCCTGCGAAATGCGCGCTCAGGTTGTCGCGCAACAGTTGCCCCATCGCCTTGCGAGTCTCAAAGGTGCCGCTGGCGTGGTGCGGTTGCAGCAGCACGTTGGGCAGCGCAAGGAAACGCGGGTTCAACTTCGGCTCCCCCTCAAACACATCCAGCGCGGCGGAGCCGAGCGTTTTCGTCTCTAACGCGGCCAATAGAGCCTCTTCGTCGATGTTCGCGGCGCGGGAGATGTTGATCAGCATCCCGTCCGGCCCCAGCGCCTCGATCACCGATGCGTTGACGATGTGGCGGGTTGCGGCATTGGCGGCCAGCGTCACGAACAGGAAATCCGACCGCGCGGCCAAGGCGACCGGATCGGGGATATAGTCCCACCCCGCCCCTTCGGGTTTTGGCGCGCGGGCGGAATAGGCGATCTCCATGCCAAAGCCCGCCAGACGCTTGCCAACCTCAACCCCAATCCGCCCAAGGCCCAGAATCCCCGCTCGCCGACCCCAGACTTTGCGCTGCAAGGGATAGCCGCCCTTCGCCGCCCAAGACCCGTCGCGCACCCATTGATCCGCGCCCAGCATGCCGCGCGATTGCATCAGCATCATCGCCACGCCCAGATCGGCCACGTCCTTGGTCAGCACATCGGGCGTGTTCGTGACCCGGACGCCACGCGCCTTGCAGGCGGCGATGTCCACCGCGTCATAGCCCACGCCGTAGACGCCGATCACCTCCAGGTTGGGACAGGCGGCGATCATCGCGGCATTGGCCCCCAACTCCCCCCGCGTGGCGATGGCGCGGATTTTGGGGCCGTGTTCGGTCAGGAACGCCGCCTTATCCGCCGCCTCAAAATACCGATGCGCGTGAAAGGCGGCGTCGAGCGGGGTTTGGTCCCATTCGGGATAGGGGCCGACTTGCAGGATATGCGGTTTGTCCATGATCGTTCCCCTTTTCGGGTCTGGCGGTTCGGGCTTGACAGGTCTTGTTATCGATAACATAAACGGGCCAGACCGGCTTTGTCGAGAGCCAAGTGAAGGGGAATGACCGTGGGACTGACGCTGTTTGACCTGCACGGGAAACGCGCGCTGATCACCGGATCGTCGCAAGGGATCGGCTTTGCGCTGGCCCAAGGGCTGGCCGCAGCAGGGGCGCAAGTCGTGCTGAACGGGCGCGATTTGGCCAAGTTAGAGACGGCTGCCGCAGCGATCCCCGGCGCACAGACGCTGGCCTTTGACGCCACGGATCACCACGCCGTCCGCGCGGCGGTGGACGGGTTCGAGGCGGCGGGTAACCCCATCGACATTCTGGTGAACAACGCCGGAATGCAGCACCGCGCGCCGTTGGAGGATTTTCCGCCCGAGGCGTTTGAGCGTCTTTTGCAAACCAATATTGCGAGCGTGTTCCATGTCGGCCAAGCCGTGGCGCGTCACATGATTGCGCGGGGGCGGGGCAAGATCATCAACATCGCCTCAGTGCAAACCGCCCTCGCCCGCCCCTCCATCGCGCCCTATACGGCGACGAAGGGTGCGGTGGGGAACCTGACCAAGGGCATGGCCACCGATTGGGCCAAGCACGGGCTGAACTGCAATGCCATCGCACCGGGCTATTTCGACACGCCGTTGAATGCCGCATTGGTGGCGGACCCCGCGTTTTCGGCATGGCTGGAAAAGCGCACGCCTGCGGGGCGGTGGGGTCAGGTGCAGGAATTGCAGGGGGCGTGTATCTTTCTGGCGTCCGATGCGGCGAGCTTTGTGAACGGGCATATCCTCTACGTCGATGGCGGGATCACGGCCTCACTATGACCCGGCTTGTCATCATGGGCGTGTCGGGCTGCGGGAAATCCAGCGTCGGCGCAGGCTTGGCGGAACGGTTTGGCATCCCCTACCGCGACGGGGATGATCTGCATCCGGCGGCGAATGTCGACAAGATGCGCGCCGGGGTGCCGCTGACCGATGACGACCGCTGGCCATGGCTGGACCGGGTGGCCACGGTGTTGCGCGATGAGGCACCGGTGATCGTGGGCTGTTCGGCCCTGCGGCGGGTGTATCGCGACCGTATCCGGCAAAGTGCAGGCGGGCCGGTGACATTCATCCATCTGGCGGGCGACCGCGTGGTGATTGCAGAACGCATGGCAGCGCGGACGGGGCATTACATGCCGACGACCCTGCTCGACAGCCAATTCGCCACGCTGGAACCTCCGGGGCCGGATGAGGCGCTGACAGTGGATATCGACCAACCCCTGCCCGCAATCCTGACCACCATCCTAGACCATCTGACGGGGGAGACAGCATGACCGAAACCGTCGCATTGATCGGCGCTGGGGCGATGGGCGGGGCCATTGGCGCGCGTCTGGTGCAGACCGGCACGCCGCTTGTGGTCTTTGACCTTGATACCGAAAAGGTAGCGGCTTTGGTCGCCTTGGGTGCCACCGCTGCACCCTCGGCCGCGGCAGCGGCGGGTGAAGCCAAAGCGGTGATCCTGTCGCTGAACGCCCCCCGCATTGTGCGTGCGGCGGTCTTTGGTGCGGGTGGCGTGGCCGAAGGGGCGAAGCCCGGGACGTTGCTGATCGACATGTCGTCCATCGATCCGGAGGCGACGAAGACACTGGCGGCGGATGCTGCGGCCAAGGGCTTGCGTTGGGTGGACAGCCCACTGTCAGGCGGCATTCCCAAGGCGGCTTTAGGCGAACTCACCCTGATGCAGGGCGGCACCGCTGAAGATGTGCTTGAGGCGCAAGCCGTCTTGGCACAGGTCGCCAGCAACCAAACCCGCATGGGTGGCCCCGGTGCCGGGCAGACGACCAAGCTGATCAACCAAGTGCTTTGCGGTCTGGGTTTCCTCGCCGTGGCCGAAGCGACGGCACTGGCCGAGGCGGCGGGGGTGGATGCCACCATGATCCCAAAGGCGCTGAAGGGGGGCCGGGCGGACAGTGCCCTGTTGCAGGAATACATGCCACGTTTCGCCGCGCGGGATTACCGCCGCACCGGGCGCATCGACAACATGGTGAAGGACCTGAACGGCGCGGCGGACCTTGCCCGCCTGACCCACACGCCGATGCCCCTGACCGCGCTTTGTGCCGAGGTTCACCGCATGCTGACCGCCGCTGGTCTGGGCGGCGAGGATCAGACCGCCCTCATGGAATTCTTCAAAGGCCCGCGAAAGGAGCTTTTCGAATGATCACCCGCTTTGCCCTGTTTGACGGCACGGTCCACGCAGGCCAGACCAACGCCTTCCGCGCCGCTGTCTTGGCCGAGTTGCTGCCGCTGTGGCGGCAATTCCCCGGCGCGCTTGCCGTGCGGGTCAGCTTTGCCGAGGCCCGCGACGACGGTGCGCCGGAATATCCGCTGATCCTCGCCGTCGATTACCCGGACCTTGCGGCGGTGGAAGCGGCCCTTGCCAGCCCCGTCCGGGCGCAATCGCGGGCGGTGACGGAGTCGGTGTTAGCGCGGTTTTTCACAGGCCGGGTGCATCACCATGTGACCACCGCACATCAGGTGACCCTGTCCTGAAGCAGGGCTGGATTTATGGGCGCGGTAACGATACCACAGTGTCATGACCCTGCCCCGCAAAGCCCCCACCATGGCCGATGTCGCCCGTCTTGCGGGGGTGTCGCCCATGACCGTCAGCCGGGCGTTCAAGCACGATGCCTCGGTCAGTGACGCCACGCGAGAGGCGATCCTGAAGGCGGCGGATGATCTGGGCTATGTGTTTGACTCGACGGCATCGAACCTGCGGTCACAGCGCACCAACTTTGTCGCCGTCACCATCCCGTCGATCAACAACGCCAACTTCGCCGATACCGTGCGCGGCCTGTCCGAAGGGCTGAAGGCGCGCGGCCTGCAGATCCTTCTGGGCACCACGGATTACGACATCTTCGAAGAAGAGCGTCTGATCGAACAGCTTCTGCGCCGCAGGCCAGAGGCGATTGTGGTCACCGGCGGCCAGCATACCCCGCGCGCGCGGCGGATGCTGGAAAATGCCGGGATTCCGGTGATCGAGACATGGGATCTGCCCCCGTCCCCCATCGGCCATGTCGTGGGGTTCTCCAACGCCGCCGCCGTGCGGGCCATGGTGGATCACTTCGTGGCGCGCGGCCTGACCCGGATCGCCTTCATCGGCGGGGATGCGGATCGCGACACGCGCGGCACGGATCGGCGGGCGGGTTTTATCGCCGCGATGCAGACGCATGGTCTGGACGCCACCCGCCTGATCGCCGCCGGGGTGCCGCCGATTTCCATGCGCGAAGGGGCGGATGCGATGGGCCGTCTGCTGGACACCCTGCCCGATACCGAGGCCGTGATCTGCGTGTCGGACCTGTCGGCCTTTGGCGCACTGACGGAATGCCAGCGGCGCGGGGTGGAGGTGCCGGGGCGCATCTCGATCGCGGGCTTTGGCGATTATGAGATCGGGGCGATTTCGGTGCCCACCCTGACCACGATCAACCCCTTCCCGCGGGAGATCGGCGCACAGACGGCGGCGCTGATCCTGAAGGTGCTGGACGGGGAACAGGCGGAACCCGCCACGCTGTCAATCCTGCCGCGCCTCTTGCCGCGCCAATCCAGCCGCTAGCGATTTATCCTTGCAATTCTTCCACGCCATGGCAGATTTGCAAGGATGTTTACCCGCGACGCCTTTTCCCAAGTTCTGAACGGTCTGGAAGAACAGGCCGCCGTCGTGCTGTTGGGTCCGCGCCAAGCGGGCAAGACCACGCTGGCGCAGGACATCGCGGAACAGCGCGCGTCGGTTTATCTGGACCTTGAACGCCCCTCAGATCGGCAGGTTCTGGCGGAGCCTGACCTCTATCTGACCGAACAGGCGGGCAAATTGGTGATTCTGGATGAAGTCCAGACCATGCCGGACCTCTTCAACAGCCTGCGCGGCCAGATCGATGCGCGGCGGCGGGCGGGGCATCGGGTGGGGCAATTCCTGCTACTAGGGTCGGCGTCGAATGTGCTGCTGCACCAATCGGCGGAGTCGCTGGCGGGGCGGGTGCGGTACATCGAACTGCCGCCGTTACGGCTGGATGAGGTGGGGGCGGACCTGCTGACCCCGCTCTGGCTGCGCGGCGGCTTTCCGGACAGCCTGCAAGCCGGATCAGACCGCATCAGCCTGCGCTGGCGCGAGGATTTCATCCGCACCTACCTGGAACGCGACATCCCCGCCCTTGGCCCCCGCCTGCCTGCGGCGACCTTGCGGCGGTTCTGGACCATGCTCGCCCATGCCCAAGGCGGGATTCTGAACGCGGCGGCTTTGGCCGAAGGCTTGGGCGTGTCGGGCCAGACCGTGGGGCGGTATCTGGACCTGCTGGTCGATCTGATGCTAGTGCGCCGGTTGATGCCGTGGCACGCCAATATCGGCAAACGGCTGGTCAAATCGCCCAAGGTCTATGTCCGCGACTCAGGTCTGGTGCATGCCCTGCTGGGGCTGGACTCGCTGGAATCGCTGCTGGGTCATCCCGTTGTCGGCGGATCATGGGAGGGGTTTGCCCTGGAAAACCTGATCAGCGCCGCGCCACCGGGGACAGAGCCGTTCTTTTACCGCAGCGCGGGCGGGGCAGAGTTGGACCTTGTCCTGCGCCTGCCCGATGGCAAAGTCTGGGCGATTGAGGTCAAGCGCACCACCGCGCCGCGCGTGACGCGGGGCTTCCATCAGGCGGCGGCGGATATCGCCGCTGATCACCGCCTGCTCGTCTATGCGGGCGCGCATGAGGTGCCGGGCAAGGAAGGGTTGCGCGCCCTGCCCTTGCCCGCCGCCATTGCCGCCCTGCGCGGGCTCACCCGATCCGTCCTGTGATGTAGGATTCCGTGCGCGGGTCTTTTGGGTTGGTGAAGATGGTTCCGGTTTCGCCGTATTCGACCAGATGGCCGAGGTGGAAGAAGGCGGTGCGTTG
>JAIXPH010000001.1 GCA_027486345.1 Paracoccaceae bacterium
CGCGCGTTTTCATTTCTGACAAAGCTCGCAAGGCAGGGCCAAACTCTCTGGGAGAGAGTTTGGTCCTGCCGCCTTAGGTCCGAGTGCAGACCGCCGGGCTAAGCGCCTCTGGCGCGCAGCCCGAGGGGGCGGGCTGCGCGCGGACCGGGACTTTGGGTCCCGGTCCGACCCCAAGCGTTTCGCTTGACCCAATTCCCTTGACTCCGCGCCCCTTTTCCCCCATCTGCACACCACGCCCGCCCTCCGCTGCCGCGTGAGCAGCCCCCGATGGGGAGACGGATCGGGCCCAAGGTTCCCACCTTCACGCAGGGGTTCCGCGTCGCAAACGGCTTCTTCCACGGGGAAGGGGTGAGGATGCGCCGCCCGACCTGCCTGCTGCGCTGGACGCAGCCCCTTGGCGGCATCCCCGCCCGAGAAAGACACATGACCACATTCGCAGACCTGGGCCTGTCGCCCAAGATCCTGAAAGCGTTGGAAAAGACCACGCTGAAAGACCCCACCCCGATTCAGGTGCAGGCCATCCCGCACATCATGAAGGGAAAAGACCTGATGGGTCTGGCCCAGACCGGCACGGGCAAGACCGCCGCCTTCGGCCTGCCGCTCTTGCACCGCATCCTCGACCTCGGCCATCCGCCGAGCCCGCGCCGCGTGCGCGCGCTGATCCTTGCGCCGACGCGCGAACTCGTCAGCCAGATCCACGACAATCTGACCGTTTTCACCAAGGGCACCGCCGTCAAGGTGCTGATGGTGGTGGGCGGGGCCTCGCTCAACAAGCAATCCATGTCGCTGGCACGCGGCGCGGATATCCTTGTGGCCACCCCGGGCCGCCTGATCGACCTGTTGGAACGTGGCGATGTCAGCCTTGTCGACACCGGCTATCTGGTGCTGGATGAGGCCGATCACATGCTGGACATGGGCTTCATCCATGCCCTGCGCAAGATCGCCGTGCACATCCCGCAACGCCGCCAGACCCTGCTGTTCTCGGCCACCATGCCCAAGGATATCGAGGAAATCGCCGCGACCTACCTGCGCGATCCGGTCCGCGTGCAGGTCTCGCCCCCCGGCAAACCGGCGGACAAGATCGTGCAGGGCGTGCATTTCATCCCGAATGGCGACAAGGCCAAGCTTCTGGAAAGCTATCTCTTGAAGCATCCGGGCGAACAGGCGCTGGTCTTTGGCCGCACCAAGCACGGGTCGGAAAAGCTGATGAAGCTCTTGGCGACCTGGGGTTTCAAGGTCGGCTCCATCCACGGCAACAAGAGCCAGAACCAGCGTGACCGCACCCTGACCGAATTCCGCAATGCCGAGTTGGACATTCTGGTGGCCACCGACGTTGCCGCGCGCGGGATCGACATTCCGGGGGTGCGCCATGTCTATAACTACGACATGCCAAACGTGCCGGAAAACTATGTCCACCGCATCGGCCGCACCGCGCGGGCGGGGGCCGAGGGCAATGCCATCGCCTTCTGCGCACCGGCGGAGATGGGCGAATTCCTCGCCGTCGAGAAGCTGTTGAAAAAGCCGATCCCGGTTGTGGGCGGCGCGCCTTGGGCCGCCGATGTCGTCGCAGCCGCGCCGAAACCGAACCAGAATCGCGGCGGCGGACGTCCCGGCGGGCAAAAACCGCAAGGCGCGAAACCCGCACGGTCCTTTGGGGAAGGTCGCCCGCAAGGCGAAGCTCGGGGCGAAGGCCGTCCCCAATCGGCCAAACCGCAGGGCGGAAAACCCGCAGGGGCACGGCCGCACGCGGCCAAGCCCGCGGGGGGTGGCCAATCCCCGCGCCGCAGCGAAGGCGGGGCCGCAGGCGGCCAACGCCGCCCGCAATCGGGTGGCCAGCGCCGGGGCTGATCCGCACGCTTCCCCGTTGATCAAATATCCTCGGGTGGGTCCGGGAGGGTGGAAAACCCTCCCGGCCTTCTCTTTTCCCCGGGGCCCCGCTCTTTCCCATCCCGAAGCGATGCGCTAATCCCCGCTCATGGCAAAGCTCTACTTCCACTTCTCGACCATGAACGCAGGCAAATCGACCCTGCTGCTGCAAGCCGCGCATAACTACCGCGAAGGCGGCATGGCGACCTATCTGATCACCGCGCAATTCGACAATCGCGCCGGTGAAGGCCGGATCGCCAGCCGCATCGGCATTGGCGAGACCGCCGACACCTTCGCCCCCGGCGAGGATCTGTTCGCCAAATTGCACGCCCGCCTGTCGCAAGGCCCCGTTGCCTGCGTCTTCATCGATGAGGCGCAGTTCCTGTCCAAGGATCAGGTCTGGCAACTGGCCCGCGCAGTGGATGACCTGAAGGTGCCGGTCATGTGCTACGGCCTGCGGGTGGACTTTCAGGGCAACCTCTTCCCCGGCTCCGCCGCCCTGCTGGCTTGGGCCGATGAGATGCGTGAGGTCCGCACGATCTGCCACTGCGGAAAGAAGGCCACGATGGTGATCCGCCGCGGCCCCGATGGCCGCGCCCTGACGGCGGGGGAACAGGTGGTGATCGGCGGGAATGAAACCTATGTCAGCCTCTGCCGCAAACACTGGCGCGAGGCTGTGGGGGACTGAGACAAATTCCTTTGAAGGAATTTGCAAAAATCTTCAAAGATTTTTGCGTTACGCCACCTCGGTCTGGCGCGCCCGCAGCGCGATCATCGTCCCTGCCGCCACGATCAGCGCCATGCCGACCACCGCCATCGGCTCCAGCCCCTTGCCCCACAGCACCCATGTCCAGAAGGCCGAAGCGGGCAGGATGACGTATTCCAGCACGCTGGCCTTGCTGGCATCGGTGATCTGATAGGCGCGGATCATCATGCCCACGCCCAGAAGCGAGCCCGCCGCCTGCACAAAGGTCCAGAAATAGAACGTCCCCGACGGCCAGACCGGCCCGCGCTGCAGAAAACCGTCGGAACCGGCGGGCACGGCCAGCGGCGCAAGCCACAGCGCAAGCATCCCCACCGCGCCGATGATCCCCAGCATGGTGAAGAATCCGGCCAGCAAGGTCTCGGCACTTTCCTGCGCGCACCATTCGCGGGTGGCGATGTTGCCCATCGCATACATCGCCCCGGCGATCACCGGCAGCAGGGCGGGCAGCGACGCCCCGCCCATCGCCTCGGGTCCTAACACAAGGATGACGCCGGCAAAGCCTGTCACCACCGCAACGATCCGCACCGGACCGATGGCATGGCCATAGACAAAGCGAGAGATCAGCAAGACCCAGATCGGCGCGGTGAACAGCCCCGCCGCCACCAAGGCAACATCAAGAAACGCCAGCGCGCCGAAATAGATCACCATCGCGCAGCCATGGATCGCCGACCGCGCCACCACGGCGCGCAGACGCACCGGGCGCAGGCGCAGCCCCAAGGGGATGGCCGCCAGCCCCAGCAGCGCCATCGCCATCACCGTTCGGGTAAAGTGGAACTGCCACAGCCCCGCTTCGGACGCGATGACACGCACGTAATTGTCGGTAAAGCCGATCACCATCGCATAGACCGTGATCAGCCCGGCTGCCGCCACTGTGCGGTCCTTGGTCATGGTGCCTCGCCTTTCGTCCCACTCCACATTCCCAAGAACCCTGCTAACCTGCGGCAAGCGCGTCCGAAAGCGACATGCGGGCGGCGATTGAACCGGGGAGAGCGGAATGGGTTGGTTGGCGGATGAATCCGGGCTGGGCAAATGCGCGGCGAATTACGTTCCGCTGACTCCCTTGTCCTTTCTCAGGCGCGCCGCCGACATTCACGCCAACCGCTTGGCGGTGGTCTGGAGGGAGACACGCTGGACCTATGCCAACTATGCCGGTCAGGTCAGTCGCCTTGCCTCGGGCCTCGCGCGACGGGGGATCGTGCCGGGGGATGTGGTGGCGACGCTGATGCCCAACATTCCGCAGCAGGCGGTGGCGCATTTCGGCGTGCCTGCGGCGGGGGCGATCCTGAACACCATCAACATCCGTCTCGATGCCGATACGGTGGCCTATATCTTCGGCCATGCGGGGGCGAAGATCGTGCTCTGCGACACGGCCTTCCTCCCGCTTGCAGAAGAGGCGATCCGCCGGATGGACGGCCCCGCGCCCCTGATCGTCGAGGTGGCGGATCACGGTTTCACGCCGTCCGGCCATTTCCTGACATGGAATCAGTTGCTTGAAGGCGGGGACCCTCAGGCAGACTGGGTGATGCCCGAGGATGAATGGGAATCCATCGCCATCAACTACACCTCCGGCACCACGGGGCGGCCAAAGGGCGTGGTCTACCACCACCGGGGGGCCTATCTCTCCGCCACGGCGAATGTGATCTCATGGCGGATGGTGCTGCTTCCGGTCTATCTGACCATCGTGCCGCTGTTCCATTGCAACGGCTGGACCCACACTTGGATGTTGCCCGCCGTCGCAGGCACTTTGGTCTGTTGCCGCGACATCACCGCCAAGGCGATCTACGATGCCATCGCGGATGAGGGCGTCACCCATTTCGGCGGCGCGCCCATCGTCTTGAACACCATGATCAACTGCAAGTCTGAGGACCGCCGCCCCTTCGGCCACATTGTCGAGGTGTTCACCGCCGGTGCGCCGCCGCCTGCCGCGACGCTTGCCGCCTTTGAACCCCTGGGGTTCAACGTCACCCAAGTCTACGGCCTGACGGAAACCTATGGCCCGGCCACCGAATGCACATGGCGCGCGGAATGGGACGATGCGCCCCCCGCAGACCGCGCCGCCTACAAGGCGCGCACCGGTGTTGCCATGCCCATGCTGGAAGGGGCCGAGGTCCACGACAGCCACGGACAGCCGGTCCCCCGCGACGGCCAGCATCTGGGGGAAATCGCCATGCGCGGCAACATGGTGATGAAGGGCTATTACAAGAACCCCACCGCCACCGCCGAGGCATTCAAGGGCGGCTGGTTCCGCTCTGGCGACATCGCGTTCCAGCACCCCGACGGTTATATCAAGATCACCGACCGTGCGAAGGACATCATCATCTCGGGCGGTGAGAACGTCAGCTCGGTCGAGGTGGAGGGCGCCTTGATGCACCACCCCGCCGTCAGTCTTTGCGCCGTGGTGGCCAAGCCCGATGACAAATGGGGCGAGGTGCCTTGCGCCTTTGTCGAGTTGAAACCGGGACATGCGGCGACAGAACAGGAACTGATCGCCTTTTGCCGCGAACGGCTGGCCGGGTTCAAGACGCCGAAACATGTGGTCTTTGCCGACCTGCCCAAGACATCCACGGGCAAGATCCAGAAATTCGAACTGCGCGCCGTGGCCAAGCTGATGGGCACCACCTGAAGGGACAGGCGCCCCCCACCGGGGCCAAGGCATTTGCAGCATTGCCAATGTTGTGGCGGCAGGGGGCATCGGCTATCCTTGCGTGAATTGTGCCCAGACCAAGGCAGGAACGGCCCCCGCGCATGACCGCGCTCAAGAAATACCAGCGGCTGGAAAGCCCCGGCCTCTGGCGCGAAACCTCTGACTCCCAGAGGCGCGAAGTCGTGGTTGCCTTTCGCAAGGCGACCTTGGTGCTGTTCGATCCACGCACCGAAACGCCGCTGTCGCATTGGTCGCTGCCCGCCGTCGAACGCCGCAACCCCGGCGAGGTGCCCGCCCTGTTCAGCCCCGGCGACGAGGCCGAGGAAAGCGTGGAAATCGACGACGTCGACATGATCGCCGCCATCGAAAAGGTCCGCAGCGTGGTCCGGCGGCGCACGCCGCGTCCGGGCCGGTTGCGCGGCACGATCCTCGGGACGATGCTGCTGGCGGTCGTGGCCGTGGGGGTGATCTTCCTGCCCGAGACGATCTACACCCACACCGCCCGCGTGCTGCCCCATGCCACCCGCGCGGCGCTGGGGACGGCGGCGCTGGTGGATATCCAGCGCCTGACCGGTGCCGCTTGCACCACACCCAAAG
Organism: Paracoccaceae bacterium; assembly: GCA_027486345.1. Taxonomy (GTDB): domain Bacteria; phylum Pseudomonadota; class Alphaproteobacteria; order Rhodobacterales; family Rhodobacteraceae; genus Paragemmobacter. Next base: position 5,874 of record JAIXPH010000001.1, read on the forward strand.
GGACGGCGGCACTCGGCAAGCTGTCGGAACGGCTTTATGGCGTCGCCGGGCCTGCGATCTTTGTGCTGCCCGAAGGGTTGACCCATCCCGCCCATTTGCCGGGGCCGATCACGCTGTTGCCCGCTGCCGCCGTGCAAGGCCAGCGCACGCCCGAGGCGACGGCGGGGTTCGTCCTTGCCGCCGGGCTGCGCGCCAATGGTGTGGACCCCATGGTGCCATTGTTGCGCCATGCCGGGCTGATGGCGACGGTGCGCTTGCTGGCGACGGGCGTTCTGCCCGCCGGGGCCTTGGCAGGCTTTGGCGAGGTTTTTCTGGCCACCCCCGACCAACCGCCCGGCGACGAGGCGATGTTGGCCGCGTTCCAGACGGCCAAGCTGTCCTCGGCCCCTTACGGCTATGCGCTGGATGCCAGCGGCGAGACGACGCTTGGCCTGATCGAGGCTGACCCGTGGCGCAGCGGCACACCTGACCCCGTCCTGCGCGCCGAGGAGTGGGACGCGCTCAAGGCCATCTGCACAGCACCGCTGCCGGGACAGGGCTGACCCGATGGGCCCTGCCCCTCGTTGACCGGGGCGGCAGGGGGCAGTCTGGCCTGTGCCGTGCTGACCTAGCGGATGAACGCGTCACCAAAGCCCGCGCCGCGCACGGTGCCCAGCGCCTGTTGTGCCTTTGCCGCGCTGGCAAAGGGACCGGCGAGGATGACCTTTAAGCCCTTGGCCTTTTGCGAGGCGACAGGCAGACCCGCCGCCGAAAGCCGGGCAACCGCGCCTTGGGCGTTAGACGGATCACCGAAGGCACCGACCTGAATGTATGCCGCGCGCGCCGCCGGTGCCGCCGTAAGTGTCGCCGTCGGGGCGGTCATGGAGGACACGGTCACGCGACGGGTCGGTTGGACCGCCGCAGGTGCAGCCGTCTGCGTCCCGACATAAACCAATCCGTTGGCGTTCGGGATCGTCACGGCCTCGGCTGGGATGTCGCGGGTCCAGATCTGGTCTTGCTGTGCCTGCCCTTGCGCGGTGCCCAGTCCACGCATCGGGTTCAGGCGATCATCTTTCCAGGACAGGACATATCCCTTCGGCACCGGCGGGGTTGCCGCCACGCGGTTGGGTGCGGGGGCCGTCACGACGGGGGCCGTCAACGCCACGCGGGGCGCTGCGCGTTCGGGCATCGTCGCCTCCAGCGCCACATCGGCGGGGCTGGTGCTGCGCGCACCTGCGGACGGGGTCAGAGCGGCCCCGACGACAGCACGACCGGGGAACACCGGCGCGCGCCAGCCCGTCAGGCTGCCATCGCCGCGCGTGCAGACAAGGGCCGAGCCACCATCGCTGAGCGCGACACGCTGCAAGACCGGGGCCGACTTGAAACAGGCGATACGGTTGCCATTGGCCGCACCCACCGGCAGGACCGGGGCCGCCGTCGGCGCGGGCACCGCAGCCGTCACCGCAGGCGCGGTGATCGGCGAAGGCAAGGGCGCTTGCGCCGGACGCTGGATCGTCAGGTCCGGGGCGCGCAGCACGGGCGCGGCAGCCACCGTCGCCGGGGCCAGCGGCACGCGCGCGGTCGCGGCGGGCGCAGGCATCGCGGTCGCGGTCATCGTGTTGGCCGGCACGTCTTCCGCCTGGGCGTCGAGCGCCGCGGCCGCCTCGCGCGCCTGCTGAAAGGTGGGTGTGGCCCCGCACAACGCCTTGCGATCCGGCCCGACGCGGGGGACCCAGCGCACCGTCCCGCCCAAACCGGCGCGCAGGAAGACGCAGCCGCGGCTGTCCACATATTGCTGCTGGGTATAGCCCGACGGAGGCAACTCCCGCGGGCCACCCACATTGGCCACCGTTTGCGCGGCTGCCTGCCCACCGATCAAAACGGCGGCAAGGGCGGCCGCCGACAACACTTTCGACATCATGACTACCCCAAGGTGCGTTGAGGAAACCATGCGGCAGGATCGGCCCTGAGTAAAGAGGGATACACCCGTTATTTTGTGCCAAACATACGGTCGCCCGCATCCCCTAGGCCCGGGACAATATATCCATGGTCATTCAAATGGCTGTCCACAGATGCTGTGACGATCGGCACATCGGGATGGGCCTCTTTCATCCGCGCGATGCCTTCGGGCGCGGCCAGAAGGCAAAGGAATCGGATGTTTTTCGCCCCGTTCTTCTTGATCAAGTCCACCGCCGCCGCGCTGGAATTGCCGGTGGCAAGCATCGGATCGACGACGATGGTCACCCGCTCTTCCAGATGGTCGGGCAGCTTGCAGTAATACTGTACGGGTTGCAGGGTCTCGGGGTCACGGTAAAGACCGACAAAGCCCACCCGCGCCGCCGGGATCAGTTCAAGGATACCGTCCAGCAAGCCATTGCCCGCACGCAGAATCGACACCAGCGCCAGTTTCTTGCCCTCGATCGCCGGGGCGTCCATCGGCTCTAGCGGTGTTTCGATGCGCTTGGTGGTCATCGGCAGTTCGCGTGTGACCTCATAGGCCAGAAGCAGGCTGATCTCGCGCAACAGTTGGCGGAACGAGGCAGTCGACGTGTCCTTTTCCCGCATCAGGGTCAGCTTGTGCTGCACCAGAGGGTGCGAAACGACGGTCAGATGGTCCAGCATGGGCAGCCCCCGGGTCTATAGCTTCTTGGCGATCTTCGCCTTCGTATCGGCGTCACAGAAGGCCGCGTCAAGCGAGGCGCGCGCAATATCGCGGAACATCCCATCATCCCAATCGAACGCTTGATTGAGCAGGTCATATTCCCGCGCCATCGTGGTGTGGAAAAACGGCGGATCGTCGGTCGAGATCGTCACCTTGACCCCGCGCCGATGCAATTCGGCAATCGGATGCTTGCGCCATCCCGGATAGATGCCAAGCGCGATGTTCGATCCGGGGCAGACCTCCAGCACGATCCCCTTTTCGGCAATCTCATCGACCAGTGACAGGTCTTCGATAGCGCGCACGCCATGGCCGATCCGCTCCACCTCCAGATCACGGATGGCATCGCGGACGGAGTCGGCCCCGCCCCATTCCCCAGCATGGGCGGTCAGGCGCAATCCGGCTTCACGCGCGCAATCAAAAGACCAGCGGAAGTCCTTGGGTTTGGCGATCTTTTCATCTCCGGCGATGCCGAAACCCACGATCCAATCGCCTGCCGTATCGGCGGCACAGCGGGCGGTTTCGCGGGCCTTGTCGGGGCCAAAATGGCGGATGCAGGTGATGATTCCGCGCAGGGTGATGCCCATCTGGCGTTCGGCCTGATCGGCGGCCTCACGCATCGCGGCCAGATATTCGCGCCACGCGCCGATGTCGCGTCCACCGCAGAAATCGGGGCTGAGGAAAGTTTCGGAATAGACCACGCCGGATTTGGCGGATTCTTCCAGCACGGCAAGGGTCAGGCGGTGGTAATCCTCGGGATTGGTCAGGACCGAGGTTGCGGCCTCATAGACCTTCAGGAAATGCCAGAAGTCGGTGTAGCTGTAATTTCCGCGCTCATCGAAGATGCCCGCAATGTCGATCTTCTTTTCCTTGGCCAGCCCCCGGATAAAGGCAGGTGGGGCCGCGCCTTCCAGATGCAGGTGCAACTCGACTTTCGGCAGGTCGGTGACGGTCACAGAAAGCTCTCCCCTTGGCCGCGCTGTGGCAGGCCCAGATGTGCCGCGACAGAGGCCGCGACATCGGTAAATCCGCGCAGGCCGATGGTTCCGCTGCCGACCCCGGCGCAGAGGACCGGCACCCGTTCGCGGGTGTGTTCGGTGCCCTTGTAGGTGGGATCATTGCCATGATCGGCGGTGAAAATCGCCAGATCGCCGGGGCGCAGGCGCGACAGGAACGCGCCGACGCGGCCGTCGAACCATTCCAACTGCCGCGCATAGCCCGCCACATCTCGGCGGTGGCCGAAGTTGGTGTCAAACTCGACAAAGTTGGCAAAGGTCAAGGAACCTTCCTCAGCCGTATCGGCAATCGCCATCAGATGTTCGGAAAGTCCAGCATCATCTTTGGCCTTCCACAGCTTGCCGATGCCGCGATGGGAAAAGATGTCACCGATCTTGCCGATGGCATGGGTGGCGCGGCCCGCTTCGGACGCCCAATCCAGAAGCGTCGGCGCAGGCGGCGCGATGGCGAAGTCGCGGCGGTTGCCGGTGCGCTGGAACGCGCCTTCGGTGCCGATGAAGGGGCGGGCAATGGCGCGGCCCACTTTCATGGCGTGCAGTGTAGGGGCAAGCGTCTGGCACAGGTGGATCAGACGGTCGAGGCCGAACACCCCCTCATGCGCGGCGATCTGGAAGACGCTGTCGGCAGAGGTGTAGCAAATCGGCCAGCCGGTGCGGAGGTGTTCGGCCCCCAGACGGTCAATGATTTCGGTCCCCGAGGCGTGGCAATTGCCAAGGATGCCCTCGACCCCGGCGATGCGGCAGACTTCGGCCACGAGGTCGGGCGGAAAGGCGGGGTTTGTGTCGGGGAAATAGTGCCACTCCCACGGGACTGGCACCCCAGCGAGTTCCCAATGTCCCGAAGGCGTGTCCTTGCCGCGCGAAACCTCAGTCGCGGCCCCCCAGCGGCCCGTGGGCACGGCATCCAACCCCGGTGTGGCATCACCAGAGGCCAGACGGATCGCCGCGCCTAGGCCCAGAGTGTCAAGGTTTGGCAGGTGCAAAGGACCGCTGCGGCCACTATCGGCCCGCCCGGCCGCACATTCGGCGGCGATATGGCCCAGGGTATTTGACCCCGTATCGCCAAAATCATCGGCATCGGGTGCGCCGCCGCAGCCCACGGAATCCATCACGATCAGAAAGGCACGGGTCATGTGATCTTCTTCAATACCAAAGGCAATTCATCCGGGGCCGATGTGCCGATGCGGTATGCCCGCCCCACGGCACGGGCGGCAACCTCGGCCTCGGCCTCGGTCGCGGCATGGATCAGCGCCAGCGGCACGCCGCGCCCGACGCTGTCCCCGATCCCGGCGAGATCGGCCAGACCGACCGAGGGGTTGATCTTGTCACCCTCACGCAAGCGCCCCCCGCCCAGATGCACCACGGCCTCACCCAAGGCGCGGCCATCGATGCCAACGACAAAGCCATCGGAATCCGACAACACCTCGGCCACCACGGGGGCAGAGGGCAGACGGTCCGGCCAGCGGTCCACAAAATCAGCAGGCCCCCCTTGGGCGGCGACCATGCGGCCAAAGAATTCGGCGGCTTGCCCGGATTCCAAAACCCGGTCAATCCGCGCTTCGCCCTCTTCCGCATCTCGGACAAGGCCGCCCAAGGCCAAAGCCTCGCCGCCCAAAGCGACGGTCACATCCCAAAGGGCGGCGTTGACCGAGGTGCCGGTCAGGGTCTCCATCACCTCGATCACCTCAAGCGCGTTGCCGGCGGCGGTGGCCAGCGGTTGCGACATGTCAGTGATCAGCGCCGAGGTCATGCAGCCCGCGCCTTGGGCCGTGGAGACGAGGGCGCGCGCCAAAGCCTCGGCCTGTTCCTCGGTCGCCATGAAGGCGCCAGAGCCGCATTTGACGTCCAGAACCAGCGCCTCCAGCCCCGCCGCGAGTTTCTTGGACAGGATCGAGGCGGTGATCAGGTCGATGGATTCGACGGTCGAGGTCACATCCCGGATGGCATAAAGGCGGCGGTCAGCGGGGGCGATCTCAGTACTGGCCGCGACGATGGCGCAGCGGGTGTCGGTGATCTGGCGGCGAAGTTGGTCTTCGGTGAGGTTGGTGCGGAAACCGGGGATGGCTTCCAGCTTGTCCAAGGTGCCGCCCGTATGACCCAACCCCCGGCCCGAGATCATCGGGACATAGGCCCCGCAGGCGGCCAAGGCAGGAGCGAGGAGCAGCGATACACAGTCGCCGATGCCGCCGGTGGAGTGTTTGTCGATCACCGGGCCGTTCAAATCCCAGTGCAGCACGCGCCCCGAATCCCGCATGGCGCGCGTTAGGGCAACGCGCCCAACCTCTCCCAAACCTTTCAGCAACACGGCCATTGCGAAAGCCCCGGCTTGCGCGTCGGTGACGGCCCCAGTGGACAGCCCCTGGGCGAACCAGCGCAGGTCATCGGGCGGAACCGTCGCGCCGTCACGGATGCGGGCGATGATGGCGCGGGCGTCGGTCATTCAGGCGCGGTCCATATGGGCAGCAGTGAACACGCCCGGCAAAATGTCACGCACAGAGGTGACGAATTCCTTGCCGTCTGTGGTGTAAAGCGTGACGCGCACATCGGGGTCTGCGAATTCGGCGATCTTCTGGCGACAACCTCCGCAAGGGGGGACGGGTTCCGGGCTGTCGGCGATGACGGCGATTTCGGCGATGCGGGTATCACCGGCGGCGATCATGGCGGCAATCGCCCCGGCCTCGGCGCAGGTGCCTTCGGGATAGGCGACATTTTCGACGTTGCAGCCGACATGGACGGTTCCCGTGGTGGAGCGCAAGGCAGCGCCCACCTTGAAGCGGGAATAGGGAGCATAGGCCCGTTCGCGCACGGCGGTGGCAGCGTCTTTCAGCGACATCGGCAGAATTCCTTTTTGACCAAGTGGTCACAGTCTGCGCCCTGCCCGCCCGTTCTGCAAGCACCCCGCCTGCTCGGGGCGGTGATCCGGCGGCGCGGGCGTGCCGCCCGCATTGTTTTCCCCTCGCCTCTGCAGGGCAGAGGCTCAGCGGGGGGCTTCGCAGCCCCCGTCGCCGCAGAGGCGGCGACTCCCCCGGCGGGATATTTGGGGCAACGGGGAAGGTCAGAGCGGGGTTGTGACGGGGTTGCCGGGGAGAGTGACTTCGAGGAGTTCGAGATCGGGGGTGGCATCCGTGTAGCGGGTGGCAAGTCCGGGGGGGATGACCAAGGCATCGCCGGGCGAGAGGCGGTAAGGGTCTTTGCCCTGCCCTTCCAAGGTCATTTCGCCCGCCATGACGAAGGTGAAAAGGATGTCGCCATCATGTTTGGTCCAGCGGGTCTGCCCGCCATCCGGGCGGGCGACCATGACGGAAGCCACGCCTTTGGTATTGGCGTGGATGGTGGTGTCGCGGGCGACGTAGCCCGGCAGGCGGTGGGGCGCGAAGGTGCCGCTTGCCCCAACATTGTAGACAAAGCGCTGGCCCTGCCATTCGCGGTCAGGGCGCAGGTGTGGGGTGGGCAGGGTCATCACATGGTCGATTTCGGTGACATGTTCGGCGGGGACGCCGATTTCGATCACCTCGATCCCATCCGAGGCCTCAAGCACCCGATGCCGAATTTCGGGGGGTTGGATGAAACAATCCCCAGCATGAAGGCGGATCGGGCCGCCTTGATCCTCATAGAGCACATCGACCCAGCCCTTGATGCAGAAGATCAGCTGGAACCCCACACGGTGGAAATGCACCATATCGGGCACCGGGCCGCCATCGGGGATGCGGATGTGGCTGGCGATCATCGCCCCGCCAAGGCGTGAGGGAACGAGGTCGCGGTACATCATCCCCGCGCGTCCGATGACCCACGGGGCCTGATCCGCCAGACGGCGCACGACGAAGGCATGTTCGGTGCTGGGCAGGACGAGCGGCGGGTTCAACGCGTCGATCTCGACGGTGGTGCCGTTGGGGGCGGTCAGGGCCGTCTCCCCTCCCGCGAAATCCGGGTCATCGGTCAGGATGCGCACGATCCCCGGCGCGGTGGGCGCGCCCTTCTGAAGTCGCAGGCGCAGGCCGTGGCCAGAGAGCACCGCCACCTCGGGGTTGTCGGCGGGGTAGATCATGTCCAACCGGAAGCCGAGGCGTTTGGTCCAGAACGGCAGATCGTCGCGCAATTCCTGCGTGGGCAGGAGGATCTCCGCCCGCGCCTCAAAACCGGTGTCTGACATTGGTGTCCCCCCTGCTGTCCCGATGCCCAGATGACAACCGCCATGCCGGATTTGCAAGCCGGACCGAAAGCTGTTGACGGAAAGGCCGCATTGCACCCGGAAGGAAATTGTTTAGGGTTGAACCAATTTCAGATGGAGGGGCAGATGGACGGCGACAAGCAGGATGCGCGGCAGGACAACGCCCGGCAGGCGGCGCTGGATTATCACGAGTTTCCCAAGCCCGGTAAGCTGGAAATCCGGGCGACCAAGCCCCTTGCCAATGGCCGTGACCTGAGCCGCGCCTATTCGCCGGGGGTGGCGGAGGCCTGTCTGGAGATCAAGGCCGACCCGGCCACGGCGGCGCGCTACACCTCGCGCGGGAACCTTGTCGCGGTGGTGACGAACGGGACGGCGGTGCTGGGGCTTGGCAATATCGGGGCGCTGGCCTCAAAGCCGGTGATGGAGGGCAAGGCGGTCCTCTTCAAGAAATTCGCCAATATCGACTGCTTCGACATCGAATTGAACGAACCCGATCCGGTCAAACTGGCCGAGATCGTTTGCGCGCTGGAGCCGACCTTTGGTGCGATCAATCTGGAAGATATCAAGGCCCCCGATTGCTTTGTGGTTGAGGAACTCTGCCGCCAGAAGATGAACATTCCCGTCTTTCACGATGACCAACACGGCACGGCGATTGTCGTGGGCGCGGCGGCGACCAATGCGCTGATCGTGGCGGGGAAGCGGTTCGAGGAGATCAAGGTCGTCTCCACCGGCGGCGGGGCTGCGGGGATTGCCTGTCTGAACATGCTGCTGACGCTGGGCGTGAAGCGGGAAAACGTCTGGCTTTGTGATCTGGCGGGTTTGGTCTATCACGGCCGGACCGAGCAGATGACGGACCAGAAGGCCGCCTACGCGCAGGGGACCGAGGCGAAGTCGTTGGCCGATGTGATCGATGGGGCGGATTTGTTCCTTGGGCTGTCCGGTCCCGGCGTCTTGACGGCGGATATGGTGGCCAAGATGGCCCCCCGGCCGATCATCTTTGCCCTGGCCAATCCGATGCCGGAAATCCTGCCCGATCAGGTGCGGGCGGTGGTGCCGGATGCCATCATGGCGACGGGGCGGTCGGATTTTCCCAATCAGGTCAACAACGTGCTGTGTTTCCCTTTCATCTTCCGGGGGGCGTTGGATGTGGGGGCCACGCAGATCAACGAGGCGATGAAGATCGCCTGTATCGAGGGCATCGCAGCCCTCGCCCGCGCCACGACCAGTGCGGAGGCCGCGGCGGCCTATTCCGGCGAGAAGCTGTCCTTTGGGGCGGATTACCTGATCCCGAAGCCCTTCGATCCGCGTCTGATGGGGGTCGTGGCCTCTGCCGTGGCGAAGGCCGCGATGGAGTCTGGCGTGGCGACGCGCCCGATCCCAGATATCGCGGCCTACAAGCAAAATCTGGACGGGTCGGTCTTCCGGTCAGCCATGCTGATGCGCCCGGTGTTCGAGGCCAGCCGTCTGGCCGCGCGCAAGATCGTCTTTGCGGAAGGCGAGGATGAACGCGTGCTGCGCGCCGCCAATGCGATGCTGGAAGAGACCAACGACCTGCCGATCCTGATCGGCCGACCCGAGGTCGTGGAGATGCGCTGCGAACGCGCTGGACTGCCGATCCGTCCCGGGCGGGATTTCCATCTGGTAAACCCGGAAAATGACCCGCGATACCGGGATTACTGGGGCACCTATCACGACCTGATGGCCCGGCGCGGCGTGACGGCGGACATCGCCCGCGCGGTGATGCGCACCAACACCACGGCCATCGGGGCCGTGATGGTGCACCGGGGTGAGGCCGACAGCCTGATCTGCGGCACCTTTGGCCAATATCTCTGGCATCTGGGCTATGTGCGGCAGGTTCTGGCGCGGGGTGGCTTGCACCCGGTGGGGGCGCTGAGCTTGATGATCCTTGAGGATGGGCCGCTTTTCATCGCCGATACCCATGTGCATCCGCAGCCGACGTCCGAACAGATCATGGAAACCGTGATCGGTGCCGCGCGGCATGTGCGCCGCTTTGGGCTGGTGCCGAAGATCGCGCTCTGCACGCAAAGCCAGTTCGGCAACATGGACAATGACAACGCCCGCAGGATGCGCGGGGCGCTGGAACTCTTGGACGCGCGGGAACCGGATTTCGCCTATGAGGGTGAGATGAACATCGACGCGGCGCTAGACCAATCGCTGCGCGACCGGCTGTTGCCGGGATCGCGCTATGACGGGGCGGCGAATGTGCTGGTGTTCGCCAATGCGGATTCCGCCTCGGGCGTTCGGAACATCCTGAAGATGAAGGCGAACGGGCTGGAGGTCGGGCCGATCCTGATGGGGATGGGCAACAAGGCGCATATCGTGACGCCGGCCATCACCGCGCGGGGGCTCTTGAACATGTCGGCCATCGCGGGAACACCGGTGGCGCATTACGGCTGAGGGGCTTTGTCACGGTTGCCCCCTCACCCTGACCCTCTCCCCCGCTGGGGAGAGGGGAGTGCACCCTGCGTCCGACGTCGCGCAGGGTGTCAGAATGTGGGACTCTCCCTCCCCCCGCGGGGGAGAGGGCCGGGGTGAGGGGGGCGGTGCAAAGCGAGTCGCGGGAAAATTTGCAAAGCGCCGCACTCTTCGCGCGCCATCGCTAAATCCGGCCGTGTTTGCAAAAATTTGCAGGGCATTCCGCCCGTTTCTGCAAAACATTTTGACGCAGCCCACCCCTGTTGACGGTAACAGCGTTGCGTGACGCCCCCCCTCTCGCGTAACAAACCGCATCGCCGCGGAGGAGGGCATACAATGGCATACCGTGATCTCTATGCGAAATGGCAGGCCGATCCTGAGGGCTGGTGGATGGAAGCGGCAGGGGCCGTCGACTGGGTCCAGAAGCCTTCGCATGCCCTCAACGCCACCCGTGCGCCCTTTTTCGAATGGTTCACCGATGCGCAGGTCAACACCTGCTGGAACGCGGTGGACCGGCATGTCCTCGCCGGGCGCGGCAAACAGGCGGCGATCATCCATGACAGCCCGGTGACCGGCACCAAACATGTCATCACCTATGCCGAATTGCAGGATCGCGTGGCGCGACTGGCGGGGGCCCTGCGTGCCAAAGGCGTGGAGAAAGGCGACCGCGTCATCATCTACATGCCGATGGTGCCCGAAGCGTTGGAGGCGATGCTGGCCTGTGCGCGCCTCGGGGCAATCCATTCGGTGGTGTTTGGGGGGTTTGCGGCGAACGAATTGGCGGTGCGGATCGACGATTGCACGCCCAAGGCCATCATCGCGGCCTCCTGCGGGATCGAACCGAACCGCGTGGTGCATTACAAGCCGCTGCTGGACGGGGCCATCGATATGGCCACGCACAAGCCCGATTTCTGCGTGATCTTGCAACGCGAGCAGGAGGTGGCACAGCTGGTCGAAGGCCGTGACGTCGCATGGCACAGCTTCCAATACGGCGTCGAACCGGCGGAGTGCGTGCCGGTGTCAGGCGACCACCCGGCCTATATCCTCTATACCTCGGGGACCACGGGGGCACCCAAGGGCGTGGTGCGCCCTACCGCCGGGCATCTGGTGGCTTTGGCCTGGACGATGCGGGCCATCTACAATTGTGGCGTGGGGGATGTGTTCTGGGCGGCGTCCGACGTGGGTTGGGTCGTGGGCCACAGCTACATCTGCTATGCGCCTCTGATCGCGGGCTGCACCACGATCGTGTTCGAGGGCAAGCCGGTGGGCACGCCGGATGCGGGCACTTTCTGGCGGGTGATCGCCGAGCACAAGGTGCGGTCCTTCTTCACCGCGCCGACGGCGCTGCGCGCCATCAAGCGCGATGATCCGGAAGGGAAGCTGGTCAAGGATTACAACCTGTCCAACCTGCAGGCGCTGTTCCTTGCGGGCGAACGCGCCGACCCCGACACGATCCAATGGGCGCAGCGGCACCTGAACGTGCCGGTGATCGACCACTGGTGGCAGACCGAAACCGGCTATGCCATCGCCGCAAACCCCTTGGGGATCGAGCTGCTGCCGGTCAAGATCGGCTCGCCCTCTGTCGCCATGCCGGGCTTTGACGTGCAGGTGCTGGATGAGGGCGGACACCCCGTCGCCCCCGGCACGCTGGGTGCCATCGCGGTCAAGCTGCCCTTGCCCCCCGGCACGCTGCCGACGCTGTGGAATGCCGAGGAGCGGTTCAAGAAATCGTATCTGACGCATTTCCCCGGATTTTATGAAACCGGCGATGCGGGCTATGTGGATGAGGATGGCTACCTTTACATCATGGCGCGCACCGATGACGTCATCAACGTCGCGGGACACCGGCTTTCGACCGGCGCGATGGAGGAAGTGCTCGCCAGTCATCATGACGTTGCCGAATGCGCGGTGATCGGCGTGGCAGATGCGTTGAAAGGCCAGTCACCGCTGGGCTTTCTGTGCCTGAACAAGGGCTGCAACCGCGACCATGCCGAGATCGTCAAGGAATGCGTGGCCCTGATGCGCGAGAAGATCGGCCCCGTCGCCGACTTCAAGCGCGCCGTCGTGGTGGACCGTCTGCCAAAGACGCGGTCGGGCAAGATCCTGCGCGGGACCATGGTCAAGATTGCCGATGGCGAGGCGTTCAAGATGCCCGCGACCATCGACGATCCGGCCATTCTGGACGAAATCCGGACGGCCTTGCAGGGGATCGGCTTGGCAAAGGGCTGAGCGCCGCGTGTGGCGCTGGACGCACGCCGTGCCGCCGCATAACCTGCGTGGCGACATGGATGCAGACGCCCCTTTGCCATCGCCCGTAGCCCCCTCAACCGCCCAGCCCGGCCTGACGCTGGACGGGGAAAGATGGGCTGCCTTGCTGGACACCGCGGGGCCGCAGGATGCGGGCTGGCTCGTCCGGCAGATTATGGCCGATCTTGACCGGATGCAGGGGGAGTTGATGGACGCCTTGGCGCAGCAAGAGCCCGCCGCGATCCGGTGCGCGAACCATGCGCTGATCGGCTTGGGCGGCACCATCGGGGCACAGGACCTGCATGAGGCCGCACTGGCACTGAACCTTGCCGTCCATCGCGGCGAGGTTGTCCCCCTCGGGCCGCTGGGCGCGGTGGTGCTGGACCGGTTGGCCGCCGTGCGGGTCGAAATCATCCGGCATCTGGCGGCATTGGACAGGGCATGACAGGCGGTCCCGGCGTGACGGAACGGACGGACGGCAGCGGGCGCGGCACGCCGCCCCTGCTGCTGATCGAAGACACGCCGTCGTTGCAGATGATCTACCGGTCGGTGCTGACAGCGGCCGGGCATGAGGTGCACATCGCCTCGACCGCCGCCGAGGGGTTGCAGGCCTTCAACCGCCTGTCGCCGCAAGTCGTGCTGCTGGATCTGGTCCTTCCTGACCGCGACGGGCTGGCGGTGATGCAGGATATTCTGGCCCAGCGGCCCGAGACCAATGTCATCGTCATCACGGCCAACGCCTCAATCAACAGGGCGGTTGAGGCGATGCGCGCCGGGGCGCATGAATTCCTTGTCAAACCTTTTGACGAGACGCGGTTTCTGGGCGCTGTGGGCAACGCCATCGCCGGTCGCACCAGCCTGCGCCGCCTGACGGATGCCCTGCCGCAGGCCGTGCCCCCGGTTGCGGGGCTTGCGCTGCCCGCCAGCCAAGGCTTCATCGGCTCGTCCGAGGTGATGCGCCGGATCCATGCCAAAATCCGTTCGGTCGCGCGGTCCATGGCGACCGTGTTCATCACCGGGGAAAGCGGAACGGGCAAGGAACTCTGCGCCTTGGCGGTGCATGACACCTCGGCCCGTGCCTCGGGTCCTTTCATCGCGCTCAATTGCGGGGCCATCCCGCAGGACCTGCTGGAGTCCGAGGTGTTCGGCCATATGAAGGGCAGCTTCACCGGCGCGATTTCCGACAAGCCGGGGGCGGCAACGGCGGCGGATGGTGGCACGCTGTTTCTGGACGAGGTCTGCGAGATGGCCCCGGCCTTGCAGACCAAGTTGCTGCGCTTCCTGCAAACCTCAACAGTGCAGCCCGTGGGGGCGACGCGGCCGCGCAAGGTGAATGTGCGGATCGTCTGCGCCACCAACCGCGACCCGCTGGATGCCGTCCGGCGCGGCCAGTTCCGCGAGGATCTTTATTACCGCCTGTTCGTGGTGCCGATCCACATGCCGCCCCTGCGCGAGCGGGGTGACGATGTGGTGGAGATCGCGGAGGCCGCGCTGTCCCGCTTTGCCGAAGAGGAAGGCCGCCGCTTCGACGGCCTGTCGGAAGAGGTGAAGGACCTGTTCCGTCGCCTGCCCTGGCCCGGCAACGTGCGGCAGGTGCTGAACGTGATCCGGCACGTCGTGGTGCTGAACGACGGCGGGCGGGTGACCTTGGACATGTTGCCCGACACGCTGGAACGGGAAACCGTCGCCGCGACCGGATTGCCATCGCAGGAGAGCCACGGGCAGGGCCTGCCGCCCCCCGTCCGGCCGGGTGGGACCTCGACCGCTGCGGCGGCACAGGGCGCCCCCCTCGGTCTGGAAGGCCTGATCGGGAGGCCGCTCGCGGACATCGAACGCGCGGTGATCGAGGCCACTCTTGCCCATTGCGACGGCTCGGTCCCACGCGCGGCCCGGATGCTGGCCCTGTCGCCCTCCACTCTGTATCGGAAGTTGGAGGCGTGGAAGGATTAGGCGCCCAACCGCGCGCCATCACCTGCGGGGTGGGAATCGGCAGGCTTGCCTAGTGCCAAAAGGAACAGGCCATAGACAGCGTCAGACTGTCCCGGACCGGTTCGCTTTTGCCGGGCCAGTTCGGACAAATCCGGAACAAGCGGGCCAATGTGGATCACGCACCATTCGGCGATGACCTCGACATCGTACTCCTGCAACCATGTGCCTGCCGCCCAAGTGTCAAGATAACGCTCCAGCGCCGCAATAAACACCTGATCGCCATTTGGCAGTGCCGCAACACGGCGCAATTCATCCCGATCCGATGGACGGAATTGATGGAAGCGATAGGTCAGGGCATCGGGCGAGGGCAGGAGAAGCGACAAAGTGACCTCCCTAGGCGGTGCGAATGTCGTCGAAACCGACATCATTGCCAAGCATCGATTGAAAATATGCCAAGACTTCGGCGATCTGTTGCCGGGAAGGCGGCATGTGACGGCAGTAACGACCGGATTTTACGTTTACGAACCAACGAAAGCCGTCGGACCGGAGATCGAGAAACAGCTCTCCGGCGACACGCGCGGCGGCACCATCGATCAAGGTAGGATGGCCAAGCTTCTTTTCGTGCACCGGATGCGAAGGGAAGCCACGGCGGCGCGGGTGGCCGGACATATCCATCCCTTCGGGCAGTTCGGCCAATTCCTCGACGCAGAGGCGGATTGTTCCCTTGGTCTCCATCGCCCAAAGAAATGTCACACTGCGGGCCATGCCATGCAAAAGCGGCGTGTCCATCTGCCACGCAAGGCTCCGCAGCCGTCGCCCTACCGCCTTGGTCAGCGCGCTATTGGAACGGGCGCTGCGCCCCACTTCCCATGGGTCCACCTTCAAGGGTGGGCGCGGAACTCCAAAACGATCATCCAAAGACACGAAGCGGATACCAACAAAAACCACCTGAAGGCGAACGATAGAAGCCATACTCCTGAGGGTCAAGGCAGGTGTCTGCGTCGTCCGTCCAGACTGTCAGGTGAACTGCTCGTTGATCAAACGCTCCTCCAGCCCATGGCCGGGGTCGAAGAGGATGCGGTGGGCGACGTTCGGTTCAGAGCGGATTTCCACCCATGCCACGTTGCGCACCGATTGGCGGCTGTCGGCATCGGCCATGACGGGGCGCTTTTCGGCCTCCAGCACGTCAAAACGCACCACGGCGGATTTGGGCAGTAGGGCCCCGCGCCAGCGGCGCGGACGAAAGGCCGCCATCGCCGTGAGGGCTAGGATATCGGCCCCGATGGGCAGGATGGGACCGTGGGCGGAGTAGTTGTAGGCGGTCGATCCGGCGGGCGTGGCGACCAAGGCACCGTCGCAGACCAGCTCGTCCATCCGCACCGTACCGTCGACGCTGATCCGCAACTTGGCCGCCTGCGGACCGGCGCGCAGAAGCGCGACCTCGTTGATCGCCAATGCCTCGGACCGCTGACCATCCAGCGTCTGGGCGCGCATCACCAAGGGGTTGATCGTGGCCTGTTCCGCCGCTTCCAGCCGGGCGGGCAGATCCTCGAGCGAATAGGCGTTCATCAGGAAACCGATGGTGCCGCAATTCATGCCATAGACCGGCACCCCCTTGGCCTGCGTCTCGTGCAGGGTTTGCAGCATGAAGCCGTCGCCGCCCAAGGCCACCACCACATCCGCGGCGAAGGGGGCACATTGACCGTGCAGCGCCGTCAGCGTGGCCAGTGCCTCGGCCGCCGCAGGGGAGCCGCTGGACAGAAAGGCGATGTTGTCGAAACGCATGGAAAATCCCCCTGCGCCATCCTTGCGGGGGCCGGGCGGCAAACTCAAGCCCTTCGCGTCCTCGCTGTTTCCCGGTCTGAAGATTCGTCACCGGATGTTTCCTATCGGAAACTTATTTCGCGCCCGCACCTGTAGATGTCGCTTTCTTGCCTTTCGTGGCGCAAAGCCATGTTCTAGATAGCCAGCAACGCGCCCAGCCCGGCCAAACAGCCACAGCAACAGGAGACGTCCATGAACGCCCCTCACCGCGACACCGGTTTTTTCACCGAGTCCCTCTCCAGCCGCGACCCGGAACTGTTCGGCGCGGTGACGCAGGAACTGGGCCGTCAGCGCCATGAGATCGAACTGATCGCATCTGAAAACATCGTCAGCCGCGCCGTGATGGAAGCCCAAGGCTCTGTCATGACGAACAAATATGCCGAAGGCTATCCGGGCAAGCGCTATTACGGCGGCTGCCAATATGTCGATATCGCCGAAAATCTGGCGATTGAGCGGGCCTGCAAGCTGTTTGGCTGCGACTTTGCCAACGTTCAGCCGAACTCGGGAAGCCAAGCGAACCAAGGCGTGTTTCAGGCGCTGCTGCAACCGGGTGACACCATCCTTGGCATGTCGCTGGATGCAGGCGGCCACCTGACCCATGGCGCGGCCCCCAACCAGTCGGGCAAGTGGTTCAAGGCGGTGCAATACGGTGTGCGCAAGCAGGACCTTGAACTGAACTACGATCAGGTCGCCGAATTGGCCGCCGAGCATAAGCCCAAGATGATCATCGCGGGTGGGTCTGCCATTCCGCGCATCATCGACTTTGCCCGCATGCGCGAGATTGCGGATTCGGTTGGTGCTTACCTGCTGGTCGACATGGCCCACTTTGCCGGTCTGGTGGCGGCGGGCCTGTACCCCTCGCCCTTCCCGCATGCCCATGTGGCGACCACCACCACCCACAAGACCCTGCGCGGCCCGCGCGGCGGCATGATCCTGACGAATGACGAGTCGCTGGCGAAAAAGCTGAACTCGGCCATTTTCCCCGGCATCCAAGGCGGCCCCTTGATGCATGTGATCGCCGCCAAGGCGGTGGCCTTCGGCGAAGCGCTGCAACCCGGTTTCGTCACCTACCAAAAGCAGGTCGTCGCCAATGCCAAGGCGCTGGCGGATGAGCTGATGAAGGGTGGTCTGGACATCGTGACCGGCGGCACTGACACGCATCTGATGCTGGTGGACCTGCGCCCGAAAGGCGTGAAGGGCAACGCAACCGAGAAAGCCTTGGGCCGCGCGCATATCACCTGCAACAAGAACGGCATCCCGTTCGACACCGAAAAGCCGACCATCACCTCGGGCGTGCGTCTGGGCACTCCGGCGGGCACGACGCGCGGCTTTGGCGAGGCGGAGTTCCGCCAGATCGCCCGCTGGATCGTCGAAGTGGTCGATGGCCTTGCTGCCAACGGGGAAGAGGGCAATGACGCGGTCGAAGCCAAGGTCAAGGCCGAGGTCGAGGCGCTGTGCCTGAACTTCCCGATCTATCCCGAGCTTTGATCAAAGCCTTGGAATGACAAAAGGCGCGCCACCCGGCGCGCCTTTTTTCTTTGCCTCAGCGGGATGTCAGTGCAGCACGCTCCAGCCCACGACGCCCAGCCCCAGCACCGCCAAGGACAAGACCGCAGAGGTGACCGAGGACAGCATTTGCGACCCAAGGCCCCCGCCCCTGACCGCTTCCAGCCGTTTGACGATCAGCCGGTAATCGCGATCGATGGACTGGTCGTCCAGCGACAGCAGCAGCTTGGGTTGCCAGGCCATCGCCTCGGCCTGCGCCAGCCGTTCGACCGCGCGCCGCAGGTCCGATGGCAGCTTGCGCCGCCCGCGTTGCAGCCGGTCCGTCAAGGTCTGGCCGCGCAGCCCGTAGCGCTTTTCCAGCAATTCGCCCACACGGCTGGCCTTTTGGTTGATCACGAATGCATTGGTCGCCATAGCGCCGCCCCTTTAATCAATGCGGCAGAAATATGGCGGAATCGGCGGGTTCCGCAATCGCTGGATTGGCAACGAAGAGGGCGCTAAAGGGAAACAATGCTGAATCTGTTGCATCACCCCGCCGCCGCGCCTTCGGGCAAGCCCCCGCTTCTGATCGTGCATGGCCTGTTTGGCTCTGGCCGGAACTGGGGTGTCATTGCGCGCAGGCTGGCCGACAGCCGGGATGTGGTGGCGGTGGACCAGCGCAACCACGGGTCTAGCCCGTGGTCGGATCGCCACGATTACCCCGCGATGGCCGATGATCTGGCGGAAGTCATCGGCCACCTGGGCGGGCAGGCCGATGTTCTGGGCCATTCGATGGGTGGCAAGGCCGCGATGCAACTGGCGCTGACCCAAGCCGCGTTGATCCGCCGGTTGGTGGTGGCCGATATCGCCCCGGTCGCCTATGGCCATGACCAGACCCGCCATATCGACGCGATGCGCGCGTTGGACCTGACCGGCGTGACGACGCGGGGAGAGGCCGACCGCCGCCTGACCGCAACGGTGGAGGACGAAGGGTTGCGTGCCTTTTTCCTCCAATCGCTGGACCTGAAAGCGCCGGGGGGACCGCGATGGAGGCTGAACCTTGACGCGCTGGAGGCGTCGATGCCCGCCATCGTCGGCTGGCCGGGAACGCAGGGCATCTTTACAAGACCGACCCTGTTCCTGAGCGGTGGGGAAAGCCACTATGTGAAGCCGGAATATCGCGACACCATCCGCGCGCTGT
Source organism: Paracoccaceae bacterium (assembly GCA_027486345.1). Lineage (GTDB taxonomy): Bacteria > Pseudomonadota > Alphaproteobacteria > Rhodobacterales > Rhodobacteraceae > Paragemmobacter. Next base: position 24,818 of record JAIXPH010000001.1, read on the forward strand.
TCCCGGCGGCCCGCTTTGCCAGGATTCCGGGGGCGGGACATTGGCTGCACGCCGAAAAGCCCCGCGAATTCGAGGAAACCGTCCGTGTCTTTCTGGACGCGCCCGAAAGGGACGCGTCCAGCGCCGGGTGAAGCGGCCGTCGTTCAGTCAGCCGCGCGCTTCATGCGCAGCAGCAGACCGTCCTTCAGGATGAACTGGTGATAGAGCGCGCCCAGCACATGCAGGGCCACAAGGATGATGAAGGCGGGTTTGGCCAGGCTGTGAAGGTCGCCCGCCTCTTCGCTGCCGCCGAACCATGCGAACAGGCCGACCGCCGGCACAGCGAGCATCAGCACGTAAAGGATGCCGTGGGTCGCCTTGGCCAGAAGGGCCTGAACCGCGCTTTCCCCGGTCGGGGCCGCAGGAACGCCACGGCCAAACCGCAGGGCAAGCCGCCAGACCGCGAACAACAGCACGCCGACACCGGCGAGGATATGGGTGATGGCGGCCAAATCATAGCTGGCCACGCCCGACTCGAGCATGGCGTCGAAGGCGGAACCGATCTCTTCGCCGAAGATCAGTTGGAAAATGATCAGGGCGGCAACGTTCCAGTGCAGTCTGATCTGGGTGCGGGAATATCCGGCGGGGGTGGGCATAGGTCTTCTCCGGTTGCGCGGCTGACGGTGCCGTTCAAGGTGACACGTCCGTCACGGCCGCTTCCGTCGCAGTAAAATCGCCGCACCGCCCGACACAAGTCCGCATGCGGCCGCATGGGTCAAATGACCCGTTGTTCAGCGGTTGCGCGTATCGACAGGATAGGCGTTGGTGAACTTCAGCCGCTCCATCGCGAAATGGGATGTGACGTTCTTGATCGGCACGGCATCGGTCAACTGTTTGTAAAGCTGGTCAAAGGCCGCCATGTCGGGCACGGCGACGCGCAGCAGGTAATCCATCTCACCGGCCATGCGATGCGCCTCCATGATGTTGGGCAGCGCTGCGATGGCCTTGGCAAAAGCCTCGCGCCATTCGGCGGAATGATCGGTCGCCTCGATCCCGACAAAGACCGTCAGGCCAAAGCCCAACCGCGCCGGATCAGCAAGCGCCACCCGTCCGGTCAAGACGCCCGTCGATTCAAGCCGCTGGATGCGCTTCCAGCACGGGGTCTGCGACAATCCCACCCGGTCCGCGATCTGCGCCACGGGCAGCGTCGCGTCGCGCATGAGTTCCGCCACGATCTTGCGGTCGATCAGGTCAAGGTCATCCACCACTTCCCTCCATCAGTCTGGCCGTCCGTCTGGTCCCCCACGGCGCGGGCCGCGAAGAGAGTCGCCCTTTAGGATGCCCAAAAAGAACTTTTTGTCTATCGTCTTTGTCGTGTTTTTTTGATGCCCTGATTCCCTTGCTGTTTTCCGGCGGTTTTCTGTGCGTTCCGCCCCGGAACAGCCAACAGCGGCGTTGATTCCCAGCCATCGGCGGCGTAGGTCTTTGAAATGATCTCTCAAAAGATGAAATATGCCCTGAAAGCCCTGCTGGTCCTTGCCGATGAGGCGGAAAAGACCAAGCCGGAGGCATTGACGATCGAAGAGATCGCCAAGCGATCCGGCACGCCCAAGCGCTTTTTGGAGCACATCCTGCTTGAGGTCCGCAATGCCGGGGTCATCGCCTCGACCCGGGGACGCTCCGGTGGCTACAGCCTGATCAAACGCCCGTCCGAAGTATCGCTGTCCGAACTTCTGCGCACCATCGACGGCCCCATCGCCCCCCTGCCCTGCCTGTCGCGCCGCGCCTATCAGCGCTGCGAGGATTGCACGGACGAAGCCACCTGCCGCATCCGCAAGGTCTTTGCCGAGGTGTTCTGGTCCTACATCCTGATTCTGGATTCGCTGACGCTGGACGACATGATGAAGTCCACCGCCGTCACCGAACAGGTCATCGGCGCTTAAGCCCCTGTTTTCCTGAGATTTCCAAGCCTATTCACCCGAGGCGCGCCGCGCTTTGGGCGTAGAATATTTTTCTCTAATCACGACAAAACTAGCCGAGAATATTCTGTTGAAATATACGACCGATTCTGTCGTTATTTAGGTCATGGAACGGCACAAGGCCGGACCGGGAATCGACAGGAGATCGGACAATGACCGCAGTACGGAGCATCGGCGCAACCGCCCGCAACATGCCCACCATCTCGGCACGTCCCACCTGTGCGGTGCGCCTGATCGACCGCCGCACCGGATCGGTGCACCGGGTCAATGGCACGCCGCTCGTCGTTTTCACCCGCAACCCGGATGAGGCCGTGGCCGACCTGCTGCAGGGCCGCGATGGCCGCCTGTGGGAAGCCCGCATCGACCGTATCGGGGGCGACGCGAAATGACCCTGCACCATCCGACCACCGTCCTTGGCCTCGTGCCCTTCACCGCCCTTCAATCCCGTCCCGGCCCATCCTTTCACGGCCCAAACCGGGACATCCGACAGGAGAAACCCATGCTGACCACCATCGCCGTTGCTGGCCACATCACCGCGCAGGGCGACAAGATCGCCGATCATGCAGATGGCCGCGTGACCATCTCGACCGGCCTTTCCCGCCTGACCGGCTGGCCCATCGGCCGCTTGCTGAAAGGCGCGCTGTCGGCCATCGCCCTTGCGACGCTGACCCTTGGCGGCACGCCCAACCTTGCACAGGCCGAAACGCTGCTGAACGTCAGCTATGACCCGACCCGCGAGCTGTACCGTGAAATCAACGAAGCCTTCACCGCGAAATGGGTCGCAGAGGGCAATGCCGCGCCGGAAATCGAAACCTCGCACGGCGGCTCCGGCTCGCAGGCCCGCGCCGTGATCGACGGTCTGGAAGCGCAGGTCGTGACGCTGGCCTTGGCCTCGGACATCGACAAAATCGCCAAGGAGGGCAAGCTGCCCGCCGACTGGCAGTCGAAACTGCCGCACAACTCCTCGCCCTACACTTCGACCATCGTGTTCCTGGTGCGTGAGGGCAACCCCAAGGGCATCAAGGACTGGGGCGATCTGGTCGCTGATGGCGTGCAAGTGATCACGCCGAACCCGAAAACCAGCGGCGGGGCGCGCTGGAACTATCTGGCGGCCTGGGCCTGGGCGGAAAAGAACGGTAAGGACCCCAAGGAATTCGTGGGCGCGCTTTACAAGAACGTCCCGGTTCTGGACTCCGGCGCACGCGGTTCGACCACCACCTTCGCCCAGCGTGGCATCGGTGACGTGCTGCTGGCCTGGGAGAACGAGGCCTATCTGGCGCTGAAAGAGCTTGGCGATGACCAGTTCGACATCGTGGTGCCGTCGGTGTCGGTGCTGGCGGAACCCCCGGTCGCGGTGGTGGATGCCAACATCAAGACCGATGACCAGCGCAAACTGGCCGACGCCTATCTGAACTTCCTCTACTCCCCCGAAGGTCAGGCGATCATCTGGAAGAACTTCTACCGCGGCTGGGACACCTCCAAAGCCAACCCGGACGATGTGGCGCGCTTCCCGAAACTGGAACTCGTGGGCATCGATGCGTTCGGCGGCTGGGCCAAGGTGCAACCCGAACACTTCGGCGACGGCGGCATCTTCGACCAGATCTACGTGGCGAAATGAGTTCTGCGCGAAATAAGGACGTGTCTTGATGGGCAGACCCCTGATCCACCGATCCCCCATGCCGGGCTTAGGCCTCAGTATGGGGATCACCCTGACGATGCTCTCCATCGTCGTTCTCCTGCCCATCGGCGCCCTTCTTCTGAAGGGCGCCACTTTCGGTTTGGGCAACATGTGGGATGTCGTGAACAGCGAACGGACCTGGGCCGCGCTGTTCCTGTCGTTCCGGCTGTCGCTGTTCGCGGCGCTGTTCAATCTGGTCTTCGGCGTGATGCTGGCCTGGGTGCTGGTGCGCTACCGTTTTCCGGGACGTCGCCTGCTGGATGCCGCCGTGGACCTGCCCTTTGCCCTGCCCACCGCCGTGGCGGGCATCGCGCTGACCGCTCTTTACGCACCCAACGGGGCCTTTGGCCAATTGGCGGCAGAAATCGGCTGGCGCATCGCCTATACGCAATACGGCATCTTCCTTGCGCTGGTCTTCGTGGGCCTACCCTTCGTCACCCGCACCGTCCAGCCCGTGATCGAAGAGATCGAGCGTGAGGTCGAGGAAGCCTCGGCCACGCTGGGCGCATCGCGGGCCTACACCATCCGCCGGGTGATCCTGCCGATGCTGACGCCCGCCGCCCTGACCGGTTTCGCGCTGTCGCTGGCACGCGCCGTTGGGGAATACGGATCGGTGATCTTCATCGCGGGCAACATCCCGTTGGTGACGGAAATCGCCCCCCTGCTGATCGTGATCCAGTTGGAGGAGTTCGACTACGACTCCGCCGCCGCCATCGGCATCGCCATGCTGGTGATCAGCTTTGCCATGCTCTTGGCCATCAACCTCATCCAGGTCTGGAGCCGTCGGAGGATCGGATATGTCTGACGCAACCGCCACCACCCGCTTTCGGTCGGCCACCGAGGAAACCCCGCTGACGCGCTGGCTGCTGGTCGGTCTGGGCGCCGCTGGCATGGCTTTGCTGGTCTTTGCCCCCCTGATCGCCGTCTTCGCGGAAGCCTTGGCCGATGGCTGGCTCGCCGCCGTGGAAAGCCTTGGCAACCGCGATGCCCGGTCGGCGATCCAGTTGACGCTGACCATCGCCGCCATCTCCGTGCCGCTGAATGCCGCCTTCGGCATCGCGGCGGCATGGTTCATCACCAAGTTCGACTTTCGCGGCAAGGCGTTCCTGATCACGCTGATCGACCTGCCGTTTTCGGTGTCGCCGGTGGTGGCGGGGCTGTGTATCGTCTTGATGTTCGGCACCAACAGCCTTGTTGGCGGCTGGCTGGTGGCGAATGGCTACCCCATCGTCTTTGCCCTGCCCGGCATCGTGCTGGCCACGATGTTCGTCACCTTCCCCTTCGTCGCGCGGGAGCTTATCCCCGTGATGATCGAACAGGGCCGGGCCGAAGAAGAGGCGGCACTGACCCTTGGCGCATCGGGCTGGCGCACCTTCTGGACGGTAACGCTGCCGAACATCCGCTGGGCGCTGCTGTATGGGGTGCTCTTGTGCAACGCCCGCGCCATGGGCGAATTCGGCGCCGTCGCCGTGGTGTCGGGCAAGATCCGGGGTCAGACCGCCACCATGCCGATCACGATCGAGATGCTCTATAACGAATATCTCTCAGTCGCGGCCTTTTCGATGGCGGCGGTCCTGACCGTGCTCGCCCTTGTCACCCTGCTTTTGAAAACCGCGCTGGAGCTGCGTCATGCAGACCAGCTTGCCGCAACCCACCGCCATTGAGGGGGCCGCCATGCATATCGAAATCGACGAAATCTCGAAACAGTTCGGCGTGACGGCGGCGCTGCATCCGGTGTCGCTGGCCATCCCCTCGGGGGCATTGGTCGCGCTTTTGGGGCCGTCCGGCTCTGGCAAGACGACGCTCTTGCGCATTCTCGGCGGCCTTGAGTTTCCCACGGCGGGGCGTGTGCTGTTCGACGGGCAGGACGCCACGGGGCTGACCGTGCAGGAACGCCGCGCGGGGTTCGTGTTCCAGTCCTATGCACTGTTCCGGCACATGACGGTGTTTGAAAACATCGCCTATGGCCTGAACGCCCGCCCCCGCGCGACGCGCCCGCCCAAGGCGGAAATCGCGCGCCGCGTGACCAAGTTGCTGGAGCTGATCCAGCTTCCCGACATCGGGTCGCGCTACCCCAGCCAACTGTCTGGCGGGCAGCGCCAGCGCGTGGCCCTTGCGCGGGCCTTGGCGATCGAGCCCCGCATGCTCTTGCTGGATGAACCCTTCGGCGCGCTGGACGCCAAGGTCCGCAAGGAACTGCGCCAAGGTCTGCGCGACATCCATGATGAAACCGGCCTGACCACGGTCTTTGTGACCCATGATCAGGAAGAGGCGATGGAACTGGCCGATATGGTCGTGGTCATGTCCATGGGGCGGATCGAACAGATCGGCAAACCTGCCGACATCCGCGCCCGCCCGGCAACGGACTTCGTGCGCACCTTCATCTCCGCCTGACCACCCCAATCCTGCCCCCCTTCCCCGTTGCGGCAAATATCCCGCCGGGGGAGGCACCGCGCCCTGCGCGGTGTCGGGGGCTGCGAAGCCCCCCCTGCCCTGATCCGCGCCCCGGCGCGGGTCTGGGCGTCCAAGCGTGCAAGGCGCCTGCGCCTTGCGCCGCCAGATCTCCTTCCATATCGGAAGAAAGTCGCGCAATCTGGCCAAATTACCCTGACATGAGGCAGGAATGGACCGGCTGGATTGCGACCGCATGTTCCTCGCGGTGATGGAGACGGGCAGTTTCGCCGCCGCGGCCCTGCGCTTGAACACCTCCTCGGGACAGGCGTCCAAACTGGTGGCGCGGCTGGAGCAGGACCTCGGGGTGCGTCTCCTCAACCGCACCACCCGTGCGCTGGCGCCGACAGAGGTGGGGCGGTCCTATTATCAACGCATCCGCGCCATTCTGGACGATCTGGACACGCTGGATGATGAGGTCCGCGCCCGCGGCACCACCCCGCGCGGCCTGTTGCGGCTGACCGCCCCCCTGACCTTCGGCACGATGCAACTCGTGCCCGCGTTGAATGCCTTCGCCGCGCAGTATCCCTTGATCGAACTCGACGTCAGCTTCACCGACCGCATGGTCAATCTGGTGGACGAAGGCTTTGACGCTGCCATCCGCGCCGGGCGGGTGGATGACAGCAGCCTGATCGGGCGCAAACTGGCGGCGATGGGGACGATGGTCGTGGCGTCGGATGCCTATCTCGACGCGCATGGCACTCCCACCCATCCACAGGCCTTGCGCGACCACCTCTGCATCCAGGACAGCAATTTCCGCGATCCGGGTCTGTGGCGCTTTGCCGAAGGCGGACAGGATTTCACCGTCCCCGTCACGGGCCGCTTGCGCTATTCCAACGCCGAAGCCTGCCTGAACGCCGCCGAACTGGGGCTGGGGCTGGCCAATGTCCCCGATTTCGTCTGCGCGCAGGCTTTGGCCTCCGGTCGGGTGCGCCGCATCCTGCGCCCGTTCGAGGTCGCCCCCGGCGGCATCTGGGCCATCTATCCGCCGGGGCGGCATCTGGCCGCCAAGGTGCGGGTGCTGGTCGATTTTCTGGCAGAGCGTTTTCGCGACGGGGCAAGCTGGGCGCAGACATAAGTTCCATAACGGAAGAGATCATCTTCCAAATTCATTCATTAACGCCACCAAGGAATTGGCGCATCTTCCGGGCATCGGCGCATCCAAGCGCCATTGCCGAAGGAACGACACCATGACCGCCACCCTGTCTGCCCCCACCACCGCCTCCAACGCCGATCTGGCCGCCACGCTGCTGCGCGTCACCTCCGGTGTCTGGTTCGTGATCCATGCCTTGGTCAAGATTTTCGTCTTCACCCTGCCCGGCACCGTCGGCTTTTTCGAATCCATCGGCCTGCCGGGTTTCCTCGCTTATGTCGTGATTGTCGCCGAACTGGCGGGCGGTATCGCGCTGATCGCGGGCTTTCAGACCCGTATCGTGGCACTGGCGCTGTCGGTGATCCTGCTGGGGTCGATCTACACGCCGCATTTCTCGGCCGGGTTCCTGTTTTCCAACCCCAATGGCGGCTGGGAATTCCCGGCGTTCTGGGCGCTGACCCTCTGGGCGCTGGCCCTGCTGGGCGATGGTGCCTACGCTGTGACCAAGCGCTGATCGCGCGAAAGGGAGACCGACCATGAGCACCGCCAGCGCCCCGATGGAGATTGGCCGCGTCCGGCTGATCGTCCGCGACCTGCCCAGGGTGGCCGATTTCTATGCCTTTGCCCTCGGGCTGGACAAACTCTCTGCCGATGCGTCGCAGGTGACGCTGGGTGCGGGGAACCGGGCGTTGGTGGTGCTTCATGCCGACAAGGCTGCGCGGGTTGCCAGCCCGCGCGAGGCGGGGTTGTTCCACACTGCCTTCCTGCTGCCCAAACGGTCGGACCTTGGCGCATGGGTCCACCACGCCAGCGAAAGCCGCCTGCCGGTGCAAGGGGCGTCGGATCACAAGGTATCCGAGGCGATCTATCTCGCCGATCCCGAAGGCAACGGGATCGAGATTTACACCGACCGCCCCCGCATCGCATGGACCGATGCCACGGGCGCAATTGCGATGACGACGGATGCGCTGGATGTGCCCGACCTTGCCGCCTCCGCCCGTGGCCCATGGCGCGGCGCGCCAGAGGGCACCGTAGTGGGCCATGTCCACCTGCAAGTCGGCAATGTGGCCGAGGCCGAGGCGTTTTACGCCCGCCAGTTGGGCTTAGCCATCACCGCCCATTATCCCGGTGCCGCGTTTTATGGCTCTGGCGGCTATCACCACCATTTCGCGACCAACATCTGGAACAGCCGGGGCGCGGGCACGCGCCAACCGGGAACCGGATTGGCGGGGGTGGAGGTTCTGGCCGATGCCGCCAGCATTGCCGCGATCACCGCGCGCAGCGGTGGAGCGACCACCTTGTCGGACCCGTGGGGCACCGAAATCACCCTGACCGAAAAGGTCGCCTGAGATGCTGGTAAACGGGCAATGGACGGAAAACTGGCAGCCGGTGCAGGCAAAGGATGCCAAGGGCGGCTTCGTGCGCCAGACCTCCACCTTCCGGAACTGGGTGGCGCCCGATGGCAGCGCGGGTCCGACCGGCGTGGGCGGGTTCAAGGCCGAAGCCGGGCGCTATCACCTCTACGTCGCGCTGATCTGCCCTTGGGCAAGCCGCACCCTGATGGCGCGCAAACTGAAAGGGTTGGAGGATGTGATCACCGTGTCGGTTGTTGAGCCCGAACTGACCGACCAAGGCTGGCGCTTCGCCCCCGGCGCGGATGGCGTGAACGGGGCCACCTATATGCACCAGATCTACACCCGCGCGGACCCACAGGTGAACGGCCGCGCCACCGTGCCGGTGCTGTGGGACAAGGTGACGGGCACCATCGTCAACAACGAAAGCGCCGACATCCTGCGGATGCTGGACACAGGCTTTGGCGATCTGGCCCATGGTCCTGCGCTTTATCCCGCCGATCTGGCGGCAGAGATCGACCAGTGGAACGACGCGATCTATGCCAGCTTCAACAACGGCGTCTATCGCTGCGGTTTCGCCACCACCCAAGCCGCCTATGACGAGGCGTTCGACGAGGTCTTCGCCACCATGGATCGGCTTGAGGCCCGTCTGTCCGATGGCCGCGCCTTTCTGCATGGCGAGCGCTTCACCGAAACCGACATCCGCGCCTTTGTAACGCTGATCCGCTTTGACGTCGCCTATCACGGCCTGTTCAAATGCAACCGCCGCCGGGTTGCGGATTACCCGCACCTTGCCGCCTATACCGGGCGCATCCATGCCCTGCCGGGCGTGGCCGAGACGGTCAGCATCGACCACATCAAGCGCGGCTATTACTCGATCAAGACGCTGAACCCGTCGGGCATCGTGCCCAAAGGCCCGGCGCTGCAATATCTTGCCATGGAGTATCTGGCATGACGGCGGATCGTCTGGTCATCCTGCTGCATGGCGTGGGGGCGCATGGGTCGTCTATGGCGTGGCTGGCCGATCCGCTGGGTCTGGCGTCCGGCATCGCCGTCGCCGCACCCGATGCGCCCTTCGCCTTTGACGCGGCACCCCAAGGTCCGGGGCGGCAGTGGTTTTCCGTCACCGGCGTGACGGCCGCGAACCGCGCGGCCCGCGTTGCCGCCGCCCGCGCGCCTTTCGATGCCCTGCTGGCGGGGATCGTCGCGGAGCATGGGCTGACGGATGCCTTGGACCGTGTAGCCCTCGTCGGTTTTTCCCAAGGGTCGATCATGGCGCTGGATGCCGTGGCCACGGGCCGTTGGCCGGTCGGCCTTTTGGTGGCGTTTTCAGGCCGTTTCGTCGGGCCCGCCCCGGCATCGCCGCCGAAAACGCCGACCCTGATCGCCCATGGCACCGCCGACACCGCGATCCCGGTGGCCGAGGGCTATCATGCCCACGCCTCCCTCCCGCACGCAGAGTTCATCGTGGAAGACGGCATCGGCCACGCCCCCGGACCGCAGGGTGTGGCGCGGGCGCGGGCAATGCTCGCCGCGTGGTCGGGTGCCTTGGTCTGACCTAGTCGCGCGCAAAGCCCCGGCTTTGCGACCAGCGCCATGCGTCGCGGATCATCTGCGGCAGGTTCGACCGCTTGGGGTTCCATCCCAGTTCCGCCACCGCGCGCGCCGATCCTGACACCAGCGCCGCCGCATCCCCCGCACGCCGCGCACCAAGCAACACCGGCACCTCGCGGTTGGTGACGACGCGGGCGTGATCGATCACCTCACGCACGGAAAACCCTGTGCCGGTACCCAGACAGAACACCCGGCTGCCCCGCCCGTCGCGCAGCCAGTTCAGGCCCAGCACATGCGCATCGGCAAGGTCCGAGACATGGACGTAATCGCGCACACAGGTGCCGTCGCGCGTCGGGTAATCATCGCCAAAGAGCGTCAGCGCCGGGCGTTTGCCGTCAATCGCCTCCAGCATCAAGGGGATCAGGTGGGTTTCGGGATCGTGCTGTTCGCCGATCTCGCCCTCTTCATCCGCGCCCGCCACGTTGAAATATCGGAAGATCACCGATTGCAGGCCATGGGCCGCCTCAAACCCGCGCAACATGTCCTCGATCGCCCGTTTCGACGCCCCATAAGCGTTGATGGGGTGTTGCGGTGTCTCCTCGTCCAGCACGACGCCATCCTGATCGCCATAGGTGGCGCAGGTGGAGGAGAAGACAAAATGCCGGATTCCGGCCGCCACCGTCGCCTCCATCAGATTCAGCGCCCCGGTCACATTGACGCGCCAATAGGTGCCGGGGTCGCGCATCGACTCGCCCACCAGCGACAGCGCGGCGAAATGCATGACGGCAACGGGGCGATACTGCGCGATGGCAGCGGCAATGGTTGTGGGGTCCATCAGGTCACCCCTGAAGAAAGGACCGAACTTCACAGCGCTTTCCCGGCCAGTGGCAAGATTGTCAAAAGCCACCGGAACGAACCCGGCGCGCGCCAGCGCCTTGCAGGCATGGGCCCCAATGTAACCGGCCCCTCCCGTGACAAGAATATGATCGGACAAAATCTGGTCCTCGCTCAATAGCCTTGGGCTCCCGGATAACGCTCCGCTGCGGACAAGGCGAGTGTCTTCACGACAGAACCGGACGGAAAAGCGCAAGTTCCGTTGCCAGAGGCGCGAGCCAGCGCGCGCTGCCGCTACGCTCCGCTTACCTTGCCGCCCTAGCCTCCGCCGCCATCCGTCACCCGCACCGCGGACCGAGGAGGCCCCATGTCCGACGACACCCCCATCCTGTCCCTGCCGCTGATCCTGCCCGCGCAGGCGCAAAAGCACGTCACCCACAACGAGGCGCTGCGGCTCCTCGATGTGCTGGTGCAGCTTGCGGTCAGCGACCGCACCCGCACCGCGCCCCCCACCACCCCGGTCGAGGGCGACCGCCACATCATCGCCACGGGTGCGACCGGACCCTGGACCGACCGCGACGGGCAGGTCGCCTGTTTCTGGGGCGGGGCGTGGCTTTACCTGATGCCGCAAGAGGGCTGGACCGCCCGTGTCGTGGCGGAGGCGCTGACCGTGGCGTGGCAGGGCGGGGAATGGGTCAACGCCGTCACCGCCCCCCCTGCGCCGGTGATGCTGGGCATCAATGCCACGGCCGATGCGACCAACCGTCTGACCGTGTCGGCACCCGCGACGCTCTTGACGCATGAAGGGGCGGGGCATCAACTCAAGATCAACAAGGCCCTGCCCGCTGACACCGCCAGCCTTTTGTTCCAATCCGGCTGGCAGGGCCGTGCCGAGATGGGGCTGGCCGGTGACGACGCCTTTGCCGTCAAGGTCAGCGCCGATGGCAACCAGTGGCGCACCGCGTTTGCCACCGATCCGGCCAGCGGCAGCCTGACCCTTCCAGCCCCCCTGCGTCTGGGCGCGCAAGGGGCGGCGCCGCAATCTCCGGCCAATGGAACGCTCTGGCTTGATCCGACGGGCGAGGTGCGCGTGGCCAGCGCCGGCGCGGTCCAGCCTGTCGGACTGGCCGATGGCAACCGCGGCGATGTCACGGTCTCGGCCAGCGGCGCGCAATGGACCCTCGCTGCGGGCAGTGTCGGCAATGGCAAGCTCGCGCTCATGGCCGGACCCGGCCTGAAGGGCCGCCCGACCGCGGGAAGCGGCCCCGTGGAAGACCTGACCCCGGCGCAGACGCGGGCAGTGCTGGACCTTGCCCCGCTTTCCAATGTCGATTTCGTCGAGGTTGCGCGCTTTGGCGCACCGGCCACCATCATCGGTCCCTTCGTCGCCGCGGCCCTGTCATCGGGCACCTATTCCACCGCCGTTCCGGCAGCGGCGATCCTTGGCATCAATCCGTTCGGCGTGTTCTGCCGCTCGTCCGCCTCTGCCAACAGCGGCTATCGCTTCTCGACCGCCGTGGCCTGCGACATCTTCGGCGTGACCACGCGCAAGTTCCGGGCAAAATGCCTGTGGCGCGGCACCAATGGCACCACGGTCCGGCTTGGCTTTCACAACAGCATCACGGCCGCCGACAGCAACAATGGCGCCTATTTCGAAGTGCTGGGCGATCAGATCGCAGCCAAGACCGCGGCTGCATCGGTCCGCAGCACCCATCCCACCACGCTGACCCTGACGCTGAACACCCTTTACACCTTCGACATCGAAGCCGACGCCCCGGCCACCGCCATCCGTTTCCGGGTCTGGGAAAACGCCAGCCCTACTCCGGTTCTGGACGTGCAGCTTGGCACCAACCTGCCGACCACCGCCGCGCAGGCGTTTGGGGCGGGGCTGATCGCGACCAACGCCCTGACCGTCGCGAGCGACATGATCATCCTTTACGAGATGGCCATCGGCACCATCGCGGGGTTTCGCAGACTTATGGACTGAGGAACCCGCCTTGGGGTGGTAGTGTTTGACAGCCCGAAGCGCCGCGTTCTAAGCAAGGCGGGTATTGGTGAAAAGGGCTTTCGAATGCGGATCGCGATGATCGGAACGGGCTATGTGGGCCTTGTGTCCGGAGTGTGTTTCTCGGACTTCGGGCATGACGTGATTTGCGTGGACAAGGACCCCGGCAAGATCGAACGTCTGCGCCGGGGTGAGGTCCCGATTTTCGAACCGGGGCTCGAGGCGCTGATGGCCAAGAACGTCGGGGCGGGGCGCTTGTCCTTTACGCTCGATCTCGCGGCCGCCGTGGCGGGGGCGGATGCGGTCTTCATCGCCGTGGGCACCCCCACCCGGCGGGGCGACGGCCATGCCGACCTGACCTATGTGATGGGCGCGGCCGAAGAGATTGGGCGGGCACTGACCGGACACACCGTGATCGTGACCAAATCCACTGTCCCTGTCGGCACCAACCGCAAGGTCGCCGAGGCCGTGCGCGCCGCCAATCCGGAGGCCGATTTCGACATCGCCTCGAACCCGGAATTCCTGCGCGAAGGGGCGGCGATCGATGATTTCATGCGCCCCGACCGCGTGGTTGTGGGCGTCGAAAGCGACCGCGCCAAGACCGTGATGGCGGGCGTGTACCGCCCGTTGTTCCTGCGCGATTTTCCCATCGTCTTCACGGGGCTGGAAAGCGCCGAGATGATCAAATACGCCGCCAACGCCTTTCTGGCGACCAAGATCACCTTCATCAACGAAATCGCCGCGCTGTGCGAAAAGGTGGGGGCCGACATCAAATCGGTCTCCAAGGGGATCGGGCTGGACGGTCGCATCGGCAACAAGTTCCTGCATGCAGGCCCCGGCTATGGCGGGTCATGCTTTCCCAAGGACACCAAGGCCTTGGCCCGCATCGGGCAGGAACATGCCGTGCCCATGCAGATCACCGAAACCGTGATCCGCGTGAATGAAGAGGTCAAGCACCGCATGATCGACAAGATCCTCGACCTCTGTGACGGATCGGTGAACCGCAAGACCATCGCCGTGCTGGGCGTGACCTTCAAACCCAATACCGACGACATGCGTGACGCGCCGTCCCTGACCATCGTGCCCGCACTGGTGGGGGCCGGGGCCCGCGTCCGTGTGACCGATCCCGAAGGCCGGCGTGAAGGCGAGGCGCTGCTGCCCGGCGTAGATTGGTGCGACAACGCCTATCAGGCGGCAGAGGGGGCGGACCTGCTGGTCATCCTGACCGAATGGAACGAGTTCCGCGCGCTGGACCTTGGCCGCCTGTCCCGCAGCATGACCACCCCCCGTATGGCCGATCTGCGCAACATCTACGACGCTCAAACCGCCAGCAACGCGGGGTTTACGGCCTATCAGGGGGTGGGGCGGTAGGGCGGGCGCACCGGACGTCACGCATTCGCCAATGCGGCGATGTCCTCTGCGGCGGCTTCGATCTTTGCGAGGGCCTCGGCCTCAATGGGGTATAGCGGCACTTCAGCGACACGAATTTCGTCAATCACACGTAGGTTCCCGCAAAGCAGTTGTGTGATCGCATAGGCTGCAAAAGGACCAGGCGGACAGGCGTATCGAGCACCGATGATTTGAATATCGATCTTCTTGGGAAGACCGTTCAGAAACGCCGCCTCTGATCGGGTATCGTAATCCTCGGCAGCGAGCCCCAGCACCGCCCCGCGGAGTTTGGCAAGATACTCCGGCAGACTCTCGGTCGGGTGATAGCCATCCTCTGGGGCTGCTTGAGGATAATCGATATCGACGAACCGAACCGGCCATTTGACAAAGCGCTGGCGCAAGGCATCAAACTGGGGGCGTTTGGGATGCGGGCCGCCGACCAGCCCGAGATGTAGGGGACCAAGGCACGGCTTGCCAAAGGCCAGCTTGAACGCCTTGCCGAACAGATCGGAGGATACCGGGGCCACGGGTTGCGACAGGCAGGTCAGCCCATGAAGCTCGCCATACCCAAAGCACGGGTGCAGCCATTGCATGACGCCCAGACAGAGCGGATAGGAAAAGCGCAAACCGGTCTTGTGGAGGTGCCATCCTTCTGCCGCGACGGCGTCACGTGTGGCCCAGACGATGTTTTCCACCTCACGCCGCAGATGACCCGCCATATCCTCCACCCCCTTTACCTGCGACAACTTGACCATCCTGCCCGCACGGCAGTCGCTTTTCCATCCCTACAGAAACAGGAAATCCGCCACATCCAGCATCGATGGACGGACGTGGTCCAGCACCACGGCCATGCCGCCCCAACTGATCACCGCCGCCATGTGCCCGTCGATCCAGGTCGATGAGATCGACAGCGACGCCAGCTTGGCCTGTGGCGTGGCCCCCACCGCGCCGCCCAGCTGGATCATGTCCACGCCGTTGGTGAAATCCATCACCCGGTCGGTGTCGCCGCGCACCGGGCCGTAGAAGACGAAGACATCGCCACCACCGCCGCCGATCATGACATCCGACCCGAAGCCCCCGATCATCCAGTCGTTGCCCTCGCCGCCCAAGAGCCAGTCGGCCCCGGCATCGCCATGCAGGATGTCATGCCCGCCTTCGCCATAAAGCGCATCCGCCCCCGCGCCGCCATCCAGCCAATCCTGCCCTTCGCCGGCGTAGAGCTGATCCTGCCCGTCGCCGCCCAGCAGGAAGTCATTGCCCTCGCTGGTGGCGGTCACGTCATCGCCCTCTTGCAGGATCACCACGTCATCGCCCGCCCCGCCAAAGGCCACGTCATTGCCGGGACCGCCCACGATCCAGTCATTGCTCGGACCACCGTCGATCCAATCGTTGCCAAGGTCCCCGGCGAGGTAGTCGTTCCCCCATTCCCCCACCAAGGCGTCGTTGCCCGGCCCCGCATCCATCGCGTCATGATCGCTGCCCGCGTTCATGTAGTCGTTCCCCTCGCGGCCCCAGATGATGTCAAAGCCGCCCTCGCCATACATGACATCGTCGCCGGGCCCGCCATCGAGCGAATCCTCGTCGTCGCCGCCCAGAATGCTGTCGCGCCCTTCCGCCCCGGCAAGGATGTCGCGGCCCGGCCCGCCTTCCAGCCAGTCATCCTCAGAGCCGCCCCACAGGCTGTCGGCCCCCGCCTCGCCCGACAGGAAGTCCCGCCCCGCACCCCCGGCAAGATTGTCATTCCCCGCCCCGCCGAACAGCGCGTCATCGCCATCTTGGCCAAAGAGAACGTCATCGCCCGCCCCGGCGATCAGATGGTCCGACCCCGCACCACCGTCCAGCCGGTCATTGCCGTCGTCCCCCATCAGCGTATCAGCCCCGCCCTCCCCCGCCATGTTGTCATCGCCTGCGCCACCACTCAGCAGGTCGGCATCGTCACCACCGCCCATCAGATCGGCATCCGCCCCGCCAGTCAGGGTGTCGCTGCCTGCCCCGCCTTGCAGCAGGTCCGCGCCCGCGCCGCCGGTCAGGCGGTCGTTGCCATCCTCGCCCTGCAAGCGGTCATTGCCCGCGTCGCCGGTCAGGACGTCATCGCCCAGGCCGCCTTGCAGCGTGTCCGATCCGTCGCCGCCCTCAAGCGTGTCGGCCTCCGACCCGCCCAGCAGCAGGTCATCCCCCTCCCCCCCCGACAGTGCATCCGCGCCCGCGCCACCGTCCAAGCGGTCTGCGCCGCCCTCGCCGATCAGGGTGTCATTGTCTGCGTCCCCCGTCAGGCTGTCCGCCCCTGATCCGCCAAACAGCCGGTCCGCGCCGATGCCCCCGGCCAGCGTGTCATTGTCCTCGCCCCCGGTCAGCACGTCATTGCCGTCACCGCCCTCCAGCGTATCGGCCCCGGTGCCGCCGTCGATGCGGTCATTCCCGGCCTCTCCCCGCAAGCGGTCCGCGCCGGGGCCGCCCACCAGTGTATCCGCGCCGATGCCCCCGGCCAGCACATCCGCGCCCGGCCCCCCCAACAGGCTGTCATCCCCCGCCCCGCCCAGCAGCGTGTCGGCCCCGTCATCGCCCGACAGGGTATCCGCACTGTCCCCCCCGTCGATCACGTCATTGCCTGCACCACCGAACAGCGTGTCTTCCCACGTCTCGCCGGTCAGCGTGTCATCGCCGGGGGGACCGAGGCCGACCAGCTTTACCCCGGTGACATTGGAGGCGCCCAACTCGTCAGCAGGCAGCGGGACAAAGGGTGAGGCGGTGCCGGGATCAAGCGGAACCTGCCCCCCGGCATCGACCAGCGACGCGATCACCTCGGCCACGGTCAGCGGGCGGCCCACGACCAGTTCCAGCGTTTCATCCCAGAACACCAGCACGGCCCCGGTCGCCGTGGGTTGCACCGCCAGTTGCGATGCACCGCGAAAGAACGGCCAGCGCGACAGGTCCAGCCGGTCCACACCGGGCGCGAAGTCAAGGATCACGTCGCGCTGCCCGTCCGCCCGTAGGATGAAGGTATCTGCCCCCGAACCGCCGCCCAGCCGTTCCGAGGCCGCGCCGTCAAGGATCAGGTCATCCCCTGCGCCCGCCTGCGCCGTGCCCCCGGTCGCGGCTGTCAGAAGATCATCCCCCGCCGTCGCCACCCCCACCGCGCCGAGTGTGGCAAGCGACACCGACAGCACCGTCACCCCCGCCTCAACCGATGAGGTGACCAGCACCTGCACGTCATTGCCCACCCGCACCAGCCGCAGGGCCGACACATCGGTCAGCCCACTGGCCAGCGTGTCGGCCAGCACGTCCAGCACCTGCAACGTGCCATCTGGCAGCAGGGTCAAAAGCGTCACCCCGTCGTCCAGACCCGCGGCGACCACAAAGACCCGGTCCCCCACCGCGATGGCATCTAGCGCGGTGACATGGTCAAAGCGGCTGTTCAGCGTGTCGATCACTTGCCCCGTCGCCGTCAGCACCCCGCGCCCATCCAGTTGCAGTGCGGTCAGGCTGTTCGATCCGCTGGCGGCAAGAAAGACATGCGTCTTTCCCGCCGCCTCAACCACCGCCATGGCCTGCGGGGCTTGCACCGGGATCGTGGCGCGACCGGGGGCGGTGTAATCGGCGTTCAGGCTGTGCGTCAGCGTCAGCCGCCCATCCGCGCCGATGGCAAAGACCGACACCCCGTTTTCCGGAGCCGAGGCGGTCAGCAGAAAGTTGCGCCCCCCCGCCTGCGCCGTGGCCATGCCAGTGATCCCGCGCGCATGGGAGTCGCCGATATCCGGGGTCACGGCCACTTGCCGCAGGCTGTTGTCCGCGCCCAGCGCAAAGACCGTCACCCCCTGCCCAGCCGGGCGGCTGGCGTATAGGAAGGTGCCACCCGCCGTGACCTGCGCCACCACCTCCACCGCCGCGGTCCACATCGGCGCATCGGTCAGCCAGCCCATGACCGACCGCCCCCCTGCCCCGCGCGCGGCATCCAGCAGGTCCGGCAACAGCCCCCCCACCACGCCATCCACCGTCACCGGCACCCGCGCGCCATGGGTCGTGGCCCCAAGAAGCTGCGCCAAGGCACCTTGCGACAATGACAGCGTCACCGTCTCGGCCGTCACGGCGTTCAGAAGCCGGATTTGCCCCCCCGCCGCATAGATCGGCACATCCGGGGCAGGTGCCCGGAAGCGCATGCCCCCGAGCATCCCGACCAAGTCGAGTCGCTGCATTGTCCCACCTCACCCCATGCCCGAAGGCCGGGACAGGCTGGCCGGGCGCGGTGAAGCGGGCCTTAATGAAAGGTGACCGGATTGTGGCAGGGCCGGGCGCTTTTGCGGCCCTTGCGCCAAAGCTGAAGCGGCGTCAGGTCAGGTCGGTAGTGACGATGACCGGACGTGCGCGCTCCCGCGCCTCGGCGAATGTGATCCAGCTTATAGCCGCGATGATGATCCCGCCGCCAAGGATGACCCACAGGTCCACCCCCTCGCCAAAGACCAGCGCCCCCAAGAGCGTGGCCCAGACCAGTTGCAGAAAGGTGACCGGCTGGGTCACGGTCAAAGGGGCCACGCGAAAGGCGCGGGTCATGCAGTAATGCGCCGTGGTGGCAAACCCCGCCACCAGCCCCAGCCACATCAATTGCTCCAGCGTCACCGGCACCCAGACCCACAGCGCCAGCGGCAACAGGCCCAAGGTCACCGACAGCGACATCATCGCCACCACCGTCCCCGCCGGGGCCAGTTGCGACAGGCGCTTGGCCAGCAGGTAACTGGCGGCAAAGAAGGTCGCGGCGGCCAGTTGCGCCAGATGGCCATCCGTCACCTCGCGCAGGCCGGGACGCAGGATCACCACCGCCCCGATCAAGGCGAAGACCACCGACAACACGCGGCGCAGGGCAAGAACCTCGCCAAAGAACAGCGACGCGCCGAGCGTCATCAGGACCGGGTTCAGATAGCCGATCGCCGTCACCTCGGCCACGGGGATGCGGGCCATGGCGTAGAACCAGAACACCACCGCGAGGGAATGCGCCACCCCGCGCCAGCCGAAGAGCACCAGTGTCCGCTGCGCGAAGCCCTGCCGCAGCAGCGGCAGCAAGGTGGGCAGCAGGAACACCACCCCCCAGCCAAAGCGCAGGAAGGCCGATTGCGCGGCGGGCAACTCTGTCCCCAGATGGCGCACGATGCCGGTGACGCCGACAAAACACAGCCCCGTCGCCAGCATCCACAAGGCCCCCTCGACGGGGCGGTTCACTTGGGCGGGGCGGGGGAGAGCTGCGGTCATGGCGGCGACCAAAGCCGATCCATTCCGCGCCTGCAAGCCCCCTCAGCCCAGCGCCAGCCCCGCCGCGATGGCCCACATGGTGCAGCCCACCACCACCTCCAGCACCACCCAGGCCTGCGGTTTGGCAAATGCCGGGGCAAGCAGCCGCGCGCCAAAGCCCAGCGCTGAAAAGAAGGCGAAAGACCCCAGCGCCGCCCCCGCCCCGAACAGCCCCGAATGTGGGGCATAGCGGGTGGAGATCGACCCGAGCAGCATCACCGTATCCAGATAGACATGCGGATTGGCCCAGGTCAGCACCAGACAGGTGGCAATCACCCGCCCCAAAGGGACGCTGCAGGTGTTGGCGGGCATCAGCGCCGCGCCGCCTTGCCATGCGGCGCGAAAGCGCAGCGCCCCATAGACCACCAGAAACGCCACCCCGGCCCAGAGCATCGCCTGCCCCAGCCACGGTGCCATCCGGCTGGCCGCGCCGAACCCTGTCACCCCCAGCGTGATCAGCACAGCATCCGACAACGCGCAGGTCAGCACGACCCAAGCCACATGCTCGCGCCGCAAGCCTTGGCGCAGGACAAAGGCGTTCTGCGCCCCGATGGCGGCAATCAGACTGATCGCGACGAGAAATCCCGAAAACGCGGCGTTGAGCATGGTCACTCCTGTCATGGTCGGCTTGACATAGACCGCAGGCCCACGCCCAATCCAGTTAATGATTTTACCGATGGATCAGTTGTTCTAATGCTGGACCCGCATCACCTCGCCGCCCTTGCCGCCATCCACCGGCGCGGATCGTTCGAGCTTGCGGCGGCAGAGCTTCACGTCACGCCCTCGGCCATCTCGCAGCGGCTGAAGGCGCTTGAGGAACGGATCGGCACCCTGTTGATCCGCCGGGGGCAGCCGTGTCAGGCCACAACCCAAGGGCTGCGCCTGATCCACCATTTCGACGCGCTGGTGCTGATGGAAAAGGCGCTTGAGGCCGACCTGCCGGGGGTGCAGACCGGTCCCGTTCCCGTCCGCATCGCCGTCAACGCCGACAGTCTGGCGACATGGGTGATCCCGGCGCTGGCCCGACTGGACGGTTTCCTGTTCGATATCGTCATCGACGATCAGGACGTCTCGCAGGAATGGCTGCGCCGTGGAGAAGTCGTCGCCGCCGTCACCAGCCACCCCGGCCCGCTGCAAGGCTGCGAAACCCTGCCCCTTGGCCGGTTGCGCTATCTGGCCACGGCCAGCCCGGCCTATGCCAGGCGCTGGTTCGTACAGGGTGTGACGGCAGACAGCCTGTCACGCGCGCCGGCGCTGACCTTTTCCGACAAGGACCGGCTGCAAGATCAGTGGGTCGCGCGCGTCACCCAAGGACGGGTGGCACGTTCGGATTTCCCGTCGCACCGACTGGCCTCGTCCCAAGGCTTCGTGGATGCCTGCCTGCATGGCCTCGGCTGGGCCTTGAACCCCGAATCGCTGGTGGCCCCGCATCTGGCAGCAGGGCGGCTGGTCACGCTCTTGCCTGAGGAACCGCTGGACGTGGCCCTGCATTGGCAATTTGCCCGGCTGACCGCTCCGGCCATCCGCCCTCTGACCGATACCCTGCGCGACGCCGCTGCCGCGCAGTTGCACCGCTGATCCTCAGGCGGCGCTGCGGCCTTCGCCGGGGGGCGGGTTGATCACATATTGCCCGGCCTTCGTGTCCGGAGCATGCGAAACCAACCCAAGCTCCACCAAGCTTTTCAAGGCGCGATGATAGGTTGCCTGCGGAATATGCGCGGCCAAGGGATGGGCACGGATGGCCTCTGACCGGGCACTTCGCGGTGCCCCGGTCGCGGATTCAAAAATGGCGTAATAGACATCACGCTCATTCACCGAAAGGTCGCGAAGACCAAGCGCACCTTCCATTTCAAACAACAACGTCCTGAGCTGGGCAACTGTCTTCAGGTTCACAACACGATCCAACACGCTAAAGTGCAATCCCACACACCGGCAATTCCACCCGGTTCAAACTACCTTAGCGGTAATTACAGGAATCGCAATCTATTGCAGGTTCGGCAGGCACAGCTTTACGCCACGGCGTGCTTTTTTAACCAAATCGCCCGCTGATACCGGAAAATGAAACGGGCGGCCCGACCGGACCGCCCGAACCAAGGCGAACACCAGAAGGATCAGCCAAACTGGGCCGCAACCTCTTCGGGAATGTCGAAATTGTGGGTGACGGTCTGCACGTCGTCATCTTCTTCCAGCATGTCGATCAGGCGCATCAGCTTTTGCGCGGTGTCCAGATCCACCTCGGTGCGCGACTGCGGCCGCCAGACCAGCTTTGATTCGGTCGATTCGCCCAAGGCCTTTTCCAGCGCGTCCGACACGTCCGACAGCGATTCGACCGGGCAATAGATCCAGTGCCCCTCGTCATCGCTTTCCACATCATCGGCCCCGGCATCCAGCGCGGCCATCATGATGGTGTCGGCATCACCTGCGCTGGCGGGGTAGGAAATCTCGCCCACGCGGTCAAAGCTGTGGCTGACCGATCCGGTCTGCCCCAGATTGCCGCCGCATTTGGTGAAATAGCTGCGCACGTTCGAGGCGGTACGGTTGAGGTTGTCAGTCATCGCCTCGACGATGATGGCGATGCCGTTGACGCCATAGCCTTCGTACCGGATTTCGGTGTAATCCGCCGCGTCACCGCCTTGGGATTTCTTGATCGCGCGTTCGATCACGTCCTTGGGCATCGACACGGCCTTCGAGGCCTTCACGGCCAGACGCAGGCGCGGGTTCTTGTCGGGATCAGGATCGCCCATCTTGGCGGCGACGGTGATCTCCTTCGCCAGCTTGGAAAACATCTTCGAGCGCAGCTTGTCCTGCTTGCCCTTGCGATGCTGGATGTTCGCCCATTTAGAATGGCCTGCCATGACCTTGCTCCGGTATCCCTGACGTGGGTAATCGCAGCCCTATACAGCGCACAGGCGGGGAACGGCAACCCCAACGCCGCTTAGCGTGCCGGATCGTCGTAGCGATGCACCCGCCCCTGCCAGTCGGTCACCTGCCAGCCCGAACCATCGGGGACAAGATACCCCGGCCCGATTGGCACCTTGCCATGCCCGCCGGGGATATCCAGCACATAGGTCGGCAGGCAAATCCCCGACAGCCGCCCGCGCAAGGCCGCCATCAGCGCCTGCCCTTCGGCGATGGTGGTGCGGAAATGCGAGGTGCCCTTGGCCAGATCGCAATGGTGCAGGTAATAGGGCGTCACCCGGTTGCGGATCAGGCTGCGGAACAAATCCTCCAAGGCGGCGACCGAGTCATTGATCCCCCGCAGCAGCACCGATTGCGACAGAAGCGGTATCCCCGCCCCCGCAATCCGCGCCAAGGCCGCCCGCGCGCCGTCGGTCAGTTCCTGCGCGTGATTGGTGTGGACGACGACATAGGTCGCGGGCCGCCCTGTGATGGCTGCCACCAAAGCCTCCGTCACCTTCTCCGGCGCGACCACAGGCACCCGCGTGTGCAGGCGCACCACGTCGACATGCGGGATGGCCGACAGCCGGTCCATGATCGCGCGCAGGCGGCGTGGCGAGAGGGTCATCGGATCGCCCCCGGTCAGGATCACCTCCCAGATCGCGGGGGTGGCGGCGATATAGTCCAGCGCGGCATCCAGATCAGCTGCAGGCAGCGGTCCATCCTCGCCCACCACCTCACGCCGGAAACAAAAGCGGCAATAGACCTCGCAGGAATGCGTCGTGTGCAGGATCACCCGGTCGGGATAGCGATGGGTCAGACCGGGGGCCGCCTTATGCGCCTCATCCCCGATGGGATCGGCCATCTCCTCTGGCCTCACCTGCAACTCCTGCACATCGGGCACGAATTGCGCGGCCACCGGGTCACCTGCCGCCCGCACCGCACCACGCATCGCAGGCGTCATCCGCAGCTTGAACTCCGCCGCGACGGCATCCAGTGCCACCGCCTCAGCCGCCTCAGCCAGCCCCTCAGCCACGAAATCCGCGGCCGTGGTCAGTGCCCGCCCAGTATCAAGAAACCCATCTTTCATGACAGACTCTGTGCCCGTTTTCTCTGTTCAAATATCCCACGGGTGTCGTCCAGCGGATTCGCCATCGGTCCAAGAACCGATGGACGACGGGGTGTGAAACCCCCGCTCCCGCGGCCAGACCCAGACGCGCCCTTTCCCTTATTTCACCGGCGGCGGGGAGACGTAGCGCCACGTCCGCCCATCGTCCCCCGTCAGCACCACATCGGCCATCGGCGGGGCCAGCCCATCGGCGCCCAGCGCCTCGGTCAGTTGCACCCACAACTGCCGCAGCACATTCGGGTTCGCCACCTCGGCCACCGAATAAGACAGCGGTACGGCGCAGCCGTCCATCTGCCCCTGCCCGCCCGCCGCGCGCCAATCGGCGGTACAGCGCGTGCCGTCACTCAGCTTCACCGTCAGCACGTCAGCCGACAGGCTTGCCCCCTGCGGCTCTGGCGCGGGCATCCCCGCGCATCCCATCAGCATCACGGGCAAAACCATCCAAAGCGCGCGCATAAGTCCCCCTTACAACGGCCAGATCAGCGGGATCAGCGCCGAGGCGACCAGCCCCGTGATGATGTTCAGCGGAATCCCGACCCGCATGTAGTCCGAGAATTTATATCCCCCCGGACCATAGACCATCATGTTGGTCTGATACCCCACCGGCGTGGCGAATGCCACAGAGGCCGAGAACATCACCGCCACGACAAATCCGCGCGGATCAAGCCCAAGGTTATGCGCCAGTTCGATGGCAATCGGCGTGTAGATCACGGCCACGGCATTGTTTGACAGGAATTCCGTCAACACGAGGCCAAGGAAATAGACGGCCAAGATCAGGAAGAAGGGCGACAGGTTGGCCATGTGCGGCGCCACCGAGTCCACGATCAGCTTGACCGCGCCGGACCGGTCCAACCCTTCGCCCACCGCCAGCATGGCAAAGATCATCGCCAGCAGGCGGCCATCGACAAAGGTAAAGGCCTCATCGGCGTCGATGCATTTGGTGAACAGGATCAGCGCCACGGCGAGAAAGCCCAGCGCCATGATCGGCGCAAGTTCCAGCCCCGACAGGATCACCACCCCGGCCAGTGCCGCGATGGCGATGGGGGCCTTGGCCCGGCGGAAGGCCTTGGTTGTCGGGCGGGTGATGTCCACCAGATCCATGTCGGCAGCCAGACGCTGGATGTCCTCGATCGCGCCTTCCAGCAGCAGCGTGTCGCCCACCCGCACCGTCAGGTCATCCAACTGCCGCCCGATGTTCTGATTGCGCCGATGCGCGGCCAGCACATAAACGCCGTAGCGCCGCCGCAGCCTGAGTTCCCCCAAGCGCCGCCCCTCCATCCGACAGCCGGGCTGGATCAGCACTTCCACCGTCTCGGTCTGGGTCGAGGACAGCTTGTCCACAAGATGCAGGTCCTTGCGCTGTTGCAGGCCCAGAAGTTCCGTCATCTCGGTCCGCAGCACCACGCGGTCACCCGCCTCCAGCTTCACCGGGGCCATGTCCCGGCGGAGCGAGGCATCCCCGCGCAGCACGTCGATCAGGCGCACACCGTCACGCTTGAACAGATCCACCTCCAGCACCGGCTGGCCGATCAGGGGGCTGTCCTCGGGGATCGCCACCTCGGTGAAGTATTTCATCTTGCGACGGTCGCTCAGCAGCGTGCCCATGGATTGCCGCACCGGCAGCAGTTTCGGCGCGGTCAGGGCAAGGAACAGCCCGCCCACAACAGTCAGGGCAATCCCGAGGGGCGCGATTTCGAACAGGCTGAAATGATCCAGCCCCGCATCCACCGCCACCCCATCGACCAACAGGTTGGTCGAGGTGCCGATCAGCGTGATCATCCCCCCCAGCACGGTCATATAGGACAAGGGGATCAGCAGCTTTGACGGGGCCGTGCCCATCTTGACGGCCATCTGGATCACCACCGGGATCATCACCGCCACCAAGGGCGTGTTGTTCATGAAGGCCGATGCGACGGCGATGAACCCGAACAGCACCACGATGGTCGCGCGCGGGCGGTTGCCGACATGGCGTTCGGCCGCGCGGATGATCAACTCCACCGCCCCGGTCCGCACCAGCCCGCCCATCACCATGAACATCAACGCGATGGTCCAAGGCGCGGCGTTGGACAGCACCGCCGTCGCCTCCTTGATCGGCAGGATGCCAGAGACCACCATGACCGCCGCGCCACCCATGGCGGTGACCTCGACCGGATAGGTCTCGCGCACGAAGAGGGTGAACATCACGACAAGGACGGCCAAGGCCACAAAAGGCTGCCATTGCGCCGCCACTTCCAGACCGAACATGCCGCACCCTTTCCTGTCAGGGCGCGTGGCGTGCCGTCAGGGGGTCACCGCCCGCGCCTTGTCTCGCGGGGCCACCAATGCCACGCCAGAGAGAAGAAGAACAAGCGATACCCAGACAAAAGGAGAAAATCGTTCTCCCAACAGGGCCATTGCCCACAAAACTCCGGCTCCAGTGACGATGTAGGAACATTGTGCGGCAAACACCGCCCCCGCGCGGGACGCGAGCCAGACATAGCCCGCATACATCAGCGCATGAATGACCGAGGATGCGGCCAAGGCGGCCTCTGGCCGCCCGAATCCTGCGCCTCCAAAGGGGTTGAACCACTGCCCCAACACCAGCGTGATCGGCAGGCACAGCACCAGCGCCACGACCGAGGCCCCGAACATCGCCTGAATGGCATCCATCCCGCCCATGCCGCGCCGCGCGACATAGATGCCCTCGACCGCGTAAAACAGCGGGCCAATCAGGGCGACCGGCAGGAACGCCGCCATCGCCGGATCAGGCAGCGCCGCACCGGGTGCGGCAAGCAAGGCCACCGCCGCAAGACCCAGTAAAAGCCCGATCAGCCGCAGCGGCGCAAACCGCTCCATCCGGAGCAGCAGCGCCAGCGGAAATGCCAAGAGCGGCACCGCCGAGATCACGATGGACATGATCCCCGAAGGCAGACGCGCCGCCGAAAGGTAAAAGGTCGCATTGGGGACCAGCGTGCCAAGGATGGCCACGGCGACATAAAACTCGAACGCCTTGCGCGTGATCACCAACCCCTTGCCCCGCGTCAGGGAAAGCGTCCCCAACACCAGCACGCAGACCACCAACTGCCACAGGATCAGACCGAACGGCCCATGCCCGGTGGTGGTTGCGATCTTGCCCAAAGGCTGCGTCGTGCCCCAGCCGATGCCCAGCACCAAAAGCATGGCGACATAGCCCTGCCGCTCGGTCATCAGGGCTCTGCGCTTGGTCACGGTCTGGCATCCTGCAAGCGCCCGCCGTTGCGGATCATCTTCACGACCTGCGCACGGCCGGTGCGGTCATCCGTCTCGACATACACCCCCGACAGGGTGGCAGGCCCATTGGCCGGCTCAAACCGCGCCTTCGGCATGCCGGTGATGAAGCGCCGCAGCGGCTCCAGCTTTTCCATGCCGATGACACTGTCATAATCGCCGCACATGCCGGCATCGGTCAGATAGGCCGTGCCTTTGGGCAGGATCATCGCGTCGCCCGTGGGCACATGGGTATGCGTGCCGACCACAAGGCTGGCCTGCCCGTCGCACCAATGACCCATCGCCATCTTCTCGGACGTCGCCTCGGCATGCACATCCACGATGGTCGCCTGCACCGAGGCCCCAAGCGTATGCGCCTTGAGCACGCCCTCGATCGCGCTGAAGGGATCGTCAAAGGGGCGTTTCATGAAGACCTGCCCCAAGACCTGCGTCACCAGAACCTTGCGGCCTTGGGTGGCCGTGAACAGCTTGTGCCCCCGCCCCGGTGCCACCTTCGAGAAATTGATCGGCCGGATGATCCGGGGTTCGGTTTCGATGAAGGACAGCATGTCCTTCTGGTCAAAGGCATGATCGCCCAGCGTTACACAATCCGCGCCCGCCTGAAGGATAACCTTCGCATGTTCCGGCGTGAGCCCCGCCCCGCTAGAGGCATTCTCGCCATTGACCACGATGAAATCGAGGCCCCATTCGGCACGCAAAGACGGCAGCCGCTCAGCAATCGCCGCGCGCCCGGACCGTCCCATCACATCGCCAAGGAAAAGCAGTTTCATGGGGAATGGCCTAGACCTGCGGGGCACAGGCTGCAAGTCTGAAACCGACTGAGGGGGTCGGGGATGCGGGAAAGGAAATCGCTTAATGAACGCGACGGCCGCCAAAGGGGCGCGCCCCGATGCTTTGGGCATCGGGGCAAATCCAGTCGTTTTGACTGAATAACTCGCATCCGCCAACACAGGTTGCCCACCCCGCCCCCACGGCCTAGCTTGCGCCGTATGAACACCCTCCCCGCCCCGCTCATCGACTGGTTCGCCGCCAAGGGCTGGAGCCTGCACCCGCATCAGCAGGACATGCTCTCCCGCGCCAACGACCCCGCCACCCTGCTCATCGCGCCGACTGGGGGCGGCAAGACCTTGGCCGGGTTCCTGCCCACACTGGCCGAACTGGCCGACGGCAGGCACAAGGGCCTGCACACCCTTTACATCTCTCCGCTGAAAGCCCTGACCGCCGACATCCGCCGCAATCTGCGCACACCGGTTGAGGGCGCAAAACTGCCAATCCGGATCGAGGATCGCACCGGCGACACCACCTATACCCAGCGCCGCCGCCAACGCGCCGACCCGCCGCATATCCTGCTGACCACGCCCGAAAGCCTTGCGCTCTTGCTGTCCTACGAAGACGCCCCCCGCATCTTCGCGGGCCTCCAACGGGTCATCGTCGACGAAATCCACGCGCTGGCGGAATCCAAACGCGGCGACCAACTTATGCTCTGCCTGTCGCGGCTTGAGACCCTCTCCCCCGGTCTGCGCCGTGTGGGCCTCTCGGCCACCGTCGAGGACCCGCCCGCCCTCGCGCGCTTCCTGTCGCCCACAGGCTGCGCCATCCTGACCGCCGATCCCGGCCCGGACCCCGACATCGCTATGCTAGAGACGGATGCCCCCCCGCCATGGTCCGGCGGCGGTGGGCGTTACGCCATCCCCGCGATCCTCAAACAGGTCAAACGCCACACCACCACCCTGATCTTCCACAACACCCGCGCCCAGGCGGAACTCTTTTTCCACGACCTCTGGCTGCAGAATGAGGACTCGCTCCCCATCGGCATCCACCACGGCTCCCTCGCCCGCGAACAGCGCGAACGGGTCGAGGCCGCGATGACCGAGGGCAAACTGCGCGCCATCGTCTGCACCGGCTCCCTCGACCTTGGGATCGACTGGGGCGATGTGGACCTCGTGATCCAGGTCGGCGCGCCAAAGAACGTCAAACGTCTGGTGCAACGCATCGGCAGGGCCAACCACCGCTACAACGCCCCGTCAAAGGCATTGCTCGTCCCCGCCAACCGCTTTGAGGTCGTGGAATGCCGCGCCGCGCTGGATGCCGTGCGCGACCACACGCTGGATGGCGAACCGCGCGGTGCGGGGCCGAAGGATGTGCTCTGCCAGCATATCCTGCTGGTCGCCTGTTCCGCCCCCTTCACCGCCGACGCCCTCTATGCCGAGGTCACTCGCGCCGGACCCTACGCCGACCTCAGCCGCCGCGACTTCGACGCCTGCCTCGATTTCGTGGCCACCGGCGGCTACGCGCTGGCCGCCTATGACCGCTGGCAAAGGCTGAAGGAAACCGCAGGCCATTGGCACCTGCGCGACCCGCGCGCGGCGGCGGTGATCCGCCAGAACCTTGGCACCATCATCGACACTGAAACGCTGAAGGTGCGCCTGAAGAACCGCTTCGGCGGCAGTCCACTGGGAGAGGTGGAGGAAGGCTTCGCCGCCACCCTCACCCCCGGCGACACCTTCCTGATCGGGGGTGAGATCGTACGCTACGAAGGACTGCGGGAAATGACCGTAGAAGTCACCCGCCAACCGGGGCGAGAGCCGAAGGTCGCCACCTTCAATGGCACCAAGTTCGCCACATCGACGATGCTGACCGAACGCATCCTGACCATGTTCCAACAGGAGACATGGCCCGACCTGCCCGCCCACACTGCAGGGTGGCTGGCCTTGCAGCGCGAGGTCAGTCGCCTGCCGCAATCCGACCGGTTGCTGGTGGAATCCTTCCCCCATGACGGGCGCGAGCACCTCGCGATCTACGGCTTTGCGGGCCGCAACGCGATGCAGACCCTCGCCCTTCTGATCACCAAACGGATGGAAGAGGCGGGCCTCGCTCCCTTGGGCTTTGTCGCCACCGATTACGCAACCCTGATCTGGGGGCTGGAGCCTGTCACCGATCCCGCCCCCCTGTTCGAACTCGACGCCCTGCGCGACGGGCTGGAAGGCTGGCTTGGCGGCAATGCGGTGATGAAACGCACCTTCCGCGCCACCGCCATCATCGCGGGCCTGATCGAACGCAGTCACCAGGGGCGGCGCAAATCCGGGCGGCAAGCCACCTTCTCGACCGATATCCTTTACGACACGCTCAGGAAATACGACCCCGACCACCTGCTTTTGCGCGTCACCCGCGAAGAGGCCGAGCGCGGCCTTGTCGATTTCTCCCGCATCGACGACATGCTCGCCCGCGTCCAAGGCCGCATCGACTGCCTGCGCCTCAGCCGCGTCACCCCGCTGGCCGCGCCCCTTTTCCTCGAACCCTCCAAAATCCCGGTCCAAGGCCAGGGCCGCGAACGCCTGGTCGCCGAAGCCGCCGAACGCCTGATGCGCGACGCAGGCCTTTCCTGACCCCTTCCCCGTTGCCCAAATATCCACGGGGGCGGCGCCCGCTTGCGGGCGACGGAGGGGGCAGTCAGCCCCCTTTTGCCCGATGCAAGCCGAAGGCGGCATCGGGTGCATCGCATGCGCGGGCTTGCCCGCGCGCAATCTTGCAAGCGGCGGTCGGATGAGCCATGCCATGGGCCATGACACCCTACGCCTTCACCCTTGCCGATACGGACCTGATCGCGCTGCCCTCGGGCGGTCTTTACTGGCCCGCACAATCCACGCTCTGCGTGTCAGACCTGCACTTGGGCAAATCCGGACGCATGGCGCGGCGCGGCGGCACCCTCTTGCCGCCCTATGAGGTGCGCGCGACGCTGGAAAAACTGGACGCCGACATCGAGGCCACACGTCCTGCGCGTGTGATCTGTTTGGGCGACAGCTTTGACGACCTCACCGCGGTGGGAGAGTTGGAGGATCACGCCCGGCTCTGGCTTGCCCGTCTGATGGCCGGGCGCGATTGGGTCTGGATCGAGGGCAACCACGACGCTGGCCCGGTCGAGATTGGCGGTACCCACCGCGCCAACCTGCGCCTCGGCCCGCTGACATTCCGCCACATCGCCACCCCGGCACGCGGCGAAATCTCGGGCCATTACCACCCCAAGGCGCGGCTGGGCGGCACGGCACGGCCCTGTTTCCTCTTGGATGCCGACCGGCTGATCCTGCCCGCCTACGGCCATTACACCGGCGGTCTGCGCTGCGAGGACCCGGTGCTGCAAGCCCTGATGCATCCCAAGGCGCTGGCCATCCTGACCGGCCCGCGCGCCATCGCGATGCCGATGCCGCGCGCCTAAAGCAGGCCGCGCTCGGCCAGCGCCTCGCGGAAGCTGCGGCTGACGGGCAGTCGCTGATCGCCGCTGAGCACGAAATACTTACCACCCTCGCGCTCGACACCGTCAATCGCCGACCACGCCACCCAGTGCGAGCGGTGGATCTGCGCGCCTTGGACCGGCGCCACCTCGGCCATGGCATCGGAAAACCGCATCAGGATCGTCCCCGTCCCTGCCGTGGTCCGCACATCGACATAATGATCGCGCCCTGTCAGCGACAACAGCGCGCCCTGCACCTGCGGCTCCAGACGGGCGACGACACGGGGCAGGTCCGGGGCAGAGTCCGTATCGGCCTGCGGCACGGACATGGCCGCTTTCGGGGTCAACTCCAGATGACGGACCGAGGACAGCGCCAAGGCGGTCAGGAACAGGAAGGCCATCGTCTCATTGGCCTGCGAGGTGACGATGGCCACCGACAGTTCCGTCATCCCGGCAGCAAAGGCGCGGATCGGCAGCGTCAGCACAAGGGCCACCACCGCCGCCGCGATGACCAGATCGCGTTTGCGCGGCGCGGTGCCGGACAGGCGGCCAATCACATCCATCACGATGGCGGACAGGCTGATCATGGCGATCACGACCAGCGCCCAGAACAGCACCCGGTGTTCGAAGGCGCAACTGTGCAGGGTTCCCAATGGCCCCCCCAGGGCGAGCAGGACAGTCAGGCCGGCCCAGACAAGCAGCGCCCGTGGCCCGCGAAACTCTGCGCGCAAATCATCAAGATAGGCGTGCATCCCCAGTCCCTTCCCAATGGGAAGGTAGCTAGAGCTTTCCCGCACGGCTGGCAATAGAGTCGCGCGGCACAACCGGGGCAGATGCCCCGTTTCCCGTTTCCCATGCAGAGCGGCCTTCTGGACGCGATCTAAGCCGTCAGCCCTTCCGGCTCTGCCAGCCCATTGGCACGGCAGCAGGCGGTCAGGGTATTGGCCAGAAGGCAGGCGATGGTCATCGGCCCCACCCCACCCGGAACCGGCGTGATCGCGCCCGCGACGGCGGCGGCACTTTCGTAATGCACGTCCCCCACCAGCTTGATCTTGCCATCTTTTTCGATGCGGTTGATGCCCACGTCGATCACCGTCGCCCCCGGCTTGACCCAATCGCCGGGGATCATCTCGGGACGCCCCACGGCGGCGACAAGGATATCCGCGCGGCGGCAGACCTCGGCCAGGTCCTTGGTGCGGCTGTGCGCAATCGTCACCGTGCAGCTATCCCCCAGCAGCAGTTGCGCCATCGGCTTGCCCACAATGTTGGACCGGCCCACCACCACGGCATTCATCCCGGCCAAAGACCCGTGATGATCGCGCAGCATCATCAGGCAACCCAAGGGCGTGCAGGGCACCATCGACTTTTGCCCGGTGCCCAAAAGACCGACGTTTGAGATATGGAAGCCGTCCACATCCTTGGCCGGATCAATCGCATTGATGACCAGATCGCTGTCCAGATGCTTGGGCAGCGGCAGTTGCACGAGGATGCCATGGACCGCCGGATCGGCGTTCAGCGTGGCGATCAGCGCCAGAAGATCAGGCTCGGACGTGTCAGCAGAGAGCTTGTGTTCAAAGCTGTTCATCCCCGCCTCATGGGTCTGCACGCCCTTGTTGCGCACATAGACTTGGCTGGCCGGGTCTTCGCCCACCAGCACCACGGCCAGACCGGGGGTGATCCCGTTCTCTTCCTTCAACCGCGCCACATGCGCGGCAACCTGCGCGCGCACTTTGGCCGCAAAAGCCTTGCCGTCGATCACCGTGGCCGTCATGTCGTCATCCCTTCCGAAGGCTGTCCGGCCCAAGGCGGTTCTCTTCCCGCGCGATGGACCAATCGATCAACCGCCGCCACAGCTTTTCCACCAGTTCGGGCGGCAGCCCGTGGGTGGTGGCGTGGCGACGGACGTTTTGCACCACCTCTTCCACGCGGCTGTCGATGCGTGCGGGAAGGTCGGCCCCCGCTTTGATCTCTGCCGCGCGGTCGATGTAACTCGCCCGCTCTGCGAACAGGCGGACGAGGGTTTCGTCCAGCCTGTCAATCTCGGCCCGGATATGGGCCATGGTCGTGCAGTCCGCAGGTGCCTTTGTCATCGCGCCGCCCCTTTTGCTGTCAGGCCGCGAGGTAAGCCCCCGCGACCTGAATAACAAGGCGGCAAGGTGACTTAGAACAGCCCCTCGACATGGCCCAGATCGTTCAGGCGGATGACTTCCGCCGACGGAACCTTGGGCAGACCCGGCATCGTCATGATCTCCCCGCAGATCGCCACGATGAAACCCGCACCCGCCGACAGCCGCACTTCGCGCACCGGGACCGTGTGACCCGTGGGCGCACCGCGCACGGTCGGATCGGTGGTGAAGCTGTACTGCGTCTTGGCGATGCAAATCGGCAGATGGCCATAGCCCGCCGCTTCCCAGGTCTTGAGCTGGTCACGGATCGACTTGTCGGCAATCACCTCTTGCGCATGGTAGATGCGCTTGGCGATGGTCTCGATCTTCTGGAACAGCGGCATCTCGTCGGGGTACAGCGGCGCGAAGTTGGACACGCCTGCCTCGGCCAGTTGCACGACCTTATGCGCCAGGTCTTCGATGCCCGCCGAGCCTTGCGCCCAATGCTTGCACAGGATCGCCTCTGCGCCTTGCGCGGCAACGAATTCCTTTACGGCCTGCACTTCGGCATCGGTGTCGCTGTAGAAGTGGTTGATCGCGACAACGACCGGCACGCCAAAGGATTTGACGTTGGCGATGTGGCGGCCAAGGTTCGGGCAGCCTTTCTTGACCGCTTCGACATTCTCGGTCCCGAGGTCGGCCTTGGCGACACCGCCGTTCATCTTCATCGCGCGCACAGTGGCCACGATCACGGCAGCGGCAGGCTTCAGGCCAGCCTTGCGGCACTTGATGTCAAAGAACTTTTCCGCGCCAAGGTCAGCGCCAAAGCCAGCCTCGGTCACGACATATTCGCCCAGTTTCAGCGCCGTGGTAGTGGCGATGACAGAGTTGCAGCCGTGGGCGATGTTGGCAAACGGCCCGCCATGCACGAAGGCCGGGTTGTTTTCCAGCGTCTGCACAAGGTTCGGCTGCATCGCGTCTTTCAGCAGCACGGTCATGGCGCCGTCCGCCTTGATGTCGCGGCAGTAGATCGGGGTCTTGGCGCGGGTATAGGCCACCACGATGTCGCCCAGACGCTTTTGCAGGTCGGGCAGGTCTTTGGACAGGCAAAGGATCGCCATGACTTCGGAGGCCACGGTGATGTCAAAGCCGGTCTGACGCGGGAAGCCATTCGACACGCCGCCCAAGGACACCACGATGTCGCGCAGGGCGCGGTCGTTCATGTCCATCACGCGACGCCACACGATGCGGCGTTCGTCGATGTCCAGATCATTGCCCCAGTAGATGTGGTTGTCGATCATCGCCGACAGCAGGTTGTGGGCAGAGGTGATGGCGTGGAAGTCGCCGGTGAAGTGAAGGTTCATCTCCTCCATCGGCACGACCTGCGCGTAACCGCCGCCCGCCGCGCCGCCCTTCATCCCGAAGTTCGGGCCAAGCGAGGCTTCACGGATGCAGACCACGGCCTTTTTGCCGATGCGGTTCAGGCCATCGCCCAGACCCACGGTGGTGGTGGTCTTGCCTTCGCCTGCCGGGGTGGGGTTGATCGCGGTGACAAGGATCAGCTTGCCATCCGGGCGATCCGCCAGCGATTTGATGAACTCTTGCCCGACCTTGGCCTTGTCATGGCCATAGGGCAGCAGGTGTTCTGCCGGGATGCCCAGCTTTGCGCCGATCTCCATGATCGGCTTTTTGGTCGCCTCGCGGGCGATTTCGATGTCGGTCTTGACTGCCATGTTCGGTCCCTCCCCAGGGCGCATACCCTCGTCTGGCCCTTTGCTTAACGGCGCAGCGCAGGCCGACAAGGCGGGATTGCGACACCTTCCCCGCCAAATCCGCCAGTTGCCGTTTCCGATCGGAAACAGCGGAACGCATTGGCGGAATCGCGGCACTTCTGGAATATTCGTTCCAGGAAGATCAGCCGCGGCGCGCCTGTTCCAGATGCGCCCAGACCGGCTGATCCGGGATATGCAGCCGAACCTCTTCGCCCACCGAAAACACGCCCTCGCGCTCGACCCAAGCGGTCAGGCCACGGCGGCCCTTGGCGGCGGCCTTGAACTTGGACCCAAAGCCGGGAAGGCGGGCCTCGATCGGTTTGGCGGGCAGGGTGCAGGGACGGTTTTCCATATCCACCACCACGGTCGCGCCCCCTGCCCCCTGCAAGCGGCTGGAGGGCGGGATATGGCTGAAATCGGGAATGCCTTCGATCACCATCGTTGCGCCCACAAGCGCCGGGTCCAGCGCCGCCACCCCCATCTTGGCGGCAATCGCGGCCAGATCCTCGGCCGACAGGATCGCGAGTTGGCGCGTGTTGCGGATGGTTGTGCCACGCGGGTATTGCGCCGTCACACGGCTACAGGATGGCCGGGTCTCCCCGCCATGCGACTCCCCGTCTGGCCCCGCAAAGGTCACGGGCAGTCGGTCCACGGCGGCGGCCTCAAGGGCGGCGGCGCGGTCGCGCACCACCCCCAGCCACAGGATACGTCCGACAAAGGCGGTGGGGATCAGGGCGGGCATAGGGACGGTCCATCGTTGAGGGCAGAAATGCGAAAACCCCGATCCATCAGGACCGGGGTTTTCTGGTAACATAGGATCAGCGGATCAGACCACCGGTTCGGGTTCCGGCCCGGCCTTGGGGGCCTTCGGCTTGGTCTTGGGGATCGACAGGATCGACCCACCACCCGACGACGGCTTGTTGGCGTCATCGTCGCTGTCGAGCGATTCCCCTGCGATCACCTTCTTGATCTCGTCCCCGGTCAGGGTCTCGTATTCCAGGAGGCCCTTGGCCAGACGTTCCCAATCATCCTTCTTTTCCGTCAGGATGCGGAAGGCGGTCTGATAGCCTTCGTCGATCAGGCGCTTGACCTCTTGTTCGATCAATCGCTTTGTTTCGGCGCTAACCGAGAAACCGCCGGTGTTGCCCTGATAGCCTTCGGCGGCTTCGGCATAGTCGATGTTGCCGACGGCATCCGACATGCCCCAGCGCAGCACCATCGCGCGGGCCAAGGCGCTGGCCTGCTGGATGTCACCCGACGGACCGTTCGACACCGAGTCTTCGCCCCATTTCAGGATTTCCGCAGCCTTCCCGGCCATGGTCATCGCGATGCGCTGTTCGCACTGGTCGCGGTGCCAGTTCAGGCGGTCAATCTCAGGCAGGCTCATGACCATGCCCAAAGCGCCACCGCGCGGGATGATCGTGGCCTTATAGACCGGGTCGCATTTGGGCAGGTTCATCCCGACAATGGCGTGACCGCTTTCGTGATAGGCGGTCATTTCCTTTTGTTCCTGCGTCAGGACCATCGACCGGCGCTCTGCGCCCATCATGACTTTGTCCTTGGCATTCTCAAAATCGTCCATCGTGACGAAACGACGGCCCACGCGGGCGGCCATCAAGGCAGCCTCGTTCACAAGGTTCATCAGGTCAGCGCCCGAAAAGCCCGGCGTGCCGCGTGCAATCGTCCGCAGGTCAACATCCGGCCCCAGCGGCACCTTGCGCGCATGTACGCCAAGGATTTTCTCGCGGCCCTTGATGTCGGGGTTGGGCACATGGATCTGGCGGTCAAAGCGGCCGGGGCGCAACAGCGCGGGGTCCAGAACGTCTTTGCGGTTGGTGGCCGCGACGATGATCACGCCTTCGTTCGCCTCAAACCCGTCCATCTCGACCAGCAACTGGTTCAAGGTCTGTTCGCGTTCGTCATTGCCACCGCCGATGCCCACGCCACGGGCACGACCCACTGCGTCAATCTCGTCGATGAACACGATGCAGGGCGCGTTCTTCTTGGCCTGTTCGAACATGTCGCGCACGCGGGACGCACCCACGCCAACGAACATCTCAACGAAGTCAGAGCCGGAGATGGTGAAGAACGGCACGCCGGCCTCACCGGCAATCGCCCGGGCGAGCAGCGTCTTACCGGTGCCCGGAGGGCCGACCAGAAGCGCGCCTTTGGGGATCTTGCCGCCGAGGCGCGAGAATTTCTGCGGGTTGCGCAGGAATTCCACGATTTCCTCAAGCTCTTCCTTGGCCTCGTCGATGCCAGCGACATCGTCAAAGGTCACGCGGCCATGCTTTTCGGTCAGCAGTTTGGCGCGCGATTTGCCAAAGCCCATCGCGCCGCCACGCCCGCCGCCCTGCATGCGGTTCATGAAGAACACCCAGACCCCGATCAGCACAAGGAAGGGCAGCCAGAGCGAGATCATCGACATCAGACCCGACTCCTCTTGCGGTTCGGCGTTCACTTCAACGCCTTTCGCCACGAGTCGATCCGTCAACACCTCACCTTGCGGCTTGATGGTGACGTAGCGGGTGTTGTCCTGCGTGACCACATCCACGCGTTCGCCGTCGATGGTGACGCGCGCCACCTCGCCCTTGTCCACTTGGGACAGGAAATCGGAATAGGCCAGCGCGCGCGAACTCATCGTCGTCTGCCCGCCGGAAAATAGATTGAACAGCGCCAGGATCAGCAGAAACAGAACGACCCAGAACGCGATATTTCGTGCGTTGCCCACGAACACTCTCCTCAGATGCGCGCCGTCCCCCGAGGGCGGCGGCCTTGACACCTAAGATAGCCAGAAAGGCGGGGCGTTCAATGCGATAAGATGAATAAGCGGAACTCCCCGGTGGTTTCGGCTTTCCACCCGGTTGCGCTGTCCAGCAATGGCACGGCAATCAGCGCGTCGTCACGCCAGACGGCGGGCGACACCAAAAGGGCCTCGCGGCCGATCCCGGCCGCCCGCCAATCGGGGCGCTGCGCCAAGCCCGCCTCGCCAAGGGCCCTGAGGATGGCCCCCTCCGGGAAGGGTCCGCTGACCCGCCAGCGCCCATCCCACAGGCATCCCGGCCCCGCCGTCACAGCCGCCAGCGCCCGTGGTTCCCGCACCAACAGGATGGTTTGCGGCGTGATCCGCGCCCGCACGCCCTGCAAAGTGGCGCCCCGCCCTTGGGCCAAGGCGTCCAGAAATCGCATTTGGTCCGGCCCGCGCGGCGGATGCTCGGCCCGGTTCAGCCAGCGCAGCGCGGCAAGGATCAGGCGGCGGCGGTGCTCTGCCGCCAGCGCGGCAAAGGCGGCGCGGTCGATCCGCAGCGTGCCTGCCACGGCTTGCACGTGATCCAAGGCCCAAGCCGCAAGGGTCTGGTCCAAGGCCGCCCGTGCCGTGGCCAGATGCCGCACCGATTGCGCCAGTTGCGCCGTGCCAAGCCCCAAGGGCACCAGCACGGCCAGTGCCTTGCGGATGCGGGCGCGGGTGAAGCGGTCATTGTTGTTGCTGGGGTCTTCGGCCCAAGCGATGCCATGTGCAGTCAGATGCTCGCGCAGCGCCTGACGCGACACCGAGAGCAAGGGCCGTGCAAAGCGCACCCCTTCCAAGACCCAACCGTCCCGCATCCCCGACAGCCCTTCGAGGCCCGCCCCGCGTGCAAGCGCCATCAGAAACCCTTCGGCCTGATCGTCCGCCGTATGGGCCAACCAGACGGTCCCAATCCCCGCCCCCCGCGCCCAATCGGCCATCAGCGCGTAACGCGCCGTCCGCGCCGCCGCCATCAGGTTGCCCGCAATCTGGCCGCCGTGATCCCAGACCAGCACCTGATGCGGGATGCTCCAGTCGGCGCAGTGACGCGCGACCAAGGCCACCTCTGCCGCCGCACCCGCCCGCAACCCGTGATCCACGGTCACCGCATGGACCTTGGCCCCGGCCAGATGCGCCAAATGCAGAAGGGCGAGGGAATCCCCCCCGCCCGACACGGCCACCGCGATGGCCTGTTCGTCCTTGGGCAAAGCAGCGGCCACCGCCGCCAGCAACGCCACCTGTTCCGTCACTGGCAGCCCAGACCCAGCATCGCCGTCGTCGCCGTCCCTGCCTCAACCGAGCCGGGGAAACGGGTGCCGACTTCGGTCAGGGTCACGCAAGCCTCGGGCGTCTGGCCCAGATCGCCCAGCGACTGACCCAGCTTCAACAACGCCTCAGCCGCTTTGCTGCCAGACGGCTGGCCCGAAAACGCATCCAGGTAGGACCGCGCCGCATTGGCGGTATCACCCAGTTGTCGCAGGGCATCCCCACGCAAGACCTGCGCTTCTTGGGTCAGCGGGCCACCCGGGTAGGATTGGGCATAGGCCGCAAAGAGGTCAGCAGCGGCCTGAAAGTCACCTTGACCGAGCACCTCCTTGGCCCGGTCAAAATCCGCCTGTTCCTGCATCGCCATTTCCGGCACGTCAGCCGCCGGGGCGGCGGGGTCGGTCGCCGGGGCGACGGGATCGGTCACGGGCGCTGCGGCGGCGGTGTCGCCCCCCAGCGTCGGCGTGGTCGGAAGGGCGGCGATGTCGCAGCCCTCGGTCTGTTCGCACAGCCGGAACTCCAGATCGCCGATGCGGTTCGTGCCATCGGTCACGACGCGGTTCAGCCGCAACTCGATCTCTTCGGCCTTGGCGGTCAGTTGCGACAACTGCGCCTCGATCGTGTCCATCCTTTGCAGCGCATCCCCACCGGCAGCCCCGCTCGCGGCCGCGCCGGTGGTGACAAGTTCATTCCGCAGCGCGGCAACCTCGGCCGACAATGCGGAGAGCTCCGCCCGGATGTCGGCCAGTGTCTGGGCCCGGTCCTGCCCAAAGGCGGCGGCAGGCAGCAGCGCCAGCAGACAGATCAGGCGAAGCCCTTTCAGCATGGGATCAGACCCCCGCGCCGATTTGCAGCACGGTCACCGCGCGGCGGTTCTTGGCATAGCAGGTCTCATCCGAGCAGACGGCCAGCGGGCGTTCCTTGCCATAGGACACGGTTTGCAGCCGGTTCGGCGCGATGCCTTGCGAAATCAGGAACTGCTGCACCGCCGAGGCGCGGCGCGCCCCCAGCGCAAGGTTGTACTCACGGGTGCCCTGTTCGTCGGCATGGCCTTCGATCACGGCGGCATATTGCGGGTTGGCCTGCAGCCATTGCGCCTGCCCTTGCAGGATGATGCGGCCTTCGGGCGACAGGGTGGACTGATCCACTGCGAACAGGATGCGGTCGCCGACGGTCTGGTTGAAATAGGCGATGGAGGTCGGGTTCGAGGGATCGCCCAGACCATCCACACCCACGCCGCCCATGCCCGCGCCGTTCAGGCCGCCCGCGCCCATGCCGTCCGCCCCGCCCGCACCAAAGCGGTCCGGGTTGTTGCAGGCTGCAAGGGCCAGCGTGGCGACCAGAAGCAGGGCCTTGGGAAGAATGCTCATCTTCGTCGTTCCTTTGTGTTTGTTGGCTCGATTTTGCGGCCATCTTAGCAGGGTTGCGCCGCCGGGGGAATCGGCGGCGGCGGAATTTGCGCGGCCTTTACGGCAGCAGGGGCGACCATGCCGGGTCAGAAGCCGGACCATTGGTCGGCACCTGACGCAGGTTGCGCCCGAAGACATCCACGCTGAACAGTTGCGCCTGACCGCCCTCGCCCGCCGTTTCGCGGGTGAACATGATCACGCGCCCGTTGGGCGACCATGTGGGACCCTCGTCCAGGAAGGAGGAGGTGAGCAGACGTTCCTCGGACCCGTCGGTGCGCATCACGCCGATGTGGAAGCGGCCCTTGTTCTGTTTGGTGAAGGCGATGTAATCGCCCTGCGGCGACCAGACCGGGGTGCCATAGCGGCCTTCGCCGCCGGAAATCCGCTGCGGCTCGCCGCCCCCTGCGGACATGATGTAGATCTGCTGCCCGCCCGAGCGGTCGGATTCAAACACGATCTGGCTGCCATCGGGGCTGAAGCTGGGCGCGGTTTCGATCGAGGGCGCGTTGGTCAGCTGCCGGATCTGGCCCGAGCCGATGTCCAGCGCATAGATGTCGGTGTTGCCACCACGCTCAAGGCTGAAGACCACGGTGCGCCCGTCGGGGGCAAAGCGCGGCGCGAAGGTCATGGTGCCGTTGTCCAACTGACCCAAGGGCTGCACGGAAAGACTGCCCACATCCATCAGATAGATGGCCGGAAAGCCCGTGGCGTAGGACGTGAACAGGATCTGGTTGCCCGCAGGCGAAAAGCGCGGGGCCAGCACGATGGAGGACCCATCGCTGAGATAGGCCACGTTCTGCCCGTCGTAATCCATCACCGCCAGACGCTTGACGCGCTGGTTCTTCGGCCCGGACTCGCTGACATAGACCACGCGGCTGTCAAAGTAGGGACCTTCGCCCGTCACCCGCGAATAGACCGCATCGGCCACCTTGTGCGCCATCCGCCGCCATGTGGCGGGCGTGCCCACGAATTGCAGCCCCTCGCCCATCTGCTGGCCATTGAAGACGTCAAACAGGCGGAACTTGACCACGATCTGGTCGCCAGAGGCCTGCACCGCGCCAGTGATCAAGACCTGCGCGTTGATCGCCTGCCAATCGGCAAAGGCCACCGGCGCGTCAAAGCTGGTGATCTGGCTGATATGGGCCGATTGCGGAATCTCGCGGAACAATCCGGTTCCCGACAGGTCCGCCGCCACCACGCCGGTCAGTTGCGCGGCATATTCGCCTGCCCCGCCATTTTCCGCCACAAACATCGGCGCGGCAAAGGGCAAGGGTTCGATCACACCATCCGTCAGGCGGATGCGCGGCGGTTCTTGGGCCGCAATGGGGGTGGAAAGGCCCGTCAGCGCGACAAACGCGACGGCGGCCAGTGCGATAACGGGGGAGAGGGCTTTGAACATCGTCATCCTATCCTCTTTCTCCTCGGGTCCAGGTTCAGGTCACTCTGCCGCGCGCGGCGGAAACTCGGCATCACGCTTGCGGCATCAGCGCAAGCGCATCTCATCGGGGTCGAATTCGATCTCAAAGACCTTCCAGGTCTCGTATTTTTCGGGCGGCAGCGGGAAACCGCGCGCGCCGCAGCGAATGATGGCGCGACGCGCCGTCTCGAACGCCTGCGTCACCGAACTGCCCGACCCGCCAGTGGAGTCGATCAACTCGATGGAGGCGGCATCCGGCTTGCCGTCGGGGTTGATGTTGAAGCGCACGACCACGGTGGTCCGCAGCGCCTCCATCGACATCGACCCCACGTTCCAGCAGGCGTTCACCGCAACCTTCATGCCGTCCAATTCGCCCCCGGTCAGCGGCGGACCGGCGGTCGCGGTTCCCTGCCCCCCGGTATCGGATGTGACCGCACTGTCAGAGGCAGCCTGCGCCACGGCATCGGCCACCGCATCGGCCACGGGGTCTTGCGCCTCGGCCACCGCGGCGGCGACGGCATCGGCCACGGCATCCTCGGGCGGGGTCTCGGTGGGTGTCTCTTCGGCGGGTGTCTCTTCGGGCTGCGGTTCGGGCGCGGGCTCTTCCGCCGGGGCTTCCGCCACCTGCGCCGGGCGCGAGCGCGGCTTCAGGCTGGTCGTCGGGGCAAGCTGCGGCGCGCTGTCCTCGGTCTCGACCGCTTCGGTCACGATCTGGGTCGTGGCCTCTTCCGGCGCGGCTTCGGGCTGTTGTTCCTCGACGATCTGGGCATCGGGCGCGGGTTGATCCGACACCTCAGGCGTTGGCGTGTCGGCCACTTCGGGCGCATCCGTTGGCGTATCGACCGGGACTGACGCCACCCGGTCCACCGGGCGGGGCTTGGGGCGTTCACTGGACAAAGGCACCGGGATCGGCTGTTCGGTTTCCGCAATGGGAGCGACCGGATCGGGCGTTTCCAAGGGCTGCGGCACAGCCTCAACCGGCAGGTCCTGCGGCAAGGGTTCTTCGACCGGCACGGGTTCCGGCGGGGTTTCGGGCTGCGGCGGTGGCGTCGGTTCCGCAGGCTGGGCGGGCTGCAGCTGTTCAGGCGGCGTTTCTACTGGGGTTTCGGCGGCCTTGGGGGCGGCGGCAACCATCGACTGGAAATCGCTTTCCGACATGATCGACACTTGGGCAATCTCAACCGGAGGCAAGTCCTTGGACATGAACAGCCAGTCCCCCAGAATGACCCAGAGGAGGAAGGCCGCGTGCAACGCGCCCGATACGATGGTGCCTTTTCTTTCCACCTGCCGTCTGTTCCCGGTCTCAGCCGTCCGTTCCGGCCTTGGCGGCATCCGCGCCGAAGGTCGGGCCTTGCGCATCAGTCACCAGACCGATTTCGTTGAAGCCGCCTGCATTCAGCGCCCCCATCACCTGCGCCACCTTTTCATAAGGGATCGACCCATCCGCCCGCAGGAACACCTTTTTCGACGTCCGCTCAGCGGCAATCGCCTCTAGCTTGGGGATCAACTCTGCCTCGGCGACTTCGGTCGTCATGATCGACAGTTTGCCATCGGCAGTCAGGGTGATCGTCAGCGGCTCTTCCTGTTCGGTGGGCAGCGCATTGGCCGCCGTTTCCGGCAGTTTGATCGGCACGCCCACCGTCAGCATCGGCGCGGCGACCATGAAGATGATCAAAAGCACCAGCATCACGTCGATGAACGGCGTGACGTTGATTTCCGACATCTGTGCCGCACCGCCGCGCCTGCGCCCGCGCCGTCCGCCGCCGCTTGCCTTTTTTGCGATCCCACCCGCCATGGCTCAGGCGTCCAACTGGCGCGACAGGATGGTCGAGAATTCGTCGGCAAAGCTTTCGTAACCGCCAAGGATACGTTCACTGTCGGCGTTCAGCTTGTTATAGGCGATCACCGCCGGAATAGCCGCGACCAGACCCACAGCAGTGGCCAGCAGCGCCTCGGCAATGCCGGGGGCCACGACGGC
Source organism: Paracoccaceae bacterium (assembly GCA_027486345.1). Classification (GTDB taxonomy): domain Bacteria; phylum Pseudomonadota; class Alphaproteobacteria; order Rhodobacterales; family Rhodobacteraceae; genus Paragemmobacter. Next base: position 68,648 of record JAIXPH010000001.1, read on the forward strand.
GAGGTTGGTGTTCTGGCTGATGGCGATCTGTTCAAAGCTGTGCTTGATCCCCCAGACCGTCCCGAACAGCCCAATGAAGGGCGCGGTGGAGCCGGTGGTGGCAAGGAAGGACAGGCCCTTGTTCAGCACCTCGGCCTCGCGCGCGATGGCCACATCCATCGCCCGGTCAATCCGCGCCTGAGCGCCCGCGATCAAGCCGCCATCCTGCCGGTGGCTGCGCCGCCACTCCATCATGCCCGCCGCGAAAATCCGCTCTGATGCGCCTTCCGGCGTGGGACCCAGACGTTCGAACAATTCATCCAGCGGATCGCCCGACCAGAAGGCGCGGTCGAACACCGCCGCCTCTTCCCGCGCGCGGCGGAAGGTCAGGATGCGTTGCACGATGATCGACCATGACCAGAAGCTCATCGCCAGAAGCGACATCAGCACCAGCTTGTTGGTCAGCGTCGCCTTCATGAAAAGCGCCAGCACAGAGAAATCAATCTCCTGCGCCGCAGCGAGTGTTTGGGTTTCCATTACGCCTGCTCTTGTTGTCGGCCACCTGTTCCGATGGCGCGTTTAGGCGTGATTCTACCCGGATTCAAAGGGAAATGCCAACACATCTGCGTCAAGCGGCGGGTTGCCGCGCGCTGGGGCCGCGTTTTGCGGCATCGCAGCATGGTTCGCAGGGCGCAAATACCGCGTCAGAGGGTCAAGGACAGGCGCACCGCATCGGGCATGCGCTGCGCCCGGCCCGCGGAATTGAGGCAGACCAGCGTCACCTTGGCGCGAAACAGGACCGTCCCATCGCGAGAAATGGTCTGATCCATCAGGATCGAGGCGCCTTTCACCTCGGTCATCACCGTCTCGACGTGCAACAGATCATCAAACCGCGCGGGCGACAGATAATCCGCCTCCACCCGGCGCACGGCAAAGACGATGCCTTGGCCGGCCTTGAGCGCGGACTGATCGATCCCCCGCGCCCGCACAAACTCGGTCCGCCCGCGTTCGATGAACTTCAGGTAATTCGCGTAATAGACGATCCCGGCAAGGTCGGTGTCTTCGTAGTAAACGCGCAAGGTAAGGGTATCGGACGTCATGGCAGGCCTTTAAGCGAGGTCGGGTGCGGATGAATTGCGCACCGCTTGTCGGTCATTGCGGGCGCGGCAAACGGGCGGCCAGACGCAAGGCATGGCTGGCGTCCTGCGCCACGGCGGGCAGCACTGGATCATAGGCGGCGCGGATCACGCCTGCGATGTCGGGGCGCAGGATCACGGTGCCATCCGGCAGATGCGCCAAGGGGGCCAAGTCGGTGAAGGCCCGGTCCGACCACAACAGGATCGTCTGCACCGCCTGACTGAGCGCCAGCGTTTCGGCGGGCACGGCAGACAGGTGCTGATCCATGCGCAAAAACACGAATGCCGCGCGGATCGCGCCATCCGGATCAAAGCGGAAGATGCGGTACTGGTTCGCCTCGGCCGCCGTCAGCCGGTCACAGAGCGGGCCAAGGTCCGGCACCAGCCGGTCAAGGTTCGGCACTTGCGGCAGTTCCGCCCAATCGCGGCAGAAGAACACCATCAGGTTCGCGCCAAGTTCCGGGTCCGTCTCGGCCATGCGGTGATTGGCGAGCGTCACCACCGCCTCGATCGCGCCTTTGACGACCGACAGGGTGGCATCCTCGACCCCAAACACCACCGGCACGATGGGGCGGCCCCAGCGGGCGCAGAGATAGCTGCCATCGCCGCGCGTGAACAATTTTGCGACCTCATCCGCCTGCATTGTCGTCCCCCTGGTCGTCCGCTTTTGGCTTTGGCGCGCAGATAGCGCCCTTCGCCGGGGGCGGCAATCTCAGCCTTCAAACAGATCGCCCTGCGGCGCGGGGCGCGGATCGGGCAGGCGCGGGGCGTCAAGCCCCAGATGCCTCCACGCCTTGGCCGCCAGCATCCGCCCGCGCGGGGTGCGCTGGATCAGGCCCTGTTGCAACAGATAGGGTTCGATCACCTCTTCGATGGCATCGCGCGCCTCAGACAGGGCGGCGGCGATGGTTTCCACCCCCACCGGGCCACCGCCATAGTTTTCCGCCAGCAGCGACAGATACCGCCGATCCGCGCCGTCCAGTCCCAGATGGTCCACGCCCAACCGGGTCAGGGCGGAATCGGCAATCGCCTTGGTCAGCCGGCCATCGCCTTCGACCAGCGCGAAATCGACCACCCGCCGCAGCAAGCGCCCCGCAACCCGAGGCGTCCCTCGCGCGCGGCGGGCGATCTCATAGGTGCCATCCGGGTCAGAGGGGATGCCCAAAAGCCGCGCGCCTCGGGTCACGATCAGGTCAAGTTCCTGATCGGTATAGAATTGCAGCCGCGTCGGGATGCCGAAACGATCCCGCAGCGGCGTGGTCAAGAGCCCCAGCCGCGTGGTCGCCCCCACCAGTGTGAAGGGTTGCAGGTCAATCCGCACGGTGCGCGCCGCAGGCCCCTCGCCGATCACCAGATCCAGCGCAAAATCCTCCATCGCGGGATAAAGCACCTCTTCCACCACGGCCGACAGGCGGTGAATCTCGTCGATGAACAGCACATCCCGCGGTTCAAGATTGGTCAGGATCGCCGCCAGATCGCCCGGCTTGGCCAAGACCGGGCCAGAGGTCATGCGAAAGCCCACCCCAAGCTCGCGCGCCATGATCTGCGCCAGCGTGGTTTTCCCCAGACCGGGAGGCCCATGGAACAGGGTATGGTCCATCGCCTCACCGCGCATCTTGGCGCTTTCGATGAAGACGCGCAGGTTGGCGCGGGCTTCGGCTTGACCCACGAACTCTTCCAGCGCCTGCGGGCGCAGGGCGCGGTCAGTGTCTTCGGGCAGCCGATCGGGGCGCAGGGTGGGATCGCTTTCCATCCCTTAGGCCTTCGGTGCCAGCAGCTTCAGCGCGGCACGGATCACCGCCGCCGTGTTGGCATCGGGTGTGTCCCCCATCACCTGCGCCACCGCCTGCGCCGCATCCGACGGACCGTAACCAAGGTTGGCCAGCGCCGACAGCGCATCCGCCGAGGCCGAAGCGCGGTTCTGCGCGGCGGACGGTGCTGCCTTGCCGGCTTTCTTGGGCGCAGGCGCGGGTGTCGCGGGTTCGATCACCACGTCATCCGTGCTTGCGACCCCGGCCAAGGAGGCCCCCATCGCCATGATCGCCGGGGCCTTCGATTTCAGCTCCAAAATCACGCGCTGCGCCAGTTTCGGCCCCACCCCCGGCGCGGATTGGATCGCGCGAGCATCGCCCAGAGTGATGGCCCGCGCGGCACCTTCCGGCCCCAACGTGCCAAGGATGGCCATTGCGGCCTTGGCCCCCACGCCCTGCACCGTGGTCAAGAGCTTGTGCCATTCCTTCTCCGCCATCGTCGGAAAGCCAAACAGTTGCAACAAATCCTCGCGCACCACGAGTTCGGTGTACAAAGCCACCGCCTCCCCCACCCCCGGCAGGCTGGCAAGGGTGCGGTCGCTGACATGGACGATGTAGCCGACGCCGCGCACGTCGATCAGGACGTGATCCGCCCCGCGCCAGTCCAACCGTCCGGAAATCTTGCCGATCATCCTGCCGCCCTTTTCAATGCCGCCTGCAAACGCCCCGCGCTTTGCATGTGATGGGCGTGACAGATGGCAATCGCAAGCGCATCCGCCGCATCCGGCCCGTTGATCGTCACGCCGGGCAGATGCAAGCGCACCATGTGATCCACCTGTTGCTTGGCGGCATGGCCCACGCCCACCACGGTCTTTTTCACCGCATTGGGCGCGTATTCCCCCACCGTCAGGCCGAACTGCCCCGGCACCAGAAGTGCGATCCCCCGCGCTTGGCCCAGTTTCAGCGTCGCCACCGCGTCCTTGTTGACGAAGGTATGCTCCACCGCCGCCGTGTCGGGGGCATAGGTCCGCAGCACATCGGTCAGTTGGGAATGCAGGCTGACCAGACGCAGGGCAAGGTCGCCGTCATTGTCCGAGGGCGCGGAATGGCAGATGCCATTGGCGACATGGGTCAGCCGCGACCCCGCCACGTCGATCACCCCCCAGCCGAGGTTGCGCAACCCCGGGTCGATTCCGATGACGCGCATGCCCTGCCCCTGTTTCTTTTGCTTGGGCAAGGATTAGCACGAAACAAGAACATCCGGCAATCCGCAACAAGACCGCTTGAAACGGTTTCGCAACGATGCTTTATGCAGACGCAGAAACCGACCGACGCCACGCGAAAACCGACAGCGCCGCAACGGACAGGTCGAAAATAAGGCAAAATCAAGGCCGACAGGCCGTTTTCGTCATGCGTCCGCTGCAAGGGTGGATTGCAGGCGCAGCGATTGCTTTGCACATGCAGCAAGACTATTTGGCATCCCAGAGGCAAGGATGCCTCGGTAATGAGCAGTTTGTGTAAGGACACCCATCATGGCCGCCTTTGAAACGACCCGCCCGGCGCCGTTCGGCGCCATTTCGATCTTCCGCCTTGTCACTGTGATCGGCGACACCATTGCCGCGCTGTCGGCATGGAATGACGCCCGCGTGACGCGCAATGCGCTCGGCAAACTTTCGGACCGTGAACTTGACGATATCGGTCTGTGCCGTGGCGACATCGAAATGATCGGTCGCTGATCCGCGACCGTCGGCTTCCAGCCGCTGGATGTGAGGGCCGCCTTTTCGGGCGGCCTTTTGCATTCCGGGGTCGCGGCCTCAGGCCAGACCGCGCGCATGGCGCAAGGCATCGGCCAGCCAGACCGTCAGCGGGTCCGGCGTCATCAGGAACGCCCCGACCCGTTCCAGCGCCGTGCCCTGTTTCAGTGCAGCAAGCCGGGACAGATAGACATCCTCAGGAATGCCACCATAGAGCGTCGCCTTCAGCCCGATCACCGTGGCCAGCACGAAAACCGATCCGCGCAGGATCGGCAGGCGCCGGGGTGACGGACGAAAATAGGCCGAGCGGCCCAAGGCCCCGGCAGCCTCATGGCCCTGACCACGGGCATGGGCCTTTTCCAGCCGCGCGACACGACCGTAGAAATCTTCCCTGTTCGGGTCCGACATGAAAATGCACTCCGACCAAGCCCCCACCAGCGCCATGGCTAGGGTGGGATTCGGTCGAAAATGTGTCAGTCGAAGGTCGTAAACAGACTGTTTCCGGCCGTCAGCGGCGGAAGACCAAGGTGGACCATTCCCCGATATCCTCGCGGCCCTCGGCGGTGAAGCCCTGAGCCAGATAGGCCTCGGTCACGGCTTCGGCCTGCACGACCAGCAGCCCCGACAGGATCACCAACCCGCCGGGGGCGGCATGGGCGGCCATATCGGGGGCCAACTCGATCAGCGGACCTTTCAGGATATTGGCAAAGATCAGATCGAAAGGTGCCGCCTCGGCCAGACGGGGATGGTTGAAGCCCGCAGCCTCAAGGCATTCCACCCGGCCTTCCAGCCCGTTGATCGCCACATTCGCCTCGGAGACATCCACCGCGACCTCGTCGATATCCGACGCGATCACCAAGGCATCCGGCAGGACCGACGCCGCCGCCATCGCCAGCACGGCCGTGCCTGCGCCAATGTCAGCCACCTTTGCCGGGTGGAAACCCGCACCGAACAGCCGGTCAAAGGCGCGCAGACAGCCCAGCGTGGTGCCGTGATGCCCGGTGCCGAAAGCCACCGTCGCCTCGATCTGCAAGGCGATGCGGCCAGCGGGCACCTTGTCGGCATCATGGCTGCCAAAGACGAAGAAACGCCCCGCCTCCACGGGCGACAACTCGCGCCGCACCTTGGCGACCCAGTCGATTTCCGGCAATTCCGACACGGCGAAGGGCCGCGCGCCATGCCCCGCGCCCAGCGCGTTCAAGGCCGCCGCATCGGGGGCCTCAAGGAAATAGGCCCCCACTTCCCACAGACCGGAATTGTCCTCGATCTCAAAGGCACCCACCCCATAAGGCGCGGGCTGCATCTGTTCGATCTCTGCCGCAAGCGCCTTGGCCGGGGCCTCTCCGGGCAGGGTGGTCAGCGCGGACCACGTGCGCTGCGCCGTTTCCGCAACAATGAAATCCGACCCGCCAAAGGCCGTGGCCAGCACATCCAGCAAGGTGGGGTTCGGTTCCAGCGCGAAGATCGCCGCGACCCGCAGATTGCCCGACCCGTCCTCTTCGTCGTAAATCTCGACTTCAAGCGGGGCAGGTTGCACCCGGTCCAGCGCATCGGCCAAGCCTTCGGCCCGCGCATCGACGGTTTCGTCGCTGGTCAGGATCGAATGGGCGGTGAAGATCGGCATGGCGCGGCCTTTCGGGGCAAAGGGTTTGCGCGGGGTTAGCCCCCGCGCGCGCGGCGGTCAAGCGCCGGTCAAGCGCAGCCCTTGGATGTCAGGCGTTCAGCCCGATGGGACAGGTCACCCCAGTGCCGCCGATGCCGCAATATCCGTCGGGATTCTTGGCGAGGTATTGTTGATGGTAATCCTCGGCAAAATAGAACACCGGCGCGGGCAAGATTTCCGTGGTGATCGCCCCATAGCCCGAGCGGGCCAGCCGATGCTGATAGACGGCACGCGACGCCTCTGCCGCCGCCTGTTGCGCCTCGGTATAGGTGTAGATGCCGCTGCGATAGGTGCTGCCCACGTCATTGCCCTGCCGCATGCCCTGCGTCGGGTCATGGTTTTCCCAAAACAGGCGCAGCAGATCCTCGTAGCTGACCGTGGCGGGGTCGTAGATCACGCGCACCACCTCGTTATGGCCGGTCAGTTGGGTGCAGGTTTCCTTGTAGGTCGGATTGGGCGTGTAACCCCCGGCATAGCCCACCATCGTCAGCCAGACGCCGGGGCGCTGCCAGAACTTGCGCTCCACCCCCCAGAAGCAGCCCATGCCGAACATCGCCTCTGCCATGCCCTCTGGCACCGGGGATTTCAGCGGCAGGCCCGAGATGAAATGCGTCTCGGCGGTCGGGATCGGCTCGGCCCGTCCCGGCAAGGCATCCTGCGGTGAGACCATCTGCATCTTGCGGCGGTCGGAAAAGAACATGCGCGGCTCCCCATGATCGTGATCTTGGGCAATATAGGGGCGCGGTGCCCTCTTGGATAGACAAGGCGCGAACACGCCCGCGCGATCCCTGCCCCGCCGCCCTCGCGCGAAAACCGCGGGCAAGGTCGCTGGCAGGACAGACCGCCGCCCGCATCCACGGCAGATCAGGCCCAAGGCACGGAGTTTGCGGCATGAAATACGGAACAGGCGTGGCGCTGGTCATCGTCGCGGGCATCCTGTGGTCCTGTCAGGGGCTGATCTTCCGCCAGATCGATACGGCGGGCACATGGGCGGTGTTGTTCTGGCGGTCGGTCGGGATGCTGCCGGTGCTCTTGGCCTATCAGGCCATCCGCCATCAAGGCCGCGCCTTCAACGGCTTTGCCGAAACCGGGTTTGCAGGGGTCTTGGGCGGAATCGGTCTGGTCGGCGCGTTCGGCGGCGCGATCTATGCCATTCAGGCCACCACCATCGCCAATGCGGTGTTCCTGTTCACCGCCAGCCCCTTCATTGCCGCGATCCTCGGCCTGATCCTGCTGCGCGAGCGGGTCCGGCCTGAAACATGGGGCGCCATGGTCGTGGGCGTGATCGGCATCTTCGTCATGGTGCGCGAGGGGCTGGAGACGGGGGCCTTGGCGGGCAACATCGCCGCCCTCTTGTCAGCATTGGGGTTCGCCACATTCACCGTCACCCTGCGCTGGCGGCGGGTGTCGGACACGATGCCGTCGGTCATCCTTGGCGCGGTATTCTCGCTGATCACGGGGGCCGTGGTGGCGCTGGCCTTGGGCCAACCGCTGGCAGTGCCCGTTTCGGACGCCGCCTGGGCCATGGCGATGGGGGCGGGCACGCTGACCGGGGGGATGATCCTCTACGCCAAGGGCAGCAAGGTGATCCCGGCAGCGGAAATGGCGCTTCTGTCCAACATCGAGGTCGTGCTTTCCCCCATCATCGTCTGGGCGTTCCTGGGCGAGACGGCGTCAGCAAACACCTTCATCGGCGGCGCGGTTTTGCTGGGTGCCGTGACGGTCAACGGCCTCATCGGGGCAAGGCGGGCGGTGGGCAGTGGGACCAGTTACGGTGCGCAATGAATGCGCACTCTACGTGCTTGTTGTCCGAACGACCTCAACCGTTTGCAACTCCCTCTCCTACACAACGCCAGCCAAGGGGCGCGGTCGTCCCGCCGGGGTGGTTGCACGTATACGTGCGGCAGCCCCGGGGGGGCGGGACGGCCGCGCCCCGATGCTTTGGGCATCGGGGCAACACCAACCGTTGGTCATGGCCGCAAGAAGAACACCCCCCTACCGCCCCCGCCGAAAGGTCCGCGACCGGGCGTAAAGCTCTTCCAGCCGCTTCAACCTCCCCTCGGTCACCGTCCACGTTCGCGCCTGAACCGATGCCAAGAGCGTCTCGACGATCACCAACAGCGGCACGGTGGAATCCCAGGCCGAAGGGGCCTCGATATGACAGGGCAGCACATGACGGGCCAGTTGCGCGGCGGGGCTGACCCAGCGGTCCGTGATCAGGATGATCTCTGCTCCCTGTTCGCGCGCCATCTCGGCCACTTGCAGCACCGAGTTTTCATAGCGGCGGATGTCGAACACCAAGAGCACATCCCCCGCCTTCATGTCCAAAAGCGCAGGCGGCCAGGCGTTTGACAGGTCCGACAAGAGCGTGACCGACGGGCGCACCGCCTTCATCAGCGTCACCAGATAATCCGCCATCGCATGGGTGATCCGACCACCCATGGCAAAGACATGCCGCCCCGGATCGGCCAGCAATTCCGCCGCCGCGTCAAACGTCGCATGGTCGATCTGCCCCAAGGTCGCCTGCAGATTTGTCACCACCTGATCGGCGAAGCGATTGAGGATATGCGTCTCCGGCACCCCGCCCGCCCAGCGATCATGTTTGACCAACGGCGAGACGAGCATCATCTCCACCTCAGCCCGCAAGGATTGCTGGTAATCGGGATAGCCCTTGTAGCCCAGCTTTTGCACAAGACGCACCACCGTGGGGGTCGAGACCTCTGCCGCCTTGGCCAAAGCGGTGATCGAGCCCAGCGCCGAGACCGGGTAATGGCCAAGGATATGCGTGGCCAATTGCCGCTCGGCCCGGGTCAGGTCGGGCAGCGCTGCGCGCATGCGTTCCTCGATGGTGATCGGCGTCTCCATCGTCCCTCCTCTGTCGCCGCCCCGTGCAGCCCTTGGACAGTTCGCGCAAGGACGGGGCCCATGGCAACCGGCAAAGCGCAGAAAACATTGTAACAGCATTCCGCGGGCAGAAAAGATATTGACAGAATGGGCGGGCCGGGGTGAGCCTTGGCGCGTAACAGGAGGATGACAGCGCGATGCGAGATGGCGATCAGGCAAGGGCCGACGGCCCTTTCGCGCCCGAGATCGAAGGGGCCGAGGCCGCGGGCCGGATCGTTGTTGTCTGCGAACATGCTTCCAATCATATCCCCATGGCCTGGGGCGATCTGGGGCTGACGGCCGATCAGCGCCGCGCCCATATCGCATGGGACCCCGGCGCCTTGGGTCTGGCGCGGGGGCTGGCGCGGCGACTGGACGCCGCCCTGATCCACGCCCCGGTCAGCCGTCTGGTCTATGACTGCAACCGCGCGCCCGACATGCCCGGCGCGATGCCCGCGCGGTCCGAAATCCATGACATCCCCGGCAATGCGGCCATCACGCCGCAAGAGCGCGCGCGCCGGACGGCGGCGGTCTATGTCCCCTTCCACGACGGCCTGCACGCCCTGCTGATGCGTCGGATGGCGCTGGGACTGCGGCCTGTGGTCATCACCATCCACAGCTTTACGCCCGTCTATTTCGGCCAACCCCGTGCGGTGGAATTCGGCGTGATCCATGACGCGGACCCCACGCTTGCCGCCTTGATCCTGTCCGGCGCACAGGCCGCAGGCAAACTCGTCTCGGCCCTGAACGAGCCCTATTCCGCCAAGGATGATGTCACCCACACGCTGCGCCTGCATGCCACGCCCTACGGCCTGCCCAATGCAATGCTGGAACTGCGCAATGACCTGATCGCCTCGCCTGAGGCCGAAGAGAGGATGGCAGACCACCTCGCCCCGATCCTTGCCGCTGCGGTCGCATCGTCGCCATGACCACTTATTCCATTGCGCCGCGCGGCGTTCCAAATATGATCAAATCATTGGCCGACACCTCGGCGCGAAAGGATCACCCCATGCCACGCAAGGGACAATCCAAGGCTATCGGCCCGGCCTGCTGGCCGCGTCGCCCGGAATTCGGCGGCGGCACGGCGGGCTGATCCTCGGATCCGACGGAACGCATTTCACGCCCGCACCACGACGGGCAGACCGAACAACAGGGAAAGGCAGACAACATGCCGGGAAATATGACATTCGATACGCTGAAAGAGGCCGTGGCGCAGGGCCAGATCGACACGGTGCTGGTCGCCGGGATCGACATGCAGGGCCGCTTGGTGGGCAAGCGCTTCCACGCCGCCTTCTTCGTCGATGGCGGATACAAGGAAACCCATTGCTGCAACTACCTTCTGGCCGTGGACATGGAGATGACCACGGTTCCGGGGTACAAATCCGCAGGCTGGGAACAGGGCTACGGCGACTATGTGCTGAAACCCGATCTGGCCACGCTGCGCCCCTTGCCATGGCTGCCGGGCACCGCGCTGGTGCTGGGCGACATGCTGGACCACCACACCCATGAGGAAGTGGCGATCAGCCCCCGCGCCATCCTGAAACGCCAAGTCGCCCGCGCCCGTGCCTTGGGCTTTGATGCCATGATGGCGACGGAACTTGAGTTCTACATCTTCGAGAACGCCTACGAAAACCTGCGCGACGGCGGGCTTTCGGCGCTGAAGCCGATTTCAGGCTACAACGAGGATTACCACCTCTTCCAGACCACCAAGGAAGAAGGCCTGATGCGCGCCGTCCGCAACGGACTTTATGGCGCAGGCATCCCGGTCGAGAACACCAAGGGTGAGGCCGACGCGGGCCAGCATGAGGTGAACTACCGCTATTCCGACGCGCTGGACACCGCCGACAACCATGTGATCGTCAAGCAGGGCATCAAGGAAATGGCCCATGCCGTGGGCAAGTCCGTCACCTTCATGGCCAAGTATGACCACCGCAAGGCCGGGTCCTCCAGCCACGTTCATCAGTCGCTCTGGACGCTGGATGGCAAACCCGCCTTCTACGACCATGACGACGCGCATGGCATGTCTCAGACGATGAAGCACTTCCTTGCCGGGCAACTCGCCCATGCCGAGGAGATCACCGCCTTCCTCGCGCCTTATGTCAACAGCTACAAGCGCTTCACCATCGGCATGTTCGCCCCTACCAAAGCGGTCTGGAGTGCGGACAACCGCACCGCGGGCTTCCGCGTCTGTGGCGCCCATACCAAGGCCGTACGGGTGGAATGCCGCATTCCCGGCAGCGACGTGAACCCCTATCTGTGCTGCGCGGCGCTGCTTGCGGCGGGTCTGGCCGGGATCGAGGGCAAGATGGCGCTCGAGCCCGAGATGAAGGGCGACATGTACACCACCAAGGGCATCCGCGAGATCCCCACCAACCTGCGCGATGCTGCGGCCAAGCTGAACGCATCGGCGATGCTGCGCGCCGCCTTTGGCGATGACGTGGTGGAGCATTACCACCACGCCGCCCAGTGGGAGATTTCGGAAACCGACCGCGTGGTGACCGACTTCGAACTCCAACGCCTTCTGGAACGCGCGTGACACAGGGGGGCATCTTGCCCCCCTGCCCCCCCTTCTGTGGCCATCCGGCCCGACAGGTGAGATGATGAAACCGATAGAACTGATTTCCCCGGTGGACGGCTCTGTCTATGCCGAACGCACCCCGCTTTCGCTGCCCGCCGCCCAAGCCGCCGTCGCCGCCGCCAAATCCGCGCAAAAGCCATGGGCCGCGCGGCCCTTGGCCGAGCGTATCGCGCTGGTCAAGGCCGGTGTGGCACGGCTGAACGACATGAAAGATGTCGTCGTGCCGGAACTGGCATGGCAAATGGGCCGCCCCACCCGCTTTGGCGGCGAATATGGCGGGGTGAATGCGCGCACCGACTATATGGCCGAGATTGCGGAAAAGACCCTCGCGCCGCTGATGGTCGAGGACAGTGACAAATTCCGCCGCTATCTGGCGCGTGAGGCGTTGGGGGTCGTGTTCATCGTCGCCCCGTGGAACTACCCCTACCTGACCACGATCAACACGCTTGTCCCTGCGCTGATCGCCGGGAATACGGTGATCCTGAAACATGCCAGCCAGACCATGCTGGTGGGGGAACGCCTGGCCGAGGCGTTCCATGCCGCAGGCGTGCCGGAAGATGTGTTTCAGAATGTGGTGCTGGACCATGCCGCGACCGAGGCCCTGATCGCGGCACGCTCCTTTGGCTTCGTGAACTTCACCGGATCGGTCGCGGGTGGTCTGGCGATGGAGAAAGCCGCCGCTGGCACCTTCACGCCCTTGGGGCTGGAGCTGGGCGGAAAAGACCCCGGCTATGTCCGGCATGACGCCAATCTGGACGCCGCTGTTGACACGCTGATGGACGGCGCGATGTTCAACGCGGGCCAATGCTGCTGCGGGATCGAACGGGTCTATGTCCACGCCTCGCTCTACGATGCCTTTGTCGAAAAGTCGGTCGCTTGGGTCAACGCGCTGAAACTGGGCAACCCGTTTGACGCTGACAGCACGCTTGGCCCGATGGCGCACAAACGCTTTGCCGCCGTGGTGCGCGGCCAGATCGCCGAGGCTGTGGCCAAGGGCGCCAAACCCCTGATCGACGTCAAGAACTTCGCCGCCGATGACGGGGGCGCTTACCTCGCGCCGCAAATCCTGATCAACGTAGATCATTCCATGCGTGTGATGACCGAAGAGTCCTTCGGCCCCGTCGTCGGCATCATGAAGGTCGCCGACGATGCCGAGGCGATCCGTCTGATGAACGACTCCCCCTACGGTCTGACCGCCAGCGTCTGGACGCAAGACTACGACACCGCCGCCGCCATCGGCCAGCAGATCGAGACGGGCACCGTCTTCATGAACCGCGCCGATTATCTGGACCCCGCGCTCTGCTGGACGGGCTGCAAGGACACCGGGCGCGGCGGCAGCCTGTCTTACTTGGGCTTCCACTCGGTCACCCGCCCGAAATCCTATCATCTGAAAAAGGTCTGACATGAGCCACGACGTTCCGAACCGCAACTGGTCTTACCCCACCGCGATCAAGTTCGGCGTGGGCCGGATTGCCGAACTGGCCGAGCATTGTGCCGCCGCCGGGATCAAGAAGCCGCTCTTTGTCACCGACAAGGCGCTGGCCTCCCTGCCGATCACCGCTGGGGCCTTGGACGTGCTGGACAAGGCCGGTCTGGGCCGCGCGGTGTTTTCCGAGGTGGACCCCAACCCGAACGAGGGCAACATGGCCGCAGGCATCGCGGTTTACCTTGCGGGCGGGCATGACGGCGTGATCTGCTTTGGCGGGGGGTCTGCGCTGGACCTTGGCAAGATGATCGCCCTCATGGCGCATCAGCGGGCCGAACTGAGCGTGTGGGATCTGGAAGACATCGACGACTGGTATACCCGCGCCGATGCCGCCAAAATCGCGCCCATTGTCGCGGTGCCGACCACGGCAGGGACAGGCTCCGAAGTGGGCCGCGCGGGCGTGCTGACCAATTCGGTCACGCATAAGAAGAAGATCATCTTCCACCCCAAGCTCTTGCCCACGGTCACCCTGTGTGACCCCGCCCTGACCGTCGGCATGCCGAAGTTCATCACTGCAGGCACCGGCATGGACGCACTGGCGCATTGCCTTGAGGCCTATTGCAGCCCCTTCTACCACCCGATGAGCCAAGGCATCGCCTTGGAAGGCATGCGTCTGGTGTTCGAGAACCTGACCGTCGCCTATGCCGATCCGACCAACCTGACAGCCCGCGCGCATATGATGAGTGCGGCAGCCATGGGTGCCGTGGCGTTCCAAAAGGGCCTCGGCGCGATCCATTCGCTGTCTCACCCCATCGGCGCGGTCTACAACACCCACCACGGCACGACGAACGCTGTGGTGATGCCGATGGTTCTGGACTTCAACCGCCATGCGATTGAAGAGCGGATCGAGAAAGCCGCCGCTTATCTTGGCATCAAGCGTGGCTTTGACGGCTTCCGCGCCGCTGTGATGGACCTGCGTGCAACCTTGGGCATCCCGGAAAACCTGACCGCGCTTGGCGTGCAGGCGGACCGTCTGGATGAGTTGACTGAGATGGCGCTGGAAGACCCCTCCTGCGGCGGCAACCCGGTGGCGATGACCCGCGAAAACACCCGCGCGCTGTTTCAGGCGTGCATGTGAGGTTGGTGGGCGGGGCCAGAGGACCGACACTGAAACGTCCTGTGGACGTTTCATACGGTCCGATTGCGGCTGAGGCAACGAAGCCGCAAGGGGCGTTCCGCAGGCCAAACGCATCCGGCATGGGCCGCGCCCGACCGGGTGGGCGCGACTTCGCGCCCGCCAAGGGGCGGGCGGGCGCGGCCCGTGCGTTTGACGCACGGGCGGGCTTGGCCCAACCGTCCCACAATGTGCACGGCACGCGCCGCGCACAGACCACCGTTGCAAACGCAAGGCCATAAGATGATCCGCCACACCGACATCGCCATCCTCGGCGCGGGCGTCGTCGGCCTCGCCATCGCCGAAGCGCTGACAGCCGCCGGCCGCGACGTCACCCTGATCGACCCGTCTGAGCCGGGCATGGGCGCAAGCTATGGCAACGCAGGCACCATCGCGGATTACGCCGTGATGCCGGTGGGCAGCCCGGATGTGCTGAAAAACCTGCCCTCGCTGCTCTTTGACCAGAACTCCCCCCTCGCCATCCGCCGCGCGGCCTTGCCCGCGCTGATGCCGTGGCTAGCGCGCTTTGCGCTGCAATCCCTGCCCGGCCCCACGCGGCGCAATGCCGCCAATATCGCGAGGCTGCTGGTGGGGGCTGCGGGGCATTGGCAAGACCTTGCCGCCCGCATCGGCGGGACGGATATCTTGCAAAACCGGGGGTGCCTCTATCTTTACGAGACCGAGAAAGCCTATCGCGCCGCCCATGCCGACATGGCCTTTCGCCGGACCTTGGGCATCAGCGTCGATCTGATCGGCCCGGACGAACTCCGCCAAATGGAGCCAAACCTTCCCCCTGTCCAAGGCGGTGCTGCCTTCTTCCCCAAGGCGATTTTCCTGAACGATCCGGGGCGCATGGTGCGGACCCTCGCAGCCCATGTCGCCACCTCGGCGCAAATCCTCAAAGCCCGCGCCGACCGGATTGAGCGTCAAATGGACGGCATCATGGTGACGGGTCCCGGCCTGCACCTGAAAGCCCGCCGCGTGATCCTTGCCGCCGGGGCCCATTCCCGCGCCCTCGCGCTGCAAGCGGGCGACAAAGTGCCCTTGGACACCGAGCGCGGCTATCACGTCGAATGGGACATGCCCAACCCACGCCTGACCCGCCCCACCTGCCCCACCACGCGCGGCTTTTACCTCTGCCCGATGCAGGGCCGCCTGCGGGTGGCTGGCACGGTCGAGCTTGGCGGATTGACCGCCCCGCCCTCGCCCCACCGCATCGCCAAACTGGTTGAGGGCGCGCGGGCGATCTTCCCCGATCTGGGCACACCCGACCGCGAGTGGATGGGGTTCCGCCCCTCCATCCCCGACTCGGTGCCGGTCATCGGCCCGTCGCAAGGTGGGGCAGATGTGATCCATGCCTATGGTCACGGCCATATCGGGCTGACGCTTGCGCCGATCACGGCCCGGCTTGTCACCGCCCTTGTCACCGGACGCGCGCCGGAACTGGACCTGACGCCCTATCTGCCCAACCGCTTCTGATGGCGACGCCGCCCCATCCCATCCATGACGGCACCACCCCCGGCTATGCCCGCGCCCTGTGGCTGGGAATGGGGCTGAATCTGATCTTCGGCGTGGTCGAGGTGGCGGCGGGCATTCTCTCCGCCTCGCAAGCGCTGAAGGCAGATTCGCTGGATTTTCTGGGCGACGGATTGGTATCGCTGTTGGCGCTTTTGGCCATCCGATGGACCCTGCACGCGCGGGCGAAGGTGGCCTTGGCGCAGGGGATTTTCCTTGGCATGCTGGGCCTTGGCGTGCTGGGTCAGACCATCGCGGACTTCGGCCAGCCCCGCCTGCCCGAAGGCGGCATGATCCTGACCTTCGGTCTGATGGCACTGGCGGTCAACATCGCTTCGGCGCTGCTCTTGATCCCCTATCGCAAGGGGGATGCAAGTGCAGAAGCCGTCTGGCTGTTCGCCCGCAACGATGCCATCGGCAATGTCGGCGTGGTGGTGGCGGCAGGTCTGGTGATCTGGACCGGGGCCGCGTGGCCCGACCGCGTGGTGGCGCTGCTGGTGGCGGGGCTGTTCCTGCAATCGGCCTACGCCATCCTGCGCGACGCGCGGGCCGATCTGGCACGCGCGGGTTAGACTTTGCCCGCAGGACGGCGTTTGACGCAAACGCCGGGGCGATGTCTGACGCAGACATCGGAGCCCCCCTTCGGAGTTTGCGACAAACTCCGCCGCGAAGTCTGCGCCAGACTTCGCCTCGCCCGAAAAGCAAAAGGCCCGAGGTTTCCCCCGGGCCTTCCCATTCAAGTCAAAACGGATCACACTACCCGTTCGACCATCATCTTCTTGATCTCGGAAATCGCCTTGGCCGGGTTCAGCCCCTTGGGGCAGGTCTTGGCGCAGTTCATGATCGTGTGGCAGCGATAGAGCTTGAACGGGTCTTCCAGCGCATCCAGACGCTCGGGCGTCGCCTCATCACGGCTGTCGATGATCCAGCGGTAGGCGTGCAGCAGCGCGGCGGGGCCAAGGTATTTGTCGCCGTTCCACCAATAGGAAGGGCACGAGGTGCTGCAAGACGCGCACATCACGCATTCATACAGTCCATCCAGCTTTTTGCGATCCTCGATCGACTGGCGCCATTCCTTGGCGGGGCGGTTGGTCTTGGTTTCCAGCCACGGCATGATCGACGCATGCTGGGCGTAGAAGTGGGTCAGGTCGGGGATCAGGTCACGGATCACCGGCATGTGGGGCAGCGGGTAAATCTTCACATCGCCCTTCACCTCATCCAGACCGTAGATGCAGGCCAGCGTGTTGATGCCGTCGATGTTCATCGCGCAGGACCCGCAAATCCCCTCGCGGCAAGAGCGGCGGAAGGTCAGAGTCGGGTCGATCTCGTTCTTGATCTTGATCAGCGCGTCCAGAACCATCGGGCCGCAGGTGTCCATGTCCACGAAATACGTGTCCACGCGCGGGTTTTCCCCGTCATCCGGGGTCCAGCGGTAAATCTGGAACTTGCGGACATTCTTGCCCGCAGGCTTGGGCCAGGTCTTGCCGGTGCGGACCTTGGAGTTTTTCGGGAGCGTGAACTGGACCATTCTTCTCTTCCTTCTGGTCACCCCGGCGTGTTCGGGGCGGGCGCATTCTTGGGTCGGCTTGGGCGGGGATTACCCCCGCCAATCCGGTCGGGTATAAAGGGGCCTGCTCGGCGGCTGCCCGGATTTCTGGTAAACGCAAGAGTCGTAAACCTGCGACGGATCGCGCCCCATCAGGAAATCGGACGAGACCGAAAGGGACACATTCCCCCCCGATGATCCATCACTTCCGACGCCAAACCCCACCTCACCGCGCGGGGCGGCGGCCAGACGGGCGCGTTCAAAGCATTCGCGTTCCGCCTGCGCCACCGAGGTGGGACCGCAGGCGGCCAGCGGCAGGCACATCAAGGGCACAAGGGTCAGCGCACGCATCGTCACACCTGCGGCGCGGGCAGACCCGCCTGAGTGAGGCAACCCAGCGTCGCCGGGCGCAGCAGGATGGTGCGCACCGTCGCCTCTGTCGCGGTGCCCGCCGCATTTCCGACATCACGGATGAGCATCTTGATCTCATCCGCAGAGGCATTCTGCACCACGCAGCGCGTGACGATGGCGGCCTGCGGTTCGGTCATGCTGTCATCGACAATCGGCTTGACCACGGTTTCCGCCGTGCGGCGGCCAAGGTCATCCACCGTCTGCGCGGGGTCACAGGCGGCCAGCGCCAGCAAGGCCACGGCGGGCAGGGTCAGACGGACAAGGGGGGACATCGCGCGCTCCTTCGCATCCGCGGCGCGGAAAGCGCCGCAGGGGAAAGGATGGGCTCGCCCGGCCCCAGCGGCAAGCGCGCCGCGCCGCACATCTGCGCGACGGGCGGCTTTCCGCGCCCCCGCCCATGCCAATCCGCACCGCGACGGCGATGCAACGGACCGGGACTGGGGGCGCGGCAGGGTCATCAGAACTTCCGTTCCGCAGGGGCGATCTTCTTCAGGCTGATGCCGCCCTCGGCCTCGGTCGTCAGCGGATCGGCATGCACGGCGCGATAGCCCAGCGTGACCTTGTCGCCATCCACCCACGCGAGCGAGTGTTTGCGCCAATTGGCGTCATCGCGGTTCGGGTGATCCTCATGCGCGTGCGCCCCCCGAGACTCGGTCCGCGCATGGGCGCCGTATATGGTGGCCAAGGCGTTCGGCATCAGGTTGGTCAGTTCCAGCGTCTCCATCAGATCGCTGTTCCAGACGAGCGAGCGGTCGGTGACCTTGATGTCGGCCATGCGGCCCGCAATCGCGGTCATCTTGCGCTCACCCTCGGCCAAGGTCGCCTCGGCCCGGAACACGGCGGCGTCGGATTGCATGGTCTTTTGCATGTCCAGACGCAGCGCGGCGGTTGGCGTGGCCCCATTGGCATGGCGCAGCGTGTCAAAGCGCGACAGCGCCTTGTCCACTTCGGCCTTGTTCACCGGACGGTTCGCCTCTTTCGGGTTAACGATCTGCCCCGCACGGATCGCCGCTGCGCGGCCAAACACCACGAGGTCGATCAGCGAGTTCGATCCCAGACGGTTCGCACCATGCACGGAGGCACAGCCCGCCTCACCCACGGCCATCAGGCCAGGGAAGACGGCATCTGGGCTTTCGGCGGTGGGGTTCAGCACCTCACCCCAATAGTTCGTCGGGATGCCGCCCATGTTGTAATGCACGGTCGGCAGCACCGGGATCGGCTCTTTGGTCAGGTCCACACCGGCAAAGATGCGCGCGGATTCCGAAATGCCGGGCAGGCGCAGTTCCAGAGTTTCTTTCGGCAGGTGGTTCAGGTGCAGGTGGATGTGATCCCCCTGCGCGCCGACACCGCGCCCTTCGCGGATTTCCAGCGTCATGCAGCGGGAGACATAGTCCCGCGGGGCCAAATCCTTGTAGTGCGGCGCGTAACGTTCCATGAACCGCTCGCCATTGGCGTTGGTCAGATAGCCGCCTTCGCCGCGTGCGCCTTCGGTGATCAGACAGCCCGAGCCATAGATGCCCGTCGGGTGGAATTGCACGAATTCCATGTCCTGAAGCGGCAGACCCGCCCGCGCCACCATCCCGCCACCGTCACCGGTGCAGGTATGGGCCGAGGTCGCGCTGAAATAGGCGCGGCCATAGCCGCCCGTTGCCAACACCACCATCTTGGCGTTGAAGACATGCATGGTGCCGTCGTCCAGCTTCCATGCCACCACGCCGGTGCAAGTGCCGTCGGTGATGATCAGGTCGATCGCGAAATACTCGATAAAGAATTCCGCGTTGTTTTTCAGCGACTGCCCATAGAGCGTGTGCAGGATCGCATGCCCCGTGCGGTCCGCCGCAGCACAGGTGCGCTGCACTGGCGGGCCTTCGCCATATTCGGTGGTGTGGCCGCCGAAGGGGCGCTGGTAAATCTTGCCCTCTTCGGTGCGGGAGAACGGCACGCCGTAATGCTCCAGCTCATAGACCGCCTTGGGGGCCTCACGCGCCAGATATTCCATGGCATCCGTGTCGCCCAGCCAGTCCGACCCCTTCACGGTGTCGTACATGTGCCATTGCCAGCTGTCCGGGCCCATGTTGCCAAGCGATGCCGCGATGCCGCCTTGGGCTGCCACGGTATGCGACCGCGTCGGGAACACCTTGGTCACGCAGGCCGTGCGCAGGCCCTGCTCGGCCATGCCAAGCGTGGCACGCAGACCGGCACCACCGGCACCCACGACCACCACGTCATAGTCGTGCACTTCATAAGGATAGGCAGTCATGTCGAACCCTTCAGAGCGCGATGCGGACAAGGGCGTAAAGCCCCGTCGCCATCACGGCATAGGACAGCGAGATCGCGCCGATCACCAGCGCGTGGCGCGTCGCGCCATGAGAATAGTCCTCGATCATGGTCTGGGCACCGGCGGCGAAGTGGCGCATGCCCACCACCAGCACAAGGCCGGTCAGGATCGAGGGAAACGGTTTGGCAAAGGTGGCAAGCACCTGGTCATGCCCCTGCCCCAAGGCCGAGCCGAAGATATAGACCCAGAACGGGATCAAAATCGCCAGCGCGATGGAGGACACATGCATGAACCACATGTGCTGCGTGCCGGACCGGGCGGACCCCCGGCCCACGGCGCGTTTGCGGTCGGTCAGATAGCGCATCTTCGCCCCCTTACACGATGACGATGGTCAGAAGGGTCAGCACGACCGACCCGATGATGACGCCCCAGCCCAGCTTTTCCGCCGTCGGGATGTCCAGACCCCGGCCGGAGTCGAAGATCCAGTGCCGCACGCCCGCCAGATAGTGATACCACAGCGCCCAGGCCGACAGCGTGAACACCAGATCGCCAAACCACGAGGTCACGACGGCATCGGCAAGGGCGAAGTATTCCGCCGCGGTCGCCGCCGCCAGCAGCCACCAGACCGCCAGAAGCGTGCCCACGATCAGCCCGTTGCCGGTGATCCGCGTCAGGATCGAAGTGATCGAGGTCAGTTGCGGGCGATAATACGGCCCGATCATGAATGGGGAGAGGGGTCTTTCGACCCGCTTCGGTTCGGCCATCTCGGTTCCCTTCGCCGCTGGCATCCCCGTAAAGAACGACGGGGCGCACATCGTTTTATTTGATGCCTTGAATAACGGCTTTTGTGCCCAAGTCACGCGCCCATACGCCGCAGTTGGGCGATGTTTGCGGTAACGGGTGGAAAAATCCAGCTTTGTGATCACGAATTTTCAGCGCGTGATCACAGCTCGGCAACTTCCGGTCACACGAAACGACTCAAGGCAGGCTATTGGTTGTGGGCGACATCCAGCGCCCATTCCGTGATCTCGGTGCAGATGGTCACACCCACCACGGACGGATCATAAAAGGCATTCGCCTCATCGCAGGGGGCCAGGGTCACCGTCAGATCCTGCGGCAGGCTGAGGACGGAGTTCAGGTAATCCACCTCATCCTTCAGCATGGCGGCAAAGGGGTCATCCTCGGGGTCCGGGCCTTGCCAGACCAGCGTCGTGCCCGCCCCTGCCTCATAGGCCTCATCCAGAAACGGTCCCCATGACCGGTTGGCGAGGTCGAATTCATCCGGGCAAGTCACGGCGCGGTCTTCGGGCAGACCCAGTTCGATCGCCACCGCTTCGCGCGTGTCGGGGGACGCGCCATACCACAGGCAAACATAGGTGAAATAGCGCCGGTCATCCGGGGAATGGACACCATAATTCAGCGGCATCTCACCCGATGCCATGGTTTCCGAAGCACTTGCCGCCCAGAAGGCCGCGGTGGCGCGCAGCTTTTCTTCTGATGCGGCTTCGTCCCACAATTCGTTGATCAACAGCGCCGACAGCACATCGGCCGCATCCTCCTCCAGCCCCAGGACCGGGGCTTGCAGGATGTCGATCAGCGCATGCCCCATCTCATGGTAAAAGATCGACAGGACCGCATCCTGCGCCATGTACAGCGCGGCATCCTCTTCGGATACGCCGTCGCTGTCAGGCATCTCCGGGTCATTGCCCCCCTTGGGCGGCTTGACCTGATCCGCCACGACAGAGGTCTGAGACACCCCTTCGGCCAAGACCGGAGCGGCAAGCGACAGGGCGAAAAGGCACGGGGCCAGACGGGCGCACATAAATCTCAACATGGGGATGGATCATGCCACAGCCGCCTCATGGCGCAAGCCGGAATCAGCGTGGCACCAGCGCCCAGTAATCCAGATCAAGCAGCACCTCGGGCGCATATTTCCCATCGGCCCCACGCAGGTCAAAGGGCGAGGCACCCTGCTTGACCGCCACCAGACGCAAGCGCAGCGCGCCAACCGTCGGGTGCGAGGTCTCTGCCTTGTCCAGCACCTCGGACCACGCCTTGACGGTGTCACCGGCAAAGCACGGATTGGCATGTGCCCCTGCGTTCAGCGCCACGATCATCTGCGCATTGGCCAGCCCGTTGAAGGACAGGGTCCGCGCCAGACTGATGACATGCCCGCCGTAGATCAGCCGCTTGCCATCCTCGCGAAAGGTGGCGTCGAAATGCACCTTGGCGGTGTTCTGCCACAGCCGCGTGGCCTGCATATGTTCGGATTGTTCAATGGTGATGCCATCGACATGGTCGATCCGCTCACCGATGTCGTAATCGGAAAAGCGGTGCCGCTCTCCCGCCAGCGTGAAATCGTAATCGGCAAAGGTCAGGCCCGCCGGAATGGCCAGCGTCTCGGGTGCCACCACGGCGGCCAGTTCCGGCACATGCGCCACGGGCGCGGGCGCATCGGCGCGGCCCTTGCGCACCATCACCCAGCGCACATAGTCCATCACCGTCTCGTCGTGCTGATTGATCCCCCGCGTCCGCACCCAGACCACGCCCGAGGTACCGTTGGAATTCTCCTTCAACCCGATCACGGTGCTTTCCGACCGCAGGGTGTCACCGGGATAGACCGGCAGACGCCACCGCCCCTCGGCATAGCCAAGGTTTGCCACCGCGTTCAGGCTGACATCCGGGACGGTCTTGCCGAAGACGATGTGGAAGGCCGCCAGATCATCCAGCGGCGATCCCGGCAGGCCACAGCGGCGCGCGAATTCATCCGACGAATACAGCGCATGCCGCGCGGGATAGAGCATGTGGTAAAGCGCCCGCTCCCCGCCGGAGACCGTGCGCGGCACGGCATGGAGGATGGTTTCGCCGAGGGTATAGTCCTCGAAGAAGCGGCCGGGATTGGTTTTCATGCTCTCACCTTTGGTGTCGCGCCCCGGCCAGCGGGCCAGCCGCCGGGGCACGGTTTCAATGCTCGCCCAGCTTGATCTCGGGCGTGTAGGTGCCGGGGGCCTCTTTCACCACGGCCTGACCGCAGCGCATGACCCCGCGCGCGGCGTCAAAGGCATAGGTGGGCGCGCCATGCAGTTCCCACCCCTTGTTCAAGGCCGCCGTCACCTTGTGGCAAAAGGCGGATGTGTCGTCGTCCGACAGGAAGCGATAGAGTTTCATGCCCTTACCCCCAAGGCTGATAGCCAAGCCAGTTGTGCAGGCCCATCACCAAGCCGGTGACGACCAGCGCGCCGACGATCGCCGCCCCCTCTTTCCACACAGGCTGCGGCGCGGGGCGGGTCCAGACGGGTTCGGCCCGGTTGATCAGGATGACCGAGGCGACAGCCCAGGCCAAAATCCCGCCGAACAGGACAAACGATGGCAGATCCCCATTCACCAACAAGTGCGACAGGGCCCAGACCTTGACCGCCGTCAGTTGCGGATGGCGGATGCGACGGGTGATCGCGGTTTTCATGCCCGATGCCGCGTAAAGATAGAACGCGAACAGCATCAGCAGGTTGTTGATGCCCACCAGCGGTGCGCTGCGGCCCCACCAGACCGGACCATCGGCCCACTTGTAGCCGTAATACATCAAGGGCAGCGACAACAGGATCAGCACCGTTGTCACCAGCTTGCCCCGATCCCCCATGCCCGCGCGGACATCGGGGGCGACACGCTTGAACAGATGCGCGGCGGTCCAAAGCACAAGTCCAAGGATGAGTAGCGTCACGGGCAGAACCTCCTGATGGCTGCGATTGCGCGCACCCTGCCCTTATTCCACCAGCGCCGCAATCGCCTGCGCCTTGGCCAGGGTCGCCTGCGCCGTCACGATGTGCAGGTTTTCCACGATCTTACCATCGACCACCGCCACGCCCTGCCCTGCCGCCTGCGCCTCGTTGAAGGCGGCAATGTGGCGGCGGGCCAGCGCCACCTCATCCTCGGACGGCGCGAAGGCGGCGTTGGTGATCTCCAGTTGCGCGGGATGGATCAGCGTCTTGCCGTCAAAGCCCATGTCGCGGCCCTGCTCACATTCCGCGCGCAACCCTGCCTCGTCCTTGAAGGCGTTGAAGACGCCATCGACGATCACCCGGCCATGCGCCTTGGCCGCCAGCAGACACAGGCCCAAGCCCGCCTGCAACGGCAGACGGTCAGCGCGGAACCGGCTGCCGATCTCCTTGGCCAGATCGTTGGTTCCCATGACCATGCCCTGCAGGCGCGGATGGGCGGCAATCGCAGCGGCGTTCAGCATCCCCAGCGCGGTTTCCATCATGGCCCAAAGCGGCTTGTCCCCCGCGATGGCCGCCACGGCATCCAGATCAGCGGGGGCATTCACCTTGGGGATCAGCATCGCATCCACGCCCGGATGGGCGGCGAAGGCCAAGGCATCCGCGCGGCCCCAGTCCGTGTCCAGCCCGTTGATCCGCACGATCCGCACGCGCTTGCCGTAGTCGGTCTCGGTCAAGGCCTGTGCCAAAGTGGCGCGCGCGGCGGTCTTTTCCGCCGGGGTCACCGCATCCTCAAGGTCAAAGATGATGGCATCCGCCGCCAGATCCCGCGCTTTTTCCAGCGCCCGCTCCTTTGACGCGGGGATGTAGAGCACCGAGCGGAAGGGGCGGACCTGCGGCATGATTCTTCTCCGGGTAACAATCTTTCGTCAGGGACCACGGTTTTGGCATATTCAGCAAGGGGTGATTTGCTGCATTGCAGAAAAAATCCGCGCCGCTTTGCCGCATCCGGTCAGATCATGCCGTGCAGACCGTCCCAGATCAGCTTGACCGACACCAGAAGCAGCGCCCATGTCACCAGTTTGAAGAACAGCACCTCCGGCAGCACGCGCACCAGCCGCACGCCGATGAAGACCGCCACCGCCGCCACCGGCATCAGCAGCACCGCGACATGCAGGTTGTCCGCCGAGAACTGCCCCAGCGCCCAATAGGGGATCAGCTTGACCGCGTTGATGATGGCAAAAGCGATGGTGGAGGTGCCCGCGAACACCGTCTTGGTCATCTTCAGCGGCAGCGCATACACCTGATAGGGCGGCCCGCCGGAATGGCTGACAAAGCTGGTGAAGCCCGTGATCACCCCCCAGAACAAGCCGCGCGGCACATCCGCCGGGCGCGCCGGGGCGTCCTTTTTGGGGCGCAGCAGCAGGTTCAGCGCGAAAACGAGGCCGATCAGACCCACCGTCAGTGTCACCAGCGGCTCTGGCACCACCGAGGCCGTCGCCCAGCCGATGGTGATCCCGACCAAGGCCCCCGGCAGGATGATCCAGATCACCCGTGCGTTGAACTCGTGCCGATAGGCCCACAACCCGAACATGTCGGACACCACATAGACCGGCAGCAACAGCCCCGCCGCCGTGACGGGTGATGTCGCCAGCGCCAAGGTCGGCACGCTCAGCATGCCCACCACCGGCAAGCCGCCCTTGCCCATCCCGACGAAGACTGCCGACGCCAGCGCCACTGCCCAGAAGAACATTCCGTCCATGCCGACTCCCCCGTCGCCTACCGCCCCAGCGCTCTAGCCCAAGCCCGGTGCTGGGACCAGCACGCGTGCGGCGCAAACAGCTTTGCACCCGTTTGCATACCATTGCATACCGAAATCCACTTGCCAGACCGGATTTTGCAGCGTAGCAACGCCGCGACTCGATTTTGGCCCCAAGGGCTCGTCCAGCGCGCGCCCTGATTCTCACAGGACGGGAGACACACCTCATGGCACGACCCAAGATTGCCCTCATCGGCGCCGGTCAAATCGGCGGCACCTTGGCGCACCTCGCCGCGATCAAGGAACTCGGCGACATCATCCTGTTCGACATTTCCGAAGGCACTCCGCAAGGCAAGTCCTTGGACATCGCCCAATCCGGCCCGTCCGAAGGCTTTGACGCCGTGATGAAGGGCACCAACGATTACGCCGACATCGCGGGCGCAGACGTCTGCATCGTCACCGCCGGTGTGCCCCGCAAGCCGGGCATGAGCCGCGATGACCTTCTGGGCATCAACCTGAAAGTGATGAAGTCGGTGGGTGAGGGCATCAAGGCCCACGCCCCTAACGCCTTCGTCATCTGCATCACCAACCCGCTGGACGCGATGGTCTGGGCCCTGCGCGAATTCTCGGGCCTGCCGCATGAGAAAGTCGTCGGCATGGCGGGCGTTCTGGACTCCGCCCGTTTCCGCCACTTCCTGTCGGTGGAATTCGGCGTGTCGATGCGCGACGTGACGGCCTTTGTGCTGGGCGGTCATGGCGACACCATGGTGCCGCTGACCCGTTATTCCACCGTCGCGGGCGTTCCGCTGCCGGATCTGGTCAAGATGGGCTGGACCACGCAGGAAAAACTGGACGCCATCGTCCAGCGCACCCGTGATGGCGGGGCCGAGATTGTGGGCCTGCTGAAAACCGGATCGGCCTTCTATGCGCCCGCCACCAGCGCGATTGAGATGGCCGAAGCCTATCTGAAAGACCAAAAGCGCGTCCTGCCCTGCGCGGCCTATGTCAAAGGGGCTTACGGTCTGGATGGCATGTACGTCGGCGTGCCGACCGTGATCGGGGCGGGCGGGATTGAACGCATCCTGAACATCGACCTCGATGCCGATGAAGCCGCGATGATGCAGAAGTCGATCGACGCCGTGAAAGGCCTTGTCGCCGCCTGCAAGACCATCGATCCCTCGCTGGCCTGATCGCCGGTTTCAGACCATAAGGGGGCCGGGCCGCTGCGCCCGGCCCTTTGCTTTCGTGACCCATGACCATATCGCCTTACGCCAAGCCCGGCTTCTATGACGACGCCCTGTCCAAGGGCCGTCACCGCGACATCGTGGGCGGACGCTGGGGTGAGACGGCGGATATCGTGATGCCGCTGCTGATGGAGCTTGGACTGCGGGACAGCGACAAGGTGCTGGACATCGGGGCGGGCTCTTTGCGCCTTGGCCACCGGCTGGTGCCGATGTTGCCCGCCGGAAACTATTGGGCCACCGATGCCTCTGGCCCCCTGATGCGGCGCGGGTGGGAGGTAGAACTGACCGACGCCGACCGCGCCAAACTGCCGGTGGAGCAACTGGTCGAGGATGCGGAATTCCGCTTTCCCGCCATTCCCGACGACATCGACTTTGCCCTGTGTTTCGCCGTCTTCACCCATTTGCCGATGAACCACCTGCGGCGGGCCTTGGTCACGGTGCGGCAGCGGTTTCCCACCCTCAGGCGGTTTGTCTTCACGGTCTTCCTCGCGCCGGACCCCGCCGCCTTTGCTGGCCCCTTCCGGCAGAATGATGGCGTGGTCACCCACCCGGACCGCGCGCCCTGGCACATGGTGGCCGAGGATGCGCTGCACCTCGCGCGGGCCTCCGGTTTCCACGTCGCGATGCGGCCGGACCGGCTGCCGCGGGGGCAAGTGATGTTCGTCGCGGACCCGGCGCGCTAGGCCGAAGTTGACAGCTGTCAACGGCCCGAATCAGGCGTTAACGCTAACGGAATCTTGCCTGTGATCACACATTTTCAGCGCGTGATCACAAATCTCACTTTTTCAGGCCCAAATCACGGTATGCCATAGAATACCGTTTCACTGCTGCCCAAATCCGTGTCATCTCGCGTCAAAACCACAGCGATGGGACGGTTTCAGATGAATATCCACGAATATCAGGCCAAGGCGCTGCTGCGCCAATATGGCGTCCCGGTGTCGGATGGGCGCGTGGTCCTGAAGGCCGAGGAAGCCAAGACCGCGGCCGGTGAGCTGGACGGACCGCTTTGGGTCGTCAAGGCGCAGATCCATGCCGGTGGCCGTGGCAAGGGCCATTTCAAGGAACCCGAAGCGGGCGAAAAGGGCGGCGTGCGTCTGGCCCGTTCCGTGGAAGAAGCCGAACAATTCGCCCGCCAGATGCTGGGCCGCACGCTGGTGACGATCCAGACCGGACCGGCCGGCAAGCAGGTCAACCGCATCTACATCGAAGACGGTTCGGACATCGAACGCGAACTCTACCTCGCGATGCTGATCGACCGCAAATCCAGCCGCGTGTCCTTTGTCGCCTCGACCGAAGGCGGGATGTCGATTGAGGACGTGGCGCATGACACGCCCGAAAAGATCGTCTCCTTCGACATCGACCCCGCAACCGGCTTTTCCGATTTTCACGGCCGCCGCGTCGCCTTCGCGCTGAAGCTGGAAGGCAATCAGGTCAAGCAATGCGTGGCGCTGGTGAAGAACTTGTATCGGCTGTTCATGGAAAAAGACATGGACATGCTGGAGATCAACCCGCTGGTCGTGATGACCAACGGAAACCTGAAGTGCCTTGACGCCAAGATGGGCTTTGATGGCAACGCGATGTACCGCCACGCCGACATCGCTGCCCTGCGCGACGAATCCGAAGAAGACCCGAAAGAGCTGGCCGCGTCGAAGTTCGATCTGAACTACATCGCGCTGGACGGTGAGATCGGCTGCATGGTGAACGGCGCGGGCCTTGCGATGGCCACGATGGACATCATCAAGCTTTATGGCGCCGAACCGGCCAACTTCCTCGACGTCGGCGGCGGCGCGACCAAGGAGAAGGTGACCGAAGCCTTCAAGATCATCACCTCTGACCCGAACGTCAAAGGCATCCTCGTCAATATCTTCGGCGGCATCATGCGCTGCGACATCATCGCCGAAGGCGTGCTGGCCGCGGTCAAGGAAGTCGGCCTGCAAGTGCCGCTGGTCGTCCGTCTGGAAGGCACCAATGTCGAGTTGGGCAAGAAGATCATCAACGAATCCGGCCTGAACGTGATCGCCGCCGACAACCTGTCGGACGCGGCGCAGAAGATCGTCAAGGCTGTGAAGGGCTGATCCTGATGCTGCGCTGTGCTGTTCCGGTGATCCTGTTGGCCTTTGCCCCGCTGCCCGCGCTGGCGGATGACGCGGACGCGATGCGTCAGGCGATCAGCTTTTGCTTTGACACCGAAGGCGATGTCGAGGCGCTGACCGAACGGGTCAAATCGGATGGCTGGACGGCGGAACGCGATGACGAGATGGGGTTGGTAAACTTCTACACCGAAGCTTCCGCCAACACCTTTGGCTTCATCGCGACCGACGGCAGCTTTTGCCACGCGGAAAGCATGAGCCTGTCCAGCGAGGACACGGCGATGATCATGCAAGAGGTGGTGGCAGAGTATGAATACGACTTCGACAAGGACGACATGGGCTGCACCATGCTCAGCTTTGCCGGGTTCGGTTCGGCCACCATCACTTCGGGCGGGCAAGACCCGATCTGCGGCGCGGAAAACAACAGCGCGGTGCGCTTCAATTTCGAATGAACGGCGGGCCGGTGTGACCGGCCTGCACCCTGAGACGACAACCCGAAGGAACGCCGAACATGGCCGTACTCGTCAACGAAAACACCAAGGTGATCTGCCAGGGCTTCACCGGCAGCCAAGGCACCTTCCATTCCGAACAGGCCATTGCGTACGGCACCAAGATGGTCGGCGGCGTGACCCCCGGCAAAGGCGGCACCACCCACCTGAACCTGCCGGTGTTCGACTCTGTCCACGAGGCGCGCGAAAGGACCGGGGCCAATGCGACCGTGATCTATGTGCCGCCGCCCTTTGCCGCCGACTCGATCCTTGAGGCGATCGATGCCGAGATGGAACTGATCGTGGCCATCACCGAAGGCATCCCGGTCCTGGACATGATGAAGGTCAAGCGGGCGCTGCTGAACTCCAAATCCCGCCTGATCGGGCCGAACTGCCCCGGCGTGATGACGCCGGACGCCTGCAAGATCGGCATCATGCCCGGGTCGATCTTCAAGCGCGGCAAGGTCGGTGTGGTGTCACGTTCCGGCACCCTGACCTATGAGGCGGTGAAGCAGACCACAGATATTGGTCTGGGTCAGTCCAGCGCCGTTGGGATTGGTGGCGACCCGATCAAGGGGACCGAGCATATTGACGTGCTGGAAATGTTCCTCGCCGATCCTGAGACGGAATCGATCATCATGATCGGCGAAATCGGTGGCGCGGCGGAAGAAGATGCCGCGCAATTCCTGGCCGATGAGAAAAAGCGTGGCCGCTGGAAGCCGACTGCCGGCTTCATCGCGGGCCGCACCGCGCCTCCGGGCCGCCGCATGGGCCATGCTGGCGCGATCGTTGCAGGTGGCAAGGGCGACGCGCAGTCCAAGATCGAGGCGATGCTTTCGGCAGGCATCGTCGTGGCCGACAGCCCGGCGACGCTGGGCGAGGCCGTGCTGAAGGCGATGGGCAAGTAAGGAGAGGCGCGATGGAGGAGATGGAGATGGACCTGCGCACCAAGACCGTCATCGCCTCTTTCATCGCGCTGATCGGCCTGCTGGCCGTGACAGCCTATGCGTCCCTGCATCGGGCCGAAGCCAATCCCGCCTTTCGCGCTGCGATTTTCGGCCAATAAGCCGTCATAACACCGGTGCGGCGGGGAGACCCGCCCCGCCGATGGGAGGAAGAGATGATGACCACGCCCCTGCCCGACCCCGCCGCGCGCCCCATCGGTGCGCCGTTGGCATGTGCGGCGATCACATTTCCGGCCCCGCCCCTGACACTTCTCCGCGCCTGACCCCAGATAAGCCCGCCCCCCGCGAGGACAAAGACCATGACCGAACACAGCCCCAACGACCAGTTCCGCGCCTCGGCCTTTCTGGATGGCGCGAATGCCGACTACATCGACCAGCTTCAGGCCCGCTATGCCGCCGACCCCGCCTCGGTGGATGCGGCATGGGCCGAGTTGTTCCGCAGCCTGGGTGACAGCGAGTTGGACGCCAAGCGCGCGGCCTCTGGCCCGTCCTGGGCGCGCGCCGACTGGCCGCCCTCGCCTGCCGATGACCTGACCGCCGCGATGACGGGCGAATGGCCCGCTGCCCCGGCCAAGGAAGGCAAGGCGGCGGCGCAGAAGATCGCGGCCAAGGCCGAGGAAAAGGGCGTCAGCCTGACCGACGCGCAGTTGCAGCGGGCGGTGCTGGATTCGGTGCGTGCCTTGATGCTGATCCGGGCCTACCGCATCCGGGGTCACCTGATCGCCGATGTCGATCCGCTGCAGATGCGCGACCAGACTCCCCACCCGGAACTGGACCCGCGGTCCTATGGCTTCTCGGAAGCTGACATGGACCGGCCGATCTTCCTCGATAAGGTGCTGGGACTCGAGATGGCCTCCATGCGCCAGATCATGGAGATCGTGAAGCGCACCTATTGCGGCACCTTCGCGCTGCAATACATGCACATCTCGGACCCAGAACAGGCCGGGTGGCTGAAGGAACGCATCGAAGGGTACGGCAAGGAAATCGCCTTCACCCGCGAAGGGCGCAAGGCGATCCTGAACAAGCTGGTCGAGGCGGAAGGCTATGAGAAGTTCCTGCATGTCAAATACATGGGGACCAAGCGTTTCGGTCTGGACGGCGGCGAGGCGCTGATCCCGGCGATGGAGCAGATCATCAAGCGCGGCGGTGCGCTTGGGGTCAAGGAAATCGTCATCGGCATGCCCCACCGGGGCCGTCTGAACGTCTTGGCCAATGTGATGGCCAAGCCCTACCGCGCGATCTTCCACGAATTCCAGGGCGGGTCTTACAAGCCCGAGGATGTGGATGGCTCGGGCGACGTGAAGTATCACCTTGGGGCATCATCGGACCGGACCTTTGACGGCAACACTGTCCACCTGTCCCTGACCGCGAACCCGTCCCACCTTGAAGCCGTCAACCCGGTCGTC
This sequence comes from Paracoccaceae bacterium, assembly GCA_027486345.1. Lineage (GTDB taxonomy): Bacteria > Pseudomonadota > Alphaproteobacteria > Rhodobacterales > Rhodobacteraceae > Paragemmobacter. The sequence goes on from JAIXPH010000001.1 coordinate 100,407, forward strand.
CTCGGCAAGGTCCGCGCCAAGCAGGACCAGTTGAACGACCGCGTGGACCGCACGGCGGTGATGCCGATCCTGCTGCACGGCGATGCGGCCTTTGCGGGGCAGGGCGTCGTGGCGGAATGTTTTGGCCTGTCGGGGCTGAAGGGCCACCGCACGGGTGGCACGATGCATATCGTGGTGAACAACCAGATCGGGTTCACCACTGCGCCATCCTACAGCCGCTCCAGCCCCTATCCCACGGACATCGCGCTGATGGTGGAAGCACCGATTTTCCACGTCAACGGCGATGACCCCGAAGCCGTGGTGCATGCCGCCCGCGTGGCGACAGAGTTCCGCCAGAAGTTCCACAAGGATGTGGTGCTGGACATCATCTGCTACCGCCGCTTTGGTCACAACGAAGGCGACGAGCCGATGTTCACCAACCCGGCGATGTACACCCGCATCAAGAAGCAGAAGACCACGCTTCAGCTTTACACCGAACGTCTGGTCAAGGACGGCCTGATCCCCGAGGGCGAGATCGAGGATATGAAGGCGGCCTTCCAGGCCAAGCTCAATGAAGAGTACGAGATCGGCAAGAACTTCAAGCCGAACAAGGCCGACTGGCTGGATGGCCGCTGGTCCGGGCTTGACCGCGAGGGCGAGGACTACACCCCCGGCGACACCGCGATCAAACCGGAGGTGATGCAGGAAGTGGGCGCCGCCCTGACCCGCATTCCCGAGGGCTTTGACATCCACAAGACCGTGGCGCGCCAGCTTGAGGCGAAGAAGCAGATGTTCGCCACCGGCACCGGCTTTGACTGGGCGACGGCAGAGGCGCTGGCGTTCGGCAGTCTGGCGACCGAAGGCTTCCCGGTGCGTCTGTCCGGTCAGGACTGCACGCGCGGCACCTTCAGCCAGCGCCATTCGGCCTTTGTCGATCAATCGACGGAAGAACGGCACTATCCGCTGAACCACATCCGCGCGGGTCAGGCGAAGTACGAAGTCATCGACTCCATGCTGTCGGAATATGCGGTCTTGGGTTTTGAATACGGCTATTCGCTGGCTGAACCCAACACCCTGACCCTGTGGGAAGCGCAGTTCGGCGACTTCGCCAACGGCGCGCAGATCATGTTCGACCAGTTCATCAACTCGGGCGAGCGCAAGTGGCTGCGGATGTCGGGTCTGGTGATGCTGCTGCCGCACGGGTTTGAAGGTCAGGGGCCGGAACACTCGTCCGCCCGTCTGGAACGCTTCCTGCAAAACTCGGCCGAGGATAACTGGATCGTCGCCAACTGTTCGACCCCGGCGAACTATTTCCACATCCTGCGTCGTCAGATTCACCGCAGCTTCCGCAAGCCTCTGGTGCTGATGACGCCGAAATCGCTGCTGCGCCACCCGATGTGCGTCAGCGATGCGGCGGATTTCACCACGGGGTCCACCTTCCACCGCGTGCTGTGGGATGATGCGCAGAAGGGTCATTCCGACCTGACCCTGCGCCCCGATGCCGAGATCAAGCGTGTCGTGATCTGCTCGGGCAAGGTCTATTATGACCTTCTGGCCGAACGCGACAAGCGCGGGCTGGACGGCGTCTATCTTCTGCGTCTGGAACAGTTCTACCCCTTCCCGGCCATGTCCATGGTCAAGGAGCTGGAACGTTTCAAGGGCGCGGAAATCGTCTGGTGCCAGGAAGAGCCGAAGAACCAGGGCGGCTGGAGCTTTGTCGAACCCAACCTCGAATGGGTGCTGACCAAGATCGGGGCCAAGCAGACGCGCGCCACCTATGCCGGTCGCGCCGCCAGCGCCTCGCCCGCCACGGGTCTGGCCTCGCGCCACAAGGCCGAACAGGAAGCGTTGGTCAACGACGCGCTCGGGAACTGAGCCAAGGGATAACCGCCGGACGGCCTCACCCGTCCGGCGACATGGAACCGAAAAGACGCGCCGGGACAGGCGCAGGAGAGACGAAGATGACCGATGTTATGGTGCCCGCCCTTGGCGAAAGCGTGTCCGAGGCCACCGTTTCGACCTGGTTCAAGAAGCCGGGCGATTTCGTGAAGCAGGACGAGATGCTGTGCGAGCTTGAGACTGACAAGGTGTCGGTCGAGGTTCCCAGCCCTGTGTCCGGTGTGCTGGCCGAAATCATCGCGCCCGAAGGGGCGACCGTGGCCGCCAACGCGCGTCTGGCCATCGTGACCGAAGGCGCTGCCGCTGCTGCGCCCGCCGCGGCACCTGCGGCCAAGGCTGCGGCGCCGGTCGTGGCCGCGGCACCCGCCGCCAAGGATGTCGAGGACGCCCCCGCCGCCAAAAAGGCGATGGCCGAGGCGGGCCTGTCTGCCGCGCAGGTGCAGGGCACCGGCCGCGATGGCCGCGTGATGAAGGAAGACGTGGCGCGCGCCGTGGCCTCGGTCGCAGCGCCGGCACCGGTCGTCGCCCCGGCCCCTGCCCCGGTCTCCGTACCGCGCGGGCCGGTCGCCGCCGATGATGCCGCACGCGAGGAACGGGTGAAGATGACCCGCCTGCGCCAGACCATCGCCCGCCGCCTGAAGGACGCGCAGAACACCGCCGCGATGTTGACCACCTACAACGAGGTGGACATGTCCGGCATCATGGATGTGCGCAACACCTACAAGGACGCGTTCGAGAAGAAGCACGGCGTCAAGATGGGCTTCATGTCCTTCTTCGTGAAGGCCTGCACCCATGCGCTGAAGGAAGTGCCCGAGGTCAACGCCGAAATCGATGGCACCGATGTGATCTACAAGAACTACGTCCATATGGGCGTGGCCGTGGGTACGCCGAATGGTCTGGTGGTGCCGGTGGTGCGCGACGCCGATCAGATGGGCTTTGCCGCCATCGAGAAGAAGATCGCCGAACTGGGCGTCCGCGCCCGTGACGGCAAGCTGAGCATGGCCGAAATGCAGGGCGGGTCCTTCACGATCTCGAACGGCGGTGTCTATGGCTCGCTGATGTCCTCGCCCATCCTGAACCCGCCGCAATCGGGTATCCTTGGCATGCACAAGATCCAGGACCGCCCGGTGGTGGTGAACGGCCAGATCGTGATCCGCCCGATGATGTATCTGGCGCTGAGCTATGATCACCGCATCGTGGACGGCAAAGGCGCAGTGACCTTCCTCGTGCGCGTCAAAGAGGCCCTTGAGGATCCGCGCCGTCTGCTGATGGATCTCTGAGGATCGCACAAAGGTGCGCGCCGATGCGCACCCTGCGGCGGGGCGGTGATTGCCCCGCCAATTGACCGCGCTGCATTGCGGATATGATGACCGAAGTCGCCCCCCTTTCGCCCTCTCAGCCCGAACCGGCGGCGCTGGTCTCCTGCATGCGGGATGAGGGGATGTTCATCCTCGAATGGGTGGCGTTTCATCAGGTCATTGGCTTTGACCGCATCGTCATCTGCTCCAACGATTGCAGCGACGGCAGCGACACGCTTCTGGACCGGTTGCAGGCCGCAGGCGTCTTGACCCACCTGCGCCACCGGGTCCCCCCCGGCGGACGCCCGCAGGATCAGGGGCTGGCGCTGGCGTTCAGGCATCTGCACGGCACCGATGCCGAATGGCTGTGCCATCTGGATGCGGACGAATTCCTCAACATCGGGCACGGGGCGGGACGGGTCGCCGACCTGCTGGCGGTGGCGGGCAAGGGCGATGTGATCGCGCTGCCGTGGCGGCTGTTCGGGGACAGCGGTCATCACCGCTGGCCGGGCGCGACACTGCCGCATTTCCTGCGCTGCGAGTCCGCCCCGGACCCGGACACGATCAGCCACAAGTCGATCTACCGCTTCCGCAGATTTCAGGCCGCGACCGACCACATGCCGATCCGGCCCCTGATCGACCACCCCGTCGTGCGCAACGCGGCGGGTTTTGCCCTGCACAGCGGGACGGTGATGGACGGCCACCACATCCGCTTTCACCCCGCCGACCGGGTCTGGCGTCCGCGCCTCGCGGTCATCAACCATTACGCCATCCGGTCCACCGATTGCTTTGCGCTACGCGAACGTCGCGGGCGCGGCTGGCATGCGGATCAGGGCGGGAAATACGCGCTGGAGGGGCACTGGCACCGTCGCGCCAACCGCAACGAAGGCAGCAACCGCAGCATCCTGCGGCACTGGCCCGCCACGCGGCACCGGATGGCCGCCCTGCGCGCCCTGCCCGGCGTGGCCGCCGCCGAGGCCGCCTGCGTTGCGTGGTTCGAAGCCGCCCGCGCCAATCTGACCGTGTTGCAACCGCTGACAGGAGTGATCTGATGACGCCGGAACTGACCGCCCTCACCCTCGCCGCGCTGTTGCAGATGGGGCAATTCATCCTCTTTGCCCTGCCCGCCAATCTGGAACTGGGCACGCGCTACACCATGTCGCCCCGCGACAAGGCGCCGGAACGGCCGTTTTCCACCATGACCGGGCGGATGCAGCGCGCGCTGAACAACCACTTTGAGGGGTTGATCCTCTTTACCCTCGCCGTCGTCGTGGTCACGCTGTCGGGCCAGGCCGATGGTTTCACCGCCGTCTGTGCCTGGACCTATCTGGTGGCGCGGGTGCTTTATGTCCCGGCCTATGCCTTTGGCCTTGTGCCATGGCGCTCTGTCATCTGGGCGGTCAGCTGGTTCGCCACCTTGGCGATGCTGCTGGCCTGTCTGATCTGATCCCACTCCCCGCGCCGCCAGACGGGCTGGCGCGACCCGCATCCAAGGAGACCTCTCATGGCTGAATTCGACGTCATCATCATCGGCGGTGGCCCCGGCGGCTATGTTTGCGCCATCCGCTGCGCACAACTGGGCCTGAAAACCGCCGTGGTCGAAGGCCGCGAGACGCTGGGCGGCACCTGCCTGAACGTGGGCTGCATCCCGTCCAAGGCGCTCTTGAACGCCACGCATCACCTGCACGAGGCGCAGGAGAATTTCGAAAAGATGGGCCTGATGGGCGCGGCCCCGACCGTCGATTGGGCCAAGATGCTGGCCTATAAATCCGACGTGATCGGCCAGAACACCAAGGGCATCGAATTCCTGTTCAAGAAGAACAAGGTGACCTGGCTGAAGGGTTGGGGATCGATCCCTGCCGCAGGGCAAGTCAAGGTGGGCGACGAGGTGCATTCCGCCAAGTCCATCGTCATCGCCACGGGGTCGGAGTCCTCGTCCCTGCCGGGCGTGACGGTGGATGAAAAGATCGTCGTCACCTCCACCGGCGCGCTGGACCTAGCGCGCATTCCGCAAAAGCTGGTGGTGATCGGCGCAGGCGTGATCGGGCTTGAGATGGGATCGGTCTATGCCCGTCTGGGGGCCGAGGTGACGGTGGTCGAATACCTTGACGCGATCACCCCCGGCATGGATGCCGAGGTGGCAAAGAGCTTCCAGCGCCTCTTGACCAAACAGGGGCTGAAATTCGTCATGGGTGCCGCCGTCCAGGGCGTGGACGTGGCGGGCGAGGTCGCGACGGTGCGCTACAAGCTGCGCAAGGACGACAGCGAAGCCGCGCTCTCGGCCGACACCGTCCTTGTCGCCACCGGCCGCCGCCCCTACACCGCCGGACTGGGGCTGGAGGCGTTGGGCGTAGAGATGCTGCCGCGCGGGCAAGTCAAGACGGACGGCCATTTCGCCACCAGCGTGGCGGGCCTCTATGCCATCGGTGACGCCATCGTCGGCCCGATGCTGGCCCACAAGGCCGAAGACGAGGGCATGGCGCTGGCCGAAATCCTCGCCGGGAAATCGGGCCATGTGAATTACGGCGTGATCCCCGGCGTGATCTACACGACACCCGAGGTGGCCAGCGTCGGCAAGACCGAAGAGCAGCTCAAGGAAGAGGGCCGTGCCTACAAGGTCGGCAAGTTCAGCTTCATGGGCAACGGCCGCGCCAAGGCGGTGTTCCAGGGCGACGGCTTCGTGAAGATCCTCGCCGACAAGGCCACCGACCGCATCCTCGGCGCGCATATCATCGGGCCGATGGCAGGCGACCTGATCCACGAGATCTGTGTGGCGATGGAATTCGGGGCCTCGGCGCAAGATCTGGCGCTGACCTGCCACGCGCACCCGACCTATTCCGAAGCGGTGCGCGAAGCGGCCCTGGCCTGCGGCGACGGCGCGATCCACGCCTGATCCTGCAGGGGACCGGATGCCCAGCAGGCCATCCGGTCCCCCGCAGCCGCACCGCCCTCCCTGCGGCAGGACCTATGACGCCGAGGTGAAAGGTCGCTGGTCGGGCTCTGACCCGTGCCGTACCCATGGTCAAAGCAGAAGAGATCGCACCACACGCCCCGCGATGGACAAGAGAAGCGCCGCCTTTTTGGGGCGGCGCTTCCTTTTTGGGGTGGCTTACTCGGCCGCTTGGTCGGTTGCGTTGGCGACGAAGAACTCCATGGCCACTTTGGCTTCGTTGGCGGTGAGGGTTCTGCGGGCCACCGGGCCGTAGGGGTCGAAG
>JAIXPH010000019.1 GCA_027486345.1 Paracoccaceae bacterium
GACCGCGTCTGGGGCCGCGACATCTATGTCGACACCCGAACCGTCGACGTCCACGTCGGACGCCTGCGCAAAACCCTCTGCGCCTTCGGACACGAAGACCCCATCAGAACCGTCAGGGGATCCGGTTACAGTCTGGGATGAACGTCCCACCCAGCATGCAGACACCCCGGCGGTCACCTCCGGGGTGTTTTGATTTCCGTCGCGCAGCTTTCAGCTTTCCTACATTTTAAATCCTCTCATCCTGACAAATTTCTCCATCCGATGACCGCCGCCCCGCCGGGACGCTGGCCCTTGGCAGCCCTGCCCCATTCCCTGCTGCGCACCACGCGACAGGGGGGGGCGGGGGGCTGGCACCCGGCCCTTGTGAAGAAGCCCCCGCTCATCAGGAACCCCGGACAGATGTCCGAATCATCGCGCCCCGATTCGCAGATCCACCGCTCCTTTGCCCCACGGCGACCAGTCCAGCGGCCCACCGGAGGAGCTGCACTGTCTTTGCCGTCACGAATTTTTTTTAATCCGTTACATTATTTTTACATTTGTCACATCACCGTAACTTTATCGACATGAATGACATTTTATCAAACTCGCTTGTTGTATTTTTACAGCGTCAGGCGAATTGCCGCGCATTTGGCTATTTCCGCTTCGCTGCGCTCTGCTATTGCCATGCGTGCCGACCGCAAAGCCGCCGGTCAGGAAGCCACAAGGTATCGCTCAAATGAAAAGAACCCTCCTCCTCTCCACCGTTCTGTCGCTGGTCGCTGGCGCCGCACTGGCTGACGTGTCGCTGTCCGGTGACGGCCGCATGGGCGTGACGTCGGTTGATGCAGGCAAGACCGCCACCTTCGACAGCCGCGTGCGTCTGCGCTTCTCGCTCTCGGCCGAGGCCGACAGCGGTCTGAAATTCGGCGGCCAGTTCCGCGCCGCTGACGCGGTCAATGCCGCTGCGGGAACCCGCGGCACGATCTTCATCGAACACGCCGACTACGGCCGCCTGACGCTGGGCGACGTTGAAGGCGCCGTGCAGGCCGCCGTGACCCAGTTCGTCGCGATCGGCTACAACGAAACCGGCAAGCCGCAGGAATTCCAGTTCCTGACCGGCGGGGACGTCACCACCGGCACCGGGGCCATCGACATGCTCTACGCCTACACCAACCCCAACATGGGCAATGGTGTGTTCGGGGCCTACCTGTCGCATGGCAACCCCGGCACGGGGTCGGGCGCGGGTGCGGCGGCGCTGTCGGATGACTTCGCCCTCGGCGTCTCTTACACCACCGAGTTCTGGAAGATCGCCGCCGGTTACGAAGACAACGGCGTCCGGTCGCAGTCGGTGCTGAGCGGCAGCTATGGCAACGGTCAGGCCGAAGTCAAAGTGGCCTACGGTCTGCGCGACGATGATAAGGAACAGTATGCCGTCTACGGCACCTACATCATCGGCACCACCACGCTGACCGGCTTCTTCCGTCAGGACTTCGCCGGCAATGACTATCAGGGCTTTGGCGTGACCCATGATCTGGGCAGCGGTCTGGCCATCGCGGCGGGCTACGCCAAGAAAGACACCGGCAAGGCCAACGTCAACATCGGCGCGACCATGTCCTTCTGATCGGAGGGCGTCTGCCCTCTGGTCCGCGCGGGCGGTCTGACGCCCGCGCCCTTCCCCCCTTCATGATGGAGTGCTCCATGTCCTTCCTTCGTTTCGCGGCCCCCGCCGCTGCTGCGTTGGCCCTGTTCGCCGGTGCGGCCCAAGCCCGTGACCAAGTCCAAGTCACCGGCTCTTCGACCGTTCTGCCCTATTCGACCATCGTGGCCGAACTGTTCGGCGAGAACGCCGGCTTCCCGACCCCCGTGGTCGAAGGCGGCGGCTCTTCGGCCGGCATCAAGAAATTCTGTGAAGGCGTGGGCGAAAACACCGCCGACATCGCCAACTCCTCGCGCAAGATCAAGGCGTCGGAACTGGCCCGCTGCAAGGAAAACGGCGTGACCTCGGTCGCCGAAGTGCAGATCGGCTATGACGGCATCGTCTTCGCCTCGGACATCAACGGCCCGGCCTTCAATCTGACTGGCGCGCAGGTGTACAACGCGCTGGCCGCCGAAGTCGTCATCGACGGCAAGCTGGTCCCGAACCCCTTCACCAAGTGGTCCGAAGTCGATGCCTCGCTGCCGGATCAGGAAATCCTCGCCTTCATTCCGGGCGCCAAGCACGGCACCCGTGAAGTGTTCGACGTCAAGGTGGTCGAGGACGGTTGCAAGACCTTCAAGGCGGATCGCGTCGTGGCGCGTCGTGTGAACGGCGACAAGACGAAGACCACCGAAGGCTGCATCGCGATGCGGACCGATGGCCGCGTGGTCGAGATTGACGGCGACTATACCGAAACGCTGGCCCGTCTGGCCGCCAACAAGAACGGCGTGGGCGTCTTCGGTCTGGCCTTCTACGAAAACAACAAGGACAAGCTGCGCGTCGCAGAGTTCAAAGGCGTGACCCCGTCGCGTGAGACCGTGGCCTCGGGCAAGTACAAAGTGTCCCGTCCGCTGTTCATGTATGTCAAAATGCAGCATGTCGGCACCATTCCGGGCCTGAAGGAATTCGTGCAGTTCTTCGTGTCGGATGAAGTCGCCGGCCCGGGCGGCCCGCTGGAGGCCTATGGCCTGGTTCCCGATCCGGAACTGGCCAAGACCCAGAAGAAGGTCGAAGCCGACAAGACCATGTGATCGTCCCGCCCTTGCAGGACAGATGGCCCGCGCTGACGCGCGGGCCATTTTCATATGCACCGCCTTTGCCATTGATGGTGTGGTTTTCCTTGGGGGTGGAAGCTGTATAGACTTCGCCCTGCGGGGCAGGATGCAGGCAGACGATGGCAGTGACGCTGAAAGACGTTGCCGAACGGGCGGGGGTGTCCCGCTCTGCCGTGTCGCGGACCTTCACCGAAGGTGCGTCGGTTTCCGCCAGAACCCGCGCCAAGGTTGAGGCGGCGGCGCAAGAGTTGGGCTATGCGCCCAACGCGCTGGCCTCCAGCCTGACGACGGGGCGGACCAAGCTGATTGGTCTGATCGCCAACAACTTCCACAACCCGCTGATCCTTGAGGTGTTTGACCTTTTCACCCGGGGTCTGCAAGCGCGGGGCTTGCGACCCTTGCTGGTGAACCTGAGCGGGGTCACGGATCACGCCGCGTCCCTGCGGATGCTGCGGCAATATTCGGTGGATGGGGTGATCGTCGCGTCATCGACCCTGCCATCCAGTTTCGCGCGGGCCTGCAAGACCGCCAACCTCCCGGTGGTCCATGCCTTTGGCCGTCATTCCCCCACGCCCGATGTGCATGTCGTGGGCATCGACAACGTCGCCTGTGGCCGGATGGCGGCAGAGGCCTTGATGCAGCGCGGCTATCGACGGGTTGCCTTTCTGGGTGGGCCGGAAAGCGCCACCTCGACCCAGGACCGTGCGGCGGGGTTTCAGCAGGCGCTGGCGGGGCGGGACATGCAGGTCACCCTGTCCTATGCCACCGATTACACCTTTGACGCCGGACGGGCCGAGATGCAGCGCCTGTTGGCGGACACCCCGGCGGAGGCCTATTTCTGCGGCGATGATCTGTTGGCCGTCGGCGCGCTCAGCGCCATTCAGGAGGCCGGGTTGTCCGTGCCGCGGGATATCGGTCTGATCGGGCTGAACGACATGGAGATGTCACGCTGGCAGAACATCGCTCTGACGACGATCCGCCAGCCCGTCGCCGAAATCATCGAGGCCGCCATTGATCTGGTGGTGGCCACGATTGAAACGCCAGAACGCCCGCCCGAAACCCGGCTGTTTCCCTGCCGGGTGATCGCGCGGTGCACGTTGCGGGGGTTTTAGCGGAACATCGGCGGGCGTGCGTCCATCCATTGGCCGCCAGCCTTGGCCGAGGCCACCGCCGTATGCACCGCCGCCATCGACCGCACGCCCGCCGAGGCCAGCGGCAATCCATCCCGCGCCGTGCCGCGAATGCTGTCGGCCAGATCGCAATAGATATTCGCCACCGCCAAGGGGAACCCTTCCGGGTGTGCAATCGCCACGCGGGACAGGCGCTTTGCGTCGTCGTAAAGCCCGCCTTCGCCCTTTTCCATGATCTGCGTGCGCCCACCGACGGGGGTATAGATCAACTGGTTGGGCTGTTCTGACGCCCAGCGGAAGCCGCCGGTTTCGCCAAACACCTGAATGTCAAAGCCATGCTGCCGCCCGATGGCGACGGAAGAGGTCCACAGCCGGCCCACTGTGCCCTTGGTCATGCGGAAGTTGACCATCGCGTCATCCTCCAGCATCCGGCTGGGAATGGTCGAGGCGAAGTCGGCGCTCAGTTTCTCCACCTCATCATCACAGATGAAACTGGCCATATGCAGGGCATGGATGCCGCAATCGGCGAATTGGCCGGACACACCCGCCATAGCCGGATCATAGCGCCAGCGGACACGGGGGTTTTCGGCATCGGTCGCGTCGCCGTGGTGGCCGTGGCTGAAGTTGGTCACCACCAAGCGCACCTTGCCGATATCGCCGTTGCGCACCATGGCGCGAGCCTGCCGCACCATCGGATAGGCGGAATAGCAATAGTTCACCGCGCAGATCTTGCCGGTCTTGGCGGCGATGCGGACGATCTCTTCGCCCTCTTCCACCGTCACCGTCATCGGCTTTTCGCACAGCACGTTGAACCCGGCCTCAAGGAAAGCCTTGGTGATTTGGAAATGGGTGGAGTTCGGGGTGGCCACCGTCACAAGGTCCACGCGGTCGGGGCGGTTCCGCTCTCCGGCCAGCATTTCCTGCCAGTCACCATAGGCGCGGTCGGGGGCCACGCCCAAGCGTTGCGCGTAGTCGCGCCCCACATCGGGGCGATGATCCAAGGCACCCGCGACCATCTTGAAATGCCCATCGGCCAAAGCGCCCAGACGGTGGGCGGGTCCGATCTGGCTGCCCTCGCCGCCGCCGATCATGCCCCAGTTCAGTTGTGCCATGATAAGTGCCCCTCAGAAGCCGATGGAGGAAAGATAATCGCGGTTCTTGCGCGCGTCGTCGATGGGGCTGACATCCAGCGTCGGGTCGCAGTCCTGTTCCACCGTGCACCAGCCCTTGAAGCCCGACTCCAGCAGGATTTGCCGCACGGCGGGGAAATCGACATCGCCCTTGCCAAGGTTGCAGAAGATGCCTTGCCCGCAGGCGTCGTAGAAACCCGTGGATTTGGCGATGGCGTCCGCTTTGACCACGGGGTCGATGTCCTTGAAGTGCATATAGGAAATCCGCCCGATGTGGCGGCGCATAAAGGCCACGGGGTCAAAGCCTGCATAGGAATGGTGGCCGGTGTCAAAGCAGATTTTCAGGATGCGCTCATCCACTTCGGACAGGAGACGCTCTAACTCTGGCTCAAAGTCGATGAAGCCTGCGGCATGGGCGTGAATGCCCACGGTCAGGCCATACTCCTCGGCCCCCAGTTTGGCGACAGTGGCGATGCGGTCGCGCAAGGCGGACCATTCGGCGCTGTCCATCTGCTCGGCGGCATCCGCACGGCCAGCGGTGGGCGCACGGCGGGGAGAGATGGAGTCGATCAGCACCAGATGCTGCGCGCCATGCGCCACCAGCGCCTTGCAAGTGCGGGTTGCGGCATCCATCACCTCATCCCACGCGCCCGGATCGTGAAAGGGGCGGAAGACCACGCCGCCGATCAGTTCCAACCCATGCTCCGCCAAAGCGGGGCCAAGGATCGCCGGGTCTTCGGGCATAAAGCCGATGGGGCCAAGTTCGATCCCCTTATACCCTGCGCCTGCGCAGTCGCTCAGCACCTGCTGCCATGTCGGGTTGCGCGGATCGCTGGCGAATTCCACACCCCAAGAGCAGGGCGCATTGCCGATACGGATGGTCATGGGGTCCTCATACCTCTGGGACGGCGTGCCAGCGGCCGTCGTCGGATGCCTGAAAGGCGGTGTCGATGATCTGGGAAACCGCGAGGCCATCGCGGAAGGTGGGCCAAACCGGCTGGCGCGTATGGATAGCCGTCAGGAAATCCCGCGCTTCAATGATGATCTGATCCTGATAGCCGGTGCCATGTCCCGGCCCCTGACAGAAGGGAAGGTAATCGGGATGCGCGGGGCCGGTCAGAATGCGGGTAAAGCCGCGCGTCGCCTCTGGCCCTTCGGCGCGATAAAGATGGACCGAGTTCTGATCCTCTTGGTCAAAGCGGATGCTGCCCTTGGTGCCGTGAATTTCATAGGCATAGCCCATCTTGCGGCCCGTGGCGGTGCGGCTGATATACAGATGCCCCATCGCACCGCTGGCAAAGCGCAGCATCAATTGCCCGTGGTCGTCATTGTCCACCGTGCCGCCGGGGCGGGTGGGATGCACCGTCTCAATCCGCGCCGACAGTTCCGCCACCGGACCCATCAGTGCGAGCATGCAGTTGATCGGATGCGGGGCGAGGTCACCCATACAACCGTTCGCCCGCCCCATTGTGCGCCACGTCGCGGGGGCGTCGGGGTCGGATAGGAAATCCTCGGTATGCTCACCGCGAAACCATGTGACGCGGCCAATCACGCCATCCGCCAACAACTGCCGCACGAATTGGGTGGCGGGGGTGCGGACATAGTTGAAGCCGATCATATTCGGCTGACCCGAGGCTTCGGCCGCCGCGACCATCGCCTTGGCATCCTCAAGCGATGCGCCGAGCGGCTTTTCGCAAAACACCGGCTTTCCGGCGGCAAAGGCCGCTTCGGCAATCGCGCGGTGGGTGGATTGCGGCGAGGCGATGACGACCGCCTGAACCTTCGGATCGGCCACCAGATCGCGCCAATCCGAGGTGCCGCGCGCAAATCCGTAAGCGCGGGCGTAACGCGCCGCCGAGTCGCGCGTGGTGGCGGCAACCACCTCTAACCTTGGGCGCAAGGCCGTGTCGAAGATCGCCGCAACAGCAGAGAGGGCGACTGCATGAGCCTTGCCCATATAGCCGCCGCCAACAAGGCCAATTCCGATCTCTGACATGGTCGCTCCCCCCGAAGGCCGACATTGCAACCGGTTGCAAAATTGCTATCCTCAGCGCGCAAAACGCGCAAGCCCCGTTCGGAAGGCCCACCCAGAATGCAGCACAAGATCAGCCCGGCAAAGATGGCTTTTCGTCAGGATGGCGGGGTGGTGCATGGCTGACCTGTCGCGCCTTGGCCAAGCGCCCTGTCTGGTGATCGGGCGGGCAGGGATGGACCTTTACGCCGACCCGCCGGGCACGCCGATTGAAACGGCGACGCGGTTTACCTCGGCCCTTGGCGGGTCATCGGCCAATATCGCAGTGGCCTTGACGCGGGCGGGGGGGAAGGCGGCGCTTCTGACCTGCGTGTCGGATGACGCGGTGGGGCGGTTCTGTCTGGCGCAACTTGATGCTTACGGGGTGGACCGCAGTCATGTGCGGGCGACGGGCGGCGAGGCGCGCAATTCGCTGGCCGTGGTGGAAACGCGGGTCGAGAATTGCCAATCGGTGATCTACCGCAATGGTGCTGCCGATTTCGCCATGACCACCGCAGATGTTGAGGCCGTCGATTACACCCGCTTTGGGGCCTTGATCACCACAGGCACCGTGCTGGCGGCAGAGCCGTCCCGAACCGCCACCTTCCGCGCCTTTGACCTTGCCCGCGCCACTGGCCTGCCGCTGATCTTTGACATCGACTACCGGCCCTATTCCTGGTGCTCGGCGGCAGAGGCATCCGAGGTCTATTCCCGCGCCGCCGCCCTCTGCGACGTGATCGTCGGCAATGATGTGGAGTTTGGCTTCATGGCAGGGTCGCTGCACCGTGGCTTGGACAAGGCCCGCAGCCTGATCGCTGAGGGCGCGCAGATCGTTATCTACAAGATGGGCGAACTCGGCGCGATCACCCTGACCGCCGGGGCTGAGGTCCGCACCGGCATCTACCGGACCGATGCACTGAAGCCCACCGGGGCAGGGGATGCCTTCCTTGGCAACCTTGTGGCCAGCCTGTCGCAAAGGCGCACTTTGACCGAGGCCGTTCTGCGCGGGTCCGCCGCCGCCGCGTTGGTCGTCGCGCGGGTGGGCTGTGCGCCCGCCATGCCGACGCCTGAGGAACTCGATCACTTCTTGACCCTTCACCCCGGCCCGACCGCAGGCTGACAGGACGCACCATGCACATCGCCCCCCATGACAACCAAAACCGCCCCATCGTGGACAGGGATCACCCGCTGGTGCCCTTGGTCTATTTCAACATCGTCCGGTTACAGGCAGGTCAGCATTTCGACTATCGCACGCCGGGGTATGAGACCTGCGTGGTCCCCGCGACCGGGACAGTGACGGTGGAAACCATGGGCCAAACCTTTGCCGACATCGGCCATCGTGGGCAGGATGTCTGGGACGGTGAACCCGAAGGCGTCTATGTCCCCACCGACGCCGCCACCCGCATCACAGCCCGCACAGAGACCGAGGTGTTCATCGCCGGCGCGCAATACGCGGAAACCCTGCGCCCCTTTGCCGTCCGCGCGGCAGAGATTGACCACGTGCAATACGGCTCGGACGACACCAAGACCCATCGCAAGATCAAGCACATCCTTGGCGCGGCCTATCATGACCGCGTGGGGAGGCTGTTGGTGAGTGAGTTGTTCACCGTCGGCGCAGGCGGCTGGTCGGGCTTTCCCAGCCACAAGCATGATACCGACCGCTTGCCCGAAGAATCCCGCCACGACGAATGCTACAACTTCCGCTTCCGCCCGGACTACGGCTCGGGCCTACAAATGCTGCAACGGGTGGATAACGAACCCGGCGATGCCTATCACATCATGAACCGCTCAACCGTGTTGATCGACAAGGGCTATCACCCCTGCTGCGTGCTGCCGGGCTATGAGATGTATTATTTCACCATCCTCGGCGGGCAAAGCCAGCGCAGCCTGAAGCAGTATTTCCAACCCACCCATGCCGCGCAACTGCACACGATCCCCGGCATCATGGACATGGTGGCCAAGTTCAAATGACGCTGGCAACACTGGCCCAGGTCCTGCAACCGGCGCTGAAGGGCGGCTATGCCGTGCCGGGATTGGTGTGTCTGGGATGGGAGGATATGCGCGCCTTTGTGACGGCGGCAGAGGCGGAGCGTGCCCCCGTCATCCTGCAAGCCGGACCGGGCTGCCGCGCCCATACGCCGCTGCGGGTGCTGGCGCAGATGTTCCGCACGCTGGCCGAAGGCGCATCGGTCCCCGTCGTCGCCCATCTGGACCACGGCTACACGCTGGAGGACTGCCGCGCCGCGCTGGACCTCGGGTTCACCTCGGTCATGGTGGACGGATCGAACCTGCCCCTATCGCAGAACATCGACCTGACGGCGGCGGTGGCGGAACTGGCCCATGCAGCGGGGGCATCGTGCGAGGGCGAGATCGGCTTTGTCGGCTATGCCGGGGGAGCAGAGTCTGCGGGGACGGACCCCGATGAGGCCGCCCGCTTTGCCCGTGAGACGGGGGTGGACGCGATGGCCGTCTCTGTCGGCAATGTGCATCTGCAACAGACACCCGGACAGGGGCTGGACCTTGACCGCCTGCGCGCGATCGAGGCGGTGACGACCGTGCCCTTGGTGATCCACGGCGGCTCTGGTGTGCCTTTGGCCGAACGCGCCACCCTCGCCGCCACCAGCCACATCGCCAAATTCAACATCGGCACCGAATTGCGCGCGGCCTTTGGCACGGCGCTGCGCGACAGCCTAATGCGCGACCCGGCGCAGTTTGACCGGATCGCGATCCTGAAATCCACCGAAGCGCCCCTGACCGCCGCGACCCGCGCCATCCTTTGCAATCTGGGTGCCGCAGGCCGCGCCTGACAGCCACCCCGCCCTCCCGCGCGCATGATTTTGCGAAGATTTCACGGCACGACCCTGAAAGAAAGCTGTCTGCTCACGCAGGGCTGACGGTCGGGACGCCATGCTGCCTCATCCAACACGGAGAGAGGCCATGCCCCAACACCCGACCGACCGCCTCAAGATCGCCGATATCGCTGGCTTTGACCGGTTCACGGCCAATGGCAAGCTGTCACCCGCCCGCGCCACGGTGAATGCGGCGCTGATCGGCAATCCGCGTGGCAGCTATGGAAAGGACTGCCAGCCCGTGGAAAGCGCCGCGATCAAGGCGCTGATGGTGACACGGAATGTCGGTCCCTTTTCGGTCACCGGCCTCAGCCCGGCGGTCAGCGCGCTGACGGCGGTGATGGCCGAAGTCAGGACCACCCATCCCGACCTGCATGACCGGCTGGGCACGGCTGGCATGCTGTGTTGCCGCCTTGTGCGCGGCTCTGCCACGGCGGTGTCGAACCATTCCTGGGGTCTCGCCGTCGATCTGACCATCGACAAGGAATTGGACACCCGCGGTGACGGCTTTGTGCAGCGCGGGCTTCTGGACCTGTGGCCGATCTTCAATCGGCACGGGTTTTATTGGGGCATCGCCTTCCCCACCGAAGATTCCATGCACTTCGAGGCCAGCGACCAGATGATCCACCGCTGGGCCGCCGAAGGCGCCTTCGGCGCGCAAAGCGGCAAGACCATTCCCGGCGCGCTGACTGTCGGGGACCGGGGGCCGCGCGTGCTGGCGCTGCAACGCGCGCTGAACGCCGCGCTGGCCCCGGCCCGCATCGACGAGGACGGCATCTTCGGACCGATGACGCGACTGGCGTTGATCGATTTCCAACGGGCCAACGGGCTCGCCCCGGATGGCCTCGCCAACGGGACACTGCAAAAGCGGTTGGGGATCTAGGTCATGCCCGCCGTTTTTACGGCGCCCGACCCGCTGTCGGGCAGCACGGCCGAGCATTACGATGCCGCCTGTCCCGACCTGATGGACCGCTGGTCGCCGGTCATGCACTGGGTGCAGGCGCGCAGCGCGGCGGGCGTGCTTCCCTATTGCAAGGTTGCCGCAGGGGCGCCGGGCCGGCGGATGCGGGGCAATGACGCGGCGGGGCGCGCCCTGATCGGGGTGAACTTCGCCAATCAGGATTACCTGTCCCTGTCGAACCATCCCCGCATCCTTGCCGCCGCGCAGCAGGCGATGACGACCTTCGGCGTGCATTCCGCCGGGTCCGCCGCGCTGATGGGTCTCACCACCCTGACCTTGGGTCTGGAACAGGCCCTCGCCGATTTCACCGCCTGCCGCACGGCCACGGTGTTTCCCACCGGCTGGGGTGCGGGATATGGGCTGATCCGGGCGCTGGTGCGTCCGACCGACCATGTGGTGATCGACCTTCTGGCCCATGCCTGCCTGCAAGAGGGCGCGGCGGCCGCCACACCGCATGTCCACCGCTTTCCCCATCTTTCGACCGACGGTGTGGCGCGGCGGCTGCACCGACTGCGCGAGATAGACCCTCAGGCGGGCGTGCTGGTGGTGACCGAAAGCCTGTTCAGCATGGACAGCGACTCCCCCGATCTGGGCGCGCTGCAACACCTGTGCCGACGCCACCGCGCGACCTTGATGGTGGATGTCGCCCATGATCTGGGCGCGCTGGGACGGGGCGGGCGCGGCGCGCTGGAAGATCAGGGCATGCTGGGCGAGATCGACATCGTCATGGGCAGCTTTTCCAAGGTGTTCGCCACGAATGGCGGCTTTGTCGCCTCGAACCACCCGGCCTTGCGCCATGCGCTGCGCTTTGGCAGCGGGCCGCAGACCTTTTCCAACGCGCTGTCCCCGGTGCAGGCCGCTGTCGCGCTCGCGGCGCTGGAGGTGGTGCAAAGCCCCGAAGGCGCTGCACGCCGGACCCGGCTTGAGGAGAACGCCCTCCTCCTGCGGCAGGCGATGGAGGGGTTGGGATTTCCCGTTCTGGGCCGCCCCAGTGGCATCGTGCCGGTGGTGCTGGGCGGGGATGCAGCCTCGCGCCACCTGACGGCCGCAGTGCTGGACTCGGGCGGGATCGTCAATCTGGTCGAATATCCCGCCGTCGCCCGCAACGCCTGCCGGTGGCGGTTGCAGGTCATGGCCGACCACACCCCTGATGACTGTCTGGAATTTGCACAAATCGTCCGGCAGGCGCGCCTGCGTTTGGCCGACCCCAAAAACACCCTGAACGAAAAGGAAGCGTGAAATGGCAAGAATGGCAAATGCAGCCCCGGCGCAAAAGGTCGTGGCAACCACGGTCGCCTCGGCGGTGGCAACAATCCTGATCTGGGCGCTGAACACCTATGTGCTCGAGCCCAACATGCCCGACTACATCATGGGCGCGATCCTGACGATCTGCACCGCGCTTGCGGGCTATCTGACCCCGCCCGCAAGCCGCGACAGGATCGTGCCGTGACCGGCGCGCTCCGGTGGATGGCCCTGATCCTGCCGCTGGCGATGCTGGCCGGTCCGGCACAGGGCGAAAGCCAGGGTGCAGACCGCCAGCCTGCCTTTGACTTTTGCGCGATGATGCCGATGCTCTGTCGTGACCCAGCGGGTCATGGCGGGCCACCCGGCGCAGATAGGCCCTCCACGCCCGGCCCCGCGCCAGAGGCCGCACTGATCGACATCTGCACCCTGTGCCAATGCTGCGCGGACAGCCTCGACACGGGGGACGCGCCGGGCGCATCTGCGCCCGCGCCGGGCCGGTCCTTCTGACATGCGCCGGGTGTTGCTTTGGCTTGCCGCCACCCTGCCCGCGCCGGTCGTCCTGCGCCGGATCGCGCCGATGGTGACGACGATGGCCGCGCTGGTGACGGCGGGATGGGCGGTGTTCACCTATGTCCAACACCTGCGGATCGACCGCGTCCGTGCCGGGCTGGAACTGCAACGGCAATACCGTGATATCTTCGGTCCAGCCGGGGCCGCAGGCCACCTGCCTGCGCTGTTCGCGCCAGAGGCGATGCAACGCCAAGTCGGTCGGGTGATGTGCTCCTTTCTGGTGGGGACCGCGCGGATGGAGCCACCGCCCGGCGGCTGCGATCAGCCCACGCCAGAGCTGCTGGCCAGAATGCAGGCCATCACGCTGGAGATGCCCGACTCTGCCCGCGCCGACCTGCGCCTTGCCTTGCAACGGGATCAGTCGGCGCAGAACTGGCCAGCCGAGTGGCATCAGAAGTTCGCGGCATTGCTGTCCTTTTATCAGGCCATGGGCATCTGCATCGCGCAGAACACCTGCGATGCCGAGGTGACCCTGTCGCTGTTCCAGCGCGAGGTGGTGCCGTTCCTGAACGCGACCTGTGCCGCGCTGGACTGGGACCAGGTGGCCTTGGCCGACGCGCGCGCCCTGGCGCAGTTGATCCGCGAAAGCGCCCCGCAGGGCGTCTATTGGGACCGGGACGCCAGACGCGACGATCCTTTCCTCTGTCCCCTTTTGCGCGCGGATCAGCGTGTTGGCCGCCCGTGATCCTGCCGGGGCAGCCGACCCCACCCCAGTTTCCGGTCCAGCGCCTGCGCCGGTGGACAGACGACCCCGGCCCCCAGCGCCGCCGCGACGCGGGCCGCGTCAGAGCGCGCGGCAAGCGCCCGAAGCCACGCCGCATCGCCGGGGGGCTGTGTGCGACAGCCGTCGTCGATCCACGCCAAGAGCGCCAGCGTGATCAGGCGCGTCGCCTCGGCAGAGGCAAAGCTGGTGCCCCCCAAGGCCGCCACCGCACCGCTGCGCCCCGCCGCCGCCAAGCGCCCGCCGCGCCATGGCCCGTCCTCGCTGATGCAGGCCGCATCCATCCCGGCCAGACCCACCGACGCCCCGCCTGACGCGGTGCCGATGGCAAATCCCCGCCCCGTGCCGGAATAGGCCGCAGGCCAGCCGTCGCTGTCGCGATATCCCGCGATGGTCAGGGACCCCGCAGAGGCGGCCAGCGCGTTCAGCGTGTTCTGGCGGCGGATCGGGCCGGTCTTGCCTGCCGGTTCGTTGTCGATCACGGCAGCGGTCACCGGATGCAGGCCGTAGCTGTCGCGCAGCGCGCCGGAGTCATCATGGGACCGGTAGCGCAGATTCGAGGGCGTGTCGGCCAGATCCTCGAAGTAAGACAACTGCGCGGAGCCGGGACCGGGACGGAAGGTCTGGTCGGACTGGACATGCAGTTTCGCCAAGGGACCGGCCCCCAGCGTGATGCGCCAAGCCCCTGCCGGTGCTGCGGGCCACCCTGCGGGGGGCGGGGACGCCCGCCATGTCGGTGCCACACAGAGGACATAGCCGATTGCGGTGGGGGTGGCGGCCTCGGGATCGAAAGACCGGCAGCAATAGACCCGCGCCACCGGTCGGCCACTCTCGGTCTCGATCAGGTCACAGCACTGCCCCGGCCGTGGCAGGTCCGCGCCGAAGTCCAGCGCCGGACCAGACGGGGGCGACAGCGAAAGCGGGCCTGGATGGCTGTCGCTGCTGCCCTTGGCCTTGGGCGGATCGGCCCAGATCTCGGCATAGCTGGCGGTGCGGTCCTCGGGCAGGATGCGCCAGCACAGCGCACGCGTCTCGCCCGGATCGCGGTGGCCCAAGACGGCAGAGCCCCGGTCCAGATTGTCATTGCCCGCAGGCAGCACAAAGCGCACCGGCGCTTCGGGCGGTCGGGACGCAGTCAAGGCGCGCAAGAACCGCTGGATCAGGGCGCTGCCGTCCTTGGGTCCGGCATGGCGGCCATAGGACAGGTTGATGACGATGGGAAACCCGCGCCGCGCCTGTCCGGCAAAGCGCGCGCGCCAGATCGCATCGGCCGTATCGACGATATGCCGGATCGCCCAGATCGCGTAAAACTCCAGAAAATCACCGGAAGATCCGATGTTGGGGCGCGGGGCCAGTTCGACCATCACCAGATGGGCCCGGTCGCGCAGCCGCGCCAGATCATCGGACAGCGGATCACAGCCCGCCGCAAGATCGGCCACCGCCGTGCCATGCGGCGCACGGGTTTCCACCCAGCGGTCACCGTAGGGATCGGCGAAATCCACCATCCCCGCCATCCGGTTGAACGCCTCCTCATCGCCCTTCACGGCGTCCAGCATCCGGTCCATGTCGCGTTGCGTCAGTTCACGCCCAAAGGGAAGGTGCGGCTGGCCCTCCCATCGCCCGCCTTGCCGCCAGCAGGACAGGATCCGCGTCCCCTTGCCCTCGGCGCGGCGAAACCGCTCATGCGCCAAGGCAAGTCCCGCATCAATGACGCCCACGATCACCGCATCCTCGTCCGGGGGCACGGTCAGACCTGCCAGCACATCCGCACATTCCGGCGGCGCGGCGATGACGGTGGCGTCGTGCGGCAGGGCCCCGCGCGGCAAGACGATTTCCGGCTGTCCGCTGTACATCCCATCTGCCCCCAGCAGCGGCAGACGCTGCGGCACGAGGGCAAAGCGCGCCTCGGTC
Source organism: Paracoccaceae bacterium (assembly GCA_027486345.1). Lineage (GTDB taxonomy): Bacteria > Pseudomonadota > Alphaproteobacteria > Rhodobacterales > Rhodobacteraceae > Paragemmobacter. The sequence goes on from JAIXPH010000019.1 coordinate 15,259, forward strand.
CGGCGCGGGTCGATGGTGCGCTGCCAATCGACATAGGGCGAGCGCGCGTCCGACCCGCCGAGCGACGTGATCGTCGAGTCTGTCCAACCGCTCCAGCGCAGCGCCATGATCACGTCTCCGGCCCGGCGGTCTCTGGCCATTCCGCCGCCGCCTTGGCCCAGAGACGCCCCAGTATCCCGCAGGGCGCGGCGCCGTGGTCGGGACCGGGCTGGTGCAGACGCCCCAGAAGTTCCAGCGTGAAATCCTCATCGGCGGCAATCGGGACCCTGCCGCACAGCAGCGTCCGGTCATCCGGGCCTAGGTCCAGCGCGATGGCGGGCAGCGGTGCCAGCCCATGGGCCAGACGATAGAGATCTTCGCCCAAGCGGCAGCCGATCAAGGCACCGATCAGCGAATCCACCGGGAAATGCACCCCCGCGACCGTGCGGTTCACCGCGATGCGATGCGCGATCCGATAGGGCAAGGCGTGCAGACCCTCTGCGGCTTAAGCCCGGCCCCGGCACAGCCGATCCTGCACGGTGGCTGCGGCAAAGGCCTCCATCGCATGTCCCGACGGAAAACTGGAATGCGACGGCGTCTGGATCAGCGGCATCACCCGGTCCGAGTAATCCATCGGACGCGCCGCGCGACAGAAATGCTTCAGCGGCATCTCGACATGCACAGCCAGCCGGATCACGGCGGCCATCAGTTCCAGCGTGTGGCGGCGGCGGCTGTCGTTCAGCATGCCGACCAATCCGAAGAAAGACAGCATGTCCTGCATCTGCACGTCGATTTCGACCATCCGGTCTGTCCGCAGATCGGCATAGCTGCGCAGAAAGACCAGTTGCCGCCGAAAGAACTCCGGGGCGGGCCGCGTCAATTGGATTGACGCCGCGCCATCCACCGTCAGATGGGCCGTCGGCGTGGCAGACCCGGAAAAGCCGAAACGCGCGGCCAGCACCGAATCCAGCAGATCGGCCCGGATGTCGGCAGTCAGATAGTCGATGTCGGCATCCTCTGCCGCCCCCAGCGGCGGCGCGGCACCGACAGAGGGCGCGCCGTTCCAGAACCCGACCAGCCCATCCCGCACGGCAGCCAGCGCATCAGAGAGGTCCAGCCCGCTTTCGCCTCCGGCATGATCCAGTCCCTGACCCTTGCCCTGTCCTTTGCCCTGCCCCTTGCCTTGGCCTTTTCCCTGCCCTTTGCCGTAAGCACTCATACTGACACCCCCTGACCGGCTCTGCACAACCGTCAGGCGAGAGGGGCCGTTTGGTCAAGTTTGACATCCGGCGCAGGGCGAAATTCACGATTTTCTCACGGTCCGCTCCGCTGCCCAGCGGCTGGCCCCCGGAAAGTCGTTTTGTCCGCGCCATGTCCTGTGGTTTCATGCAACCGTTGATGAGTGTGGACGAGGGATTTTATGCGTGACAGTGCCGAGGATGGATTGCTGCGCCTGTCTCTGTCCGGCCGGTTTCGGGTCACAGCGGCGGATGGCACCGACCTGACGCCCAAGGGCGCAAAGGTGCAGGGCCTGTTGGCCCTTTTGGCCACAAGCCCCGATCTGTGCCGCAATCGCCGCTGGCTGGAGGACAAGCTGTGGAGCGACCGCGGCACGGATCAGGCCTCGGCCAGCCTGCGACAGGCCCTGACCGAATTGCGTCGCAGCCTTGGCACCAGCCACGCCGTCTTGACCTCTGACCGGCAAAAGATCGGACTGCGGCGCGACCGGGTGCAGGTCGATCTGTCAACAACCGGCGACCCGGAGTTTCTGGAAGGTCTGGACGTCCGCGACCCGGAATTCGAAAGCTGGCTGCGCCATGAACGCCACCGCTACCTGACCGATGCCCCGATCCGGGCCGACCTCTGGCACGTGGCGGGCCCCGCACTGGCAGGCCCCGCTTTGCCGGCCCCTGCCGCGCCGCACGCCCGCCGCACCGACAGGGCCACAGCCTCGGTCGTTCTGCAAAAGTCGCGCAACACGGCGGACGGGCTGGCCCTGATGGAGGATCTGTTCATCGACGCCGTCGCCCTTTCCCTGCGGGAAGCGCTGGGGATCACGGTCTTCACCCGCCGCCAGACACCCGGCCTGCCCAACAGCATCGCGGTCACGGTTCAGGCCATGGCGGCCGGACCGGGAGAGCGGTTCCTGCGGGTGCGGGCCGAAGACGGTGCCACGGGGCAGGTGCTTTGGTCGGGGCGCTCCATGGCCTTGCCCACCGACCCGACACCCGAGGCCACGGCGCTGACGCTCTTTGCCAATCAGGTGGTCGAGGTTCTGGGCGACGCACTGTCGCTTGAACTGGGCGGTGCAGGAGACTTGAACGCGATGGTCTTGCAGCGTCTGGCGGTTCGCAAGATCTGGACGCTGGACCCGCTGCGTCTGGCCGAGGCTGAGACCCTGCTGACCCTCGCGGATGAGATCCGACCGCAGGGCCTGACACTGGCGCGGCGCGGGCAGTTGCGCGTGTTGCAAATGGTGGAACGCCACGGCAGCGATGCCCAGACCCTGCGGGATGAGGCGCGGGCCCTGTGTGGCAAGGCGATGGAGCGCGAGCCGAACAACTCCATGGTGCTGGCGGTGCTGTCCTATGTGCGCTGCGCCATCGATGACTCGCCCCTCGCCGGGGCAGAACTGGCGCAACGCTCCGTTCGGCTGAACCCCGGCAATCCGCTGGCCTGGGACAGCCTGTCCTATGCCCATCTGCATGCGGGCCGGATCGAAGAGGCGCATCGCATCTCGATGAAGGTCCAGACCATCGGGGCAGCCGCGCCCAACCGGTTCTGGTGGGACATGGGGCTGTGCCTTACGGCAGCGCTGACGGGCGATCTGGACCTTGCCCTGACCATGGCCCGTACCGCCGCCAGTGACTCGCCGGATTTCCGGGCGGCGCAACGCTATGTCGTGGCGCTTGGCGCGGCGGCGGATCAGCCCGGTCTCGCCCTTGCCGCCGCGCGCCGCCTGAAGGCGCTGGAGCCGGATTTCACCATGGATGCGCTGGCCCACAACCCCGCCTATCCGGTCGGTGTCCTGCGCCGGGCGGGCTTGCTCCGGTCCGACCGCATCCGGGCCTTGGGAGAGCCGTGACCGGCCCCGACGTGCAGCCCCTTTTGGCCGGGCCGCAGTCGGTTTTGTATGCATACAAATGATTTCACGAAACCTTTGCAAATCCGTGACTTGACCGTCATCCGGCCATGTTAGGCAGCCGCCACGATGCCCGGCCCTCTGACCGCGCATCCCTGACATTCACAGGAGACGGATATGAAAACCCTCAACGCATTGGTGTCGGGCGCGAGCTTCATTGCCATGCTGGCCGCCTCAGGCGCACAGGCGCAGTCCTTGGCCGAGATCGAGGCCGCGGCCAAGGCCGAAGGCATGCTGACCACCATCGCCCTGCCGCATGACTGGTGCAACTACGGCGAGATCATCGCCTCGTTCAAGGCCAAGTATCCGGAAATCACCGTCAACGAATTGAACCCCGATGCCGGTTCGGCGGATGAACTGGAAGCGATCCGCGCCAACAAGGACAACACCGGCCCGCAAGCCCCCGACGTCATCGACGTGGGTCTGGCCTTTGGTCCGCAGGCCAAGGACGAAGGGCTGATCCAGCCCTACAAGGTCTCGGTCTGGGACGAGATTCCGGCCGACATCAAGGATGCCGATGGCTTCTGGGCCGGGTCTTACTACGGCGTGATGGCACTGGGTGTGAACACCGACATCATCCCGACCCTGCCGACCAAGTGGGACGACCTGCTGAAACCCGAATACGCCAACGCCTTTGCCCTGACCGGCGATCCGCGCGCCTCGAACCAGGCGATCCTGGCCATCATGTCGGCAGGTGTGTCGCGTGGCGCGGAGCCGGGCGAAGCCTCGGGCACCAAGGGTCTGGAATTCATGGCCGAGTTGAACAAGGCTGGCAATTTCGTGCCCGTCACCGGCAAGTCGGGCACCATGGCGCAGGGCCAGACCCCGATCATCGCGGCTTGGGATTATAACCTCTTGTCGTGGCGTGACCAACTGGCGGGCAATCCGCCGGTCGAAGTCGTGATCCCGGAAGGTCCGGTTCTGGCGGGCGTCTATGTGCAGGCGATCAGCGCCTATGCGCCGCATCCGAACGCCGCCAAGCTGTGGATGGAACATCTGTTCTCAAACGAGGGCCAGAACGGCTACGTCAAGGGCTACTGCCACACCGCCCGCTTCAACAGCATGGTCGCCGAAGGGCAAGTGCCGCAAGCGCTGCTGGATGCGCTGCCCCCGGCGGATGCCTATGCCCGCGCCGTCTTCCCGTCGGTCGCCCAGCAAGAGGCCAACAAGGCCGTCGTGACCGGCCAGTGGGATGCCGTGGTCGGCGCGCAAGTCGCTGAATGATGTGACCTGACCGCTGCCCCTGCGCCCCACGCTCGGGCGCAGGGGTTTTCCTTTTGCCGACGGTGTCTTGCCCATGTCCGCCCAACCGCAACGCGCCCTCTCGGTCTGGCTGGGGGTCGTGCCGTTCTTCGCCTTTGCGCTGGTGTTCCTGATCCTGCCCACCCTGCATGTGATGCTGGGCGCCTTTCAGACGCCTGAAGGGGCTTTTACGCTGGCCAATCTGGGCGGGCTGATGACCGGGTCGATCCTGAAAGCCTTGGCGCTGTCGCTCAAGCTCAGCCTATGGACCGCCGCCTTGGGCTGCGGGATCGGCCTTGCCGTCGCCGGGGCGGTGACGCGGGGCGGCCTGCCGCCTGCGCTGCGCGATACGGTGATGACGTTTTCGGGCGTGGCGTCCAATTTCGCGGGCGTGCCGCTGGCCTTTGCCTTTATCGCCACGCTGGGCCGTCTGGGGCTGGTCACGGTGCTCGCGCGCGATTGGCTGGGGGTGAACCTTGCCGCCACAGGGTTCAACCTGATCTCCTTCACCGGGCTGACCTTGGCCTATCTCTACTTCCAGATTCCCCTGATGGTCCTGATCATCACCCCTGCCTTGGACGGTCTGAAAAAGGACTGGCGCGAGGCAGCGGAAAGCCTTGGGGCGAGCGGGTTTCAATACTGGCGCATGGTCGCGCTGCCCGTTCTGGGGCCATCGCTGATCGGCACCTTCGCGCTGTTGTTCGCCAACGCCTTCGGCGCGGTGGCCACGGCAATGGCGCTGACCGGGTCGTCGCTGTCGATCCTGCCCATCGTCCTCTTCGCGCAAATCCGGGGCGACGTGCTGCAAGACCCGCATCTGGGCTATGCCATCGCCTTTGCCATGATCGTGCTGACCGGCCTGTCGAACCTGATCTACATCCTGCTGCGCAGCCGCGCCGAGAGGTGGCAGAAATGAACCTGCATCGCGTCACCTCTTGGATCGCCTTTGCACTGGCGGCAGTCTATTTCCTGTTGCCGCTGGTGGCGACGCTGGAGTTTTCCTTGCGCGCCCGGCGGGGGGTCTATTCGCTGGACGCTTACCGCAATGTGCTGAGTGATCCGCAATTTCACCAGACGCTGGGCTATTCGCTGATCCTGTCGCTTGCGACGGTCGTGCTGGGCGTGCTGATCGTGGCCCCAACCGCGTTCTGGGTGCGCCTGAAGCTGCCGCGCCTGCGCCCGGTGGTGGAGTTCATTACCCTGCTGCCCTTGGTCATTCCGCCCATCGTGATCGTCTTCGGCTATATCCGGCTGTTCAACACCTCATCGGTCCTGCCGCTGACCGGATCGGCGGGGGGGACGGATTTCCTGCTGGCGGCAGGCTATGCCACGCTGTCCCTGCCCTATATGTATCGCGCGATCGACACCGGTCTGCGTGCCATCGACATCCGCAGCCTGACCGAGGCCGCGCAAAGCCTTGGCGCGGGCTGGACGCTGATCCTTGCGCGGGTGATCCTGCCCAACATCACCGTGGCGATCCTGTCGGGGGCCTTCCTGACCTTTGCCATCGTCATCGGGGAATATGTGCTGGCCGCCCTGCTGAACCGCCCGGCCTTTGGCCCCTACATGGTCTGGATGGGCGGCAACCGCGCCTATGAACCCGCCGCCTTGGCCGTGGTGGCCTTTGGCCTGACATGGGCGGCGATGGCGGTGGTGCAAACCCTCGCCGGCCGCGCGAAACATTTGAACACGAGTCGCTGATGACCTTTATCACCCTGCAAAGTCTGGAAAAATCCTTTGGAGCCACCCCCGTGGTGCGCACCTTTGACCTGACGCTGGAGAAGGGCGAGTTCGTGTCGCTGCTGGGTCCGTCGGGCTGTGGCAAGACCACGGTGCTGCGGATGGTGGCGGGGTTTGAAACCCCGGATCAGGGCGACATCGTCATTGCCGGGGAAAGCGTGCTGAAGAAGCGCCCCAACCAGCGCCGGATCGGGATGGTGTTCCAATCCTACGCGCTGTTTCCGAACCTGACGGTGGCGGGCAACGTGGCCTTTGGCCTGCGCGTGGCGGGCATGGACCGCGCCGGGATCAGCCGCCGCGTTGATGACATGCTGGCCATGGTGGGTCTTTCGGGCCTGCATGGCCGTTTTCCATGGCAACTCTCGGGCGGGCAGCAGCAGCGTGTCGCCCTCGCCCGCGCCATCGCGCCGCGACCGCAGGTGCTGTTGCTGGATGAGCCGCTGTCGGCGCTGGATGCCAAGATCCGCGTCTCGCTGCGGACGGAAATCCGGGCGATCCAGCGCGAGCTTGGCATCACCACCCTCTTCGTGACCCATGATCAGGAAGAGGCGCTGTCGATGTCCGACCGCATCGTCGTCATGAACGGCGGTCGGGCCGAACAGATCGGCACGCCGCAACAGGTCTATGACCGCCCCGCCACGCGCTTTGTCGCCGGGTTCATCGGCACGCTGAACCTGATCGAAGGGCAGGTGTCGCGTCAGGCCGGGACCGCATCGATCCTCAGCGCCGCCGGAGACCTGCCTCTGCCGTCAGACAGTGCGGCCACCGGCAAGGTCACGGTCGCAATCCGCCCGCAGGCAATGTCTCCCTGCGCGCCGGATCAGGGCAATCTGCGCGGCACCCTGCGGCAGATCGAATTCCTCGGGGCCTTCACGCGGCTGCATGTGACCTGTGCAGAGACCACCGTGCAGGCCGATTGCTTTGCCCGCGACCTGCCACCGGGCCTGTCCCTGAACCAGACCATCGGGCTGCGCGTCGCGGCAGAGGATTGCGTGGTCATGTCGGGCTGACCCCACCAAGGCATGGGTGGACGGGCGCGATGCGCCGGCGCTAGGGGATCTGTCCCTTGCTGATGGCGGCGCCGACCGTCATAGTCACCGCACCCTCTGACCGTGAGCTGGCGATGCCCTTTCCCGACCTGATCCATCCCGACCTTGCGGCCTATGAAAGCAGCGTCCCGCTGCCGACGGATTTTCAGGACTTCTGGCAATCGACGCTGCAGTCCGCGCGTGCCGTCGGTGGGGACATCATGCTCAAACCGGCCGAGACGACCATCCGCGCCGTCGAGGTGTTCGACGTCACCTTCCCCGGCTTTGGCGGTCATCCGATCAAGGGCTGGCTGATGCTGCCCCGCGTGCGGAGCGGGCCACTGCCCTTGATCGTGCAATACATCGGCTATGGCGGGGGGCGCGGCTTGCCGCATGAACAGCTCCACTGGGCGGCCTCCGGTTTTGCCCATTTCAAGATGGATACGCGCGGACAGGGCAGCGTCTGGAGCGTGGGCGAAACCCCCGATCCCGTGGGGGCTGGTGTGTCTTTTCCGGGCTTCATGACCCGGGGGGTGCTGGACAAGGCTGAATACTACTATCGCCGGGTCTTCACCGATGGCGTCCGCGCCATCGACGCGCTGCTGACGCTGGACAGCATTGACCCGGCGCGCATCGCGGTCTGCGGCGGCAGCCAAGGCGGTGGCATCGCGCTGGCGGTGGGGGGGATCGACCCGCGCGTGTCCGCCCTCCTGCCCGATGTGCCGTTCCTGTGCGATTTTCCGCGCGCGCTGCGGATGGCGGCGCAGAACCCGTACCTTGAAATCCTGCGCTACCTCGCGCAGCACCGCGACCAGAAGGCCCGGGTGATGGAGACGCTGGCCTATTTCGACGGCGTCAACTTCGCCCGGTTCGCCAAGGCCAAGGCGCTGTTCTCCGTTGCCTTGATGGATGACGTCTGCCCGCCCTCCACCGTCTATGGCGCGTTCAACGCCTATCGTGGCGAGAAGACCATGGTGGAATACGAATTCAACAATCATGAAGGCGGCCAGGCCTTTCAGGAACACCGGCAGATGGCCTGGCTGAGCACCCTGTTCGATCTGGGCTGAGCGTCCCGCTGTCGTCCGGCAGGGGTGCTTCCCCTGCCGTTCCGGATCGCGCTGACCCGCCTTGGGCCGCAGGGCCGACGGCCCGTTTCGCTTGTTCAAGATCACGGCAAATGCGGGCGGCGTGACCTTACCCCCGGCCCGGACCCGCCTTGGCAGGCCCCAGACCGCCGCGCGCACCGCCATCAGGCCCATGCGGCTCGCGTCCGGATATGCGGGGCCATCACCCTTGCTCCGGGCGTCATGGCCTTCGTCAACAGGACAGCGCGGCTGCGACGGGCCGAGTGGGACCATGGCGGGCGAAACCGCATGCGGCCACCCTCCCCCCTGCCGGGAAAGGCGGACAAACACCAGCGTCTTTGGACAACCAAAGCGCCCATCCTGACCGCGCCTCCCCACCAAAGACACCTACACCGTCGCACCGCTGCAAGGCAGGATCGTCACGGCCGGAGAAAAGGCAAAAGGACGGACCCTGCGCCATCGGTCCGCTTGCGTAACTGCAGCCGCAACCCAAACACTCCGCCCCGTCGAGCATTGGCGTCCATCCGACATGGCCGTGGTGGAAGCGTTCCGACGCAGCGCGTTCAGTGGGCGCGATCTCAGGGGCGTCGAAGGGGGTGTGGTTGTCGGTGACCGCCTCGCCCTTCCTGGCGCTGGAGGGTGTGGTCGTTGGGGTGGCGTCGGGCTGGGAACAGCGCTGCGGGCTTGTCGAACAGAAGGTCCGACTGCCTGCC
>JAIXPH010000039.1 GCA_027486345.1 Paracoccaceae bacterium
ACCAGTCGGCATCATAGCCCCGGTCGGCCAGCAACCAGTCCGCCGAAGGCAGGCTGCCCAGCAGGGCCGCGGCACCGGTGTAATCGCTGACCTGGCCTGCGATCATGAAGAAGCGGATCGGGCGTCCATCGGCGTCGGTAACGGCGTGCAGCTTGGTGTTCATGCCGCCCTTGGTTCGACCGATCAGACGGCCCTTCTGGTCGCCGGGTCCCCCTTTTTCGACCGCAGGCTGGTCGCCGTGCGATGCGCCTTGAGATAGGTCGCGTCGATCATCACCGTCTTCGGAACGGCGGCCTCTGCGGCCAGCCCGTCCATCATCCGGGCGAAGACACCCTTGTCACTCCACCGCTTCCAGCGATTGTAAAGGGTCTTGGGCGGGCCGTATTCCTTCGGCGCATCGCACCACCGCAAGCCATTGCGATTGATGAAGATTATGCCACTCAACACCCGCCTGTCATCGACCCGAGGCTTGCCGTGGCTCTTGGGAAAGAAGGGCTCGAGCCGCGCCATCTGCGCCTCTGTCAGCCAAAAAAGGTTGCTCATCGGTCAGTCTCCTTGAGGAGCCTGAATCACGCCGCGAGAGAATGATCAATGGGTCCTGACCCTAAAGGCAACGCGACATCTGGATCATGTGAAACAGACCGGCGCGACCGAGGTGGTTTCCGCGCTTCACCGGATCTATGACGGCTCTGCCTGGGACGATGCGGATATTGCGGCGCAAAAAGATGCGGTGGCGGCGGCGGGCCTGACGTGGCAGGTGGTCGAAAGCATTCCGGTTCACAATGACATCAAGATCGCGGGGCCGGCGCGGGCGCGCTATATCGGGTGGTACAAGGACACGATCCGGGCACTTGGGCGGCAGGGCATCACGACGCTGTGCTACAATTTCATGCCGGTGGTGGATTGGACCCGCACCGACCTGACCTATCGCATGCCGTCTGGCGGCTATGCACTGCGGTTTGATGCCGTCGATTTCGCCGCCTATGATCTGTTTGTCCTGCGCCGGCCGCGGGTGACGCAAGATTACACCAACGCTCAGATTGCCGCCGCCGAAACGCGGTTCAGGCAATGGACCGAGGCGGATGTGACCCGCATCGAGCGCATTCTGATTGCAGGTCTGCCCGCCACCGAGCGCAAGTTTGACCGGACCGGTTTCCAGAATGCGCTGCTGGAATATGAGGGCGTTTCGGCGGATGATCTGCGCGCCAACCTGACCTATTTCCTGAACGAAATCGTCCCGGTGGCGCAAGAAAGCGGCATTCAGCTTTGCATTCATCCCGACGATCCGCCCTTCAGTCTTTACGGCTTGCCGCGCGTGGTTTCGACCGCCGCCGATATCCGCGCGATTTTCGCGTCTCCCGATTGCCAGGCCAATGGGTTGACCTTTTGCACCGGGTCGTTCGGGGTGCGGGCGGATAATGATCTGGTGGCCATGGTCCGTGAATTCGCCCCGCGTATCCACTTTGTGCATCTGCGCAACGTCACCAGTGAACCGGATGGGTCGTTCCACGAGGCGGATCATCTGGGCGGATCGACGGACATGCCCGCCGTTGTCATCGCGCTGATGCAAGAGCAAGAGCGCCGCAAGGCCGAAGGTCGCGCCGACTGGCATCTGCCGATGCGGCCCGATCATGGGCATCTGCTGGCCGATGATATTGGCAAGGCGCGGATCAATCCCGGCTATTCCCTGATTGGCCGTCTGAAAGGCATGGCAGAACTACGCGGTGTCATGCACGGGGCCGCCGCGATGCACAAAATGCTTTCCACATGACGCATGGCGTGACCTGTCCTGGCATGGCGGCGGGTTGCCCACGCGCTTGGGGATAGTCGCGGCGGCTTGAAGGTCGTCAATCGGGCGTCATCCGGGCGGCTTGGGCCGGATCAGCGCAGGCAGGGTGCATTTCAGGATTGCCTGCACCCCGCTTGCATGCCATCCACCGTGCATTCCCACGCAGCCGCGCCGGTCGGCCGAACGGATTGTCCATGGTTACGATCAAACAAATTGCAGACGCCGTAGGGGTGTCTTCGGCCACTGTGTCGCGCGTGCTGAATTTTGACAGCACGTTGTCGGTCAGTGCCCAGACCCGCAAGTCCATCGTCGAGACGGCCGAGGCGCTGAACTATGCCACGCCCCGCAACCGCAATCGCAAGTCCGACCAGACAAGGCTTGGACAAAAGATCGCGCTGGTGCATTTTCTGCGCCCGGACCAAGAGTTGGTGGACCCCTATTATGTCGGCATCCGGCTGGGCATCGAAAGCCGCTGCAATGAGCTGAAACTTGAGGCGATGCAGGTCTATCACACCGATTCCGTGCCAGACCCCGCGCTGTTGAAAGCCGCAGCCGGGGTGATTGTCATCGGCCTGCACAGCGGTGCGGAAATCGACTGGGTCATGTCGCATAACCCCAATGTCGTGTTTGCGGATTTCTCTCCGGTTGGTGATGAACATGACAGTGTTCGCAGCGATCTGGATCTGGCGATGCGCAAATTGTTGCAGGCCCTGGATGATCAGGGCTATCGGCGGATGGCGTTCATCGGCTGGGATATTACCAGTTCCCGCAGCACCACCAGCATCTTTGATCGTCGTCTGCCCGCCTATCAGGATTGGATGCGCGCCAAGGGTCGGTACGAGCCTGACCTGTGCCGCATTGGCGACAACACCGAACAAAGCGGTTACGAGTTGACGCTGAACCTGCTGCAAAGCGGCGCGCGGCCTGATGCCCTGATTACAGGCAACGACAATATGGCGGTGGGGGCCTATCGCGCCATTCACGAATCCGGCCTGAAAATTCCGGGTGATATTGCCGTGGCCAGCTTTAACGACATTCCTGTGGCGCAGTTTCTTAATCCGCCGTTGACCACCGTGCGGTTGCCTGCCGAAGAGATTGGGCAGAATGCGGTGGATCTGCTGTTTGAGCAGTTGTCGGGGCGCAGCACGCCCAAATGCATCCTGCTGTCGTCGCGTGTGATCCTGCGGGCAAGCACGCGCGGCAAGGGCGTTGTTGCAGAACCGCTGCCCGACGCGTGACTTCCCCTTTCCCCGTCAGGTTCAGGCCAGGCGGACGATCTCGGCTGTTCCGAGGGCGTTGAAGCGGTTCGTGAGGGCGACGCGGATGTGGATTTCGGCAGTCTGGCGGTCGGGGTCTCTCGCTGCGATGCGCTCGCCAAAGGCCTTCAGGCATCGCATCCTGGCCTCGGCGCGGCTGCGGACGTGGTATCCTGTCCACCGCTTCCAGAATGCCCTGCCATAGTGACGCGTGGCGCGCAGCGTTTCGTTGCGCGCCAAGGCAGCTGGGCAGTCTTCCTTCCATGGCCGACCGTTCTTGCGGATCGGGATGATCGCCGTGCCACCGCGCGCGATGATGGCGCTGTGGCAGCGTCGTGTATCGTAGGCACCATCTGCGGTCACGGTGCCGATGTCTTCGTCGTCTGGGATCTGGTCCAGCAGGTCTGGCAGGACGGGGCTGTCGCCTTCCCGGCTGGGGGTGAACTCGACTGCGCGGATGTCTGATGTGGCGGTGTCCATGGCCAGATGGACCTTGCGCCATTGGCGTCTTCCCTGGACACCATGCTTGCGGGCCTGCCACTCGCCGTCGCCGAGGAACTTGATGCCGGTGCTATCTACCAGCAGGTTCAGCGGCCCGTCGGCACGGCGATAAGGGATCTGCACCTTCAGGGTCTTCTGTCGGCGGCACAGCGTCGAGTAGTCCGGAACGGGCCAGTCCAGCCCCGCCAGCCGCAGCAGGCTTGCGACCATCCCGGCGGTCTGCCTGAGCGGCAGCTTGAACAGCACCTTGATCGACAGGCAGAACTGGATCGCCGCGTTCGAGAAAACCGGCGGGCGCCCCCTACGGCCCTCATGCGGCGCGTGCCAGGCCATCTCCTCTTGTCCAGCCAGATCAGCAGTGACCCGCGCTTCCTGAGCGCAGCGTTGTAGGCGGACCAGTTGGTGGTGCGGTAGCGGGCGGGCTTGGGCTTGCCCATCTAACCGCATGGATTCGTGATGTGAATCCTTCACGGCGAGAGTTCTGCAACAACGCCCGCGGCAAGGGGAAGTCGGGCGTGAAGTAAAATTTTACTAAATTTACTTGCGCGACGTATCGGAACGCGCTAGCCCTCCAGTTGCGAGACCAGAAAATGAGTCTCGGTCATGGGAGGAAAACATGAATCAAATGCTTATCCGCGCGCGAAAGTCGGTCTTCTTGGCCACCGGCATCAGCCTGCTGGCGATGACGTCGGCCTTGGCAGGAGAAGTCACAGTCTGGAGCTGGGACCCGAATTTCAACGGCGCGACGATGAAAGAGGCGGCGGCCCGTTATTCAGCTTCGCACCCCGATATGACGATCAATCTGGTTGATTTCGCCAAGGCAGACCTTGAACAGAAGCTGCAGGCGCAATTGGCATCCGGCACCACCGAGGGCCTGCCGGACATCGTGCTGATCGAAGATTATGGCGCCCAGAAATACCTGCTGTCCTTCCCCGGCGCGTTTGAGCCGCTGAATGGCAAGATCGACTACAGCGGCTTTGCCCCCTACAAGGTTGAGCTGGCCACCGTAGACGGCAACACCTATTCGATGCCCTTCGATTCCGGCGTGACCGGCCTGTTCTATCGCACCGACATTCTGGCCGAAGCGGGTTATTCCGCCGCCGATCTGCAAGACATTGACTGGGACCAGTTTATTGAAATCGCCAAAGTGGTGAAGGAAAAGACCGGCCATCCGATGTTGGGCGTGGATCTGAACGACGCCGGGGCGCTTCGGATTTTGCTGCAATCCATGGGCGGCTGGTATTTCACCGCCGATGGCCAGCCGGCGATTGCGGGTGATGCCAAGTTCAAGGCGGCGTTGTCCACCTATGCCAAGCTGTTGCAGACCAAGGAAATCTACAAGCCGGTGTCTGGCTGGACGGAATACACCGGCGGTTTTGTCAGTGGCGAAGTGGCCTCTGTCTTTACCGGCGTCTGGATGACGGCCACGATCAAGGCCGCCAACATGTCGGGCCAGTGGGGCGTGGCCCCGTTGCCGAAAATGCCGGGTGTCGAAGGTGCGACCCATGCTTCGAACCTTGGTGGTTCCAGCTGGTACGTGCTGTCGTCGTCGGCGGAAAAGGATGAGGCTGTGGATTTCCTGGCCGAAGTCTGGGGCAAGGACGTTGATTTCTATCAGAAAATCCTGGTCGATCAGGGTGCGCTTGGCTCGCTTCTGGCCGCGCGTGAGGGCGAAGCCTACAAGGCCAACGATGCCTATTTTGGCGGGCAGGCCGTGTGGCAAAGCTTCTCGGACTGGTTGGCGGCGGTTCCTGCTGTGAACTACGGCATCTTCACCAATGAAGTGGACGCAGCCGTTGCGGCGCAATTGCCCGCACTGGCCGAAGGCGGCTCGATTGATGACGCCATCGCTGCGATTGACGCGCAAGTGCGCGCGCAGATCCAGTAACCCAAGCCTGACCGGGGCAACCGCGCCCCGGTCAGGTGTATGCAAGACCACAGCGCCACCGGGACACGGGGGGCGGTGATGTGGTCCTTGACCGAACTTTGGGGGGAGCTATGGCAAAATCGCGCATCGGTCGCGCCGAGCAACGCAGCGGCTGGCTGTTCATCGCGCCCACTTTGGTGCTGTTGGGCCTGTTCATGGTATATCCGATCATCTGGTCACTGTGGATGAGCTTTCAGACCGGACGTGGGATGAGCCACAGCTTTGGCGGCCTGACCAATATCATCCGGCTGACGCAAGATCCGGTGTTTCTGCGGGCGCTGACCAATACCGGAATCTTTCTGGTGGTGCAGGTGCCCATCATGATCGTGTTGGCCCTGCTGTTCGCGGCGGCGCTGAACAACCCCAAGCTGCGGTTCCGTGGCTTTTTCCGCACGGCGATCTTCCTGCCCTGTGTCACCTCGCTGGTGGCGTATTCGATCCTGTTCAAGTCGATGTTCGCCAGCGATGGCGTCATCAATGATCTGGCCATCGCATTGCATCTGATGGATGCGCCGATTTCATGGCTGGGCGATCCGTTCTGGGCCCGCACCGTGATCATTCTGGCCATCACCTGGCGTTGGACCGGGTACAACATGATCTTTTATCTGGCCGCGATGCAGAACGTCGACAAGTCGATCTACGAGGCGGCGCGGATTGATGGCGTTCCGGCCTGGGCGCGGTTTGTCTACATCACCTTGCCGATGTTGAAACCGGTGATCCTGTTCACGACGGTGATTTCCACCATCGGCACGCTGCAACTGTTTGATGAGGTGAACAACATCACCATGGGGGGGCCGTCGGATTCGACGCTGACGCTGTCGCTGTACATCTACAACCTGACCTTCAAGTTCATGCCCAGTCTCGGTTATGCCGCGACGGTGTCTTATGTGATCGTCATTCTGGTTGCGGTGCTGTCTTTCCTGCAGTTTCTGGTCGCAAGGGATCGCAAGGCATGACCCGGATTTTTGCACAGCTGCGCTTGGGGCTGGTTTATGGCGCGCTTTCACTGGCGGCGTTCGTGTCGATCTTTCCGTTCTTCTGGATGCTGGTCGGCACCACCAACACCGCCAACGACATCATCAAGGGCAAGGTGACTTTTGGCAGTGCGCTGTTTGACAACATCGCCAATCTGTTCGCGCAGGTGGATATGCTGCAGGTGTTCTGGAATTCGGCCTTTCTGGCGATTGTGGGCACCATCCTGACCTTGGCCATATCATCGCTGGCGGGCTATGCGTTCGAGATGTTTCCGTCCAAAACCCGCGAGCGCGTGTTCGCGGTGCTGCTGCTGACGCTGTCGATCCCGTTTGCAGCGATCATGGTGCCGCTGTTCGTGATGATGGCCAAGCTGACGCTGATCAACACCTTCACCGCCATCCTGCTGCCCAGCATCGCGTCGGTCTTCATCATCTTCTACTTCCGTCAGGCCACCAAAGCCTTTCCGCATGAATTGCGCGATGCGGCCAAGATTGACGGGCTGAAGGAATGGCAGATCTTTCTTTACATCTACCTGCCGGTGATGCGGTCCACTTATGCCGCTGCCATCATCATCGTGTTCATGGCGAACTGGAACAACTACCTGTGGCCACTGATCGTCTTGCAGACCAACGACAACAAGACGCTGACGCTGGTCGTCTCATCGCTCGCCTCGTCCTACTACCCGGATTACGGCGTTGTCATGGTGGCAACCGTTCTGGCGACCCTGCCCACCATCATTGTTTTCTTCCTGCTTCAGCGTCGCTTTGTCGAAGGGCTGACAGGGTCTGTCAAATAAGGTTGACCTGCTATGCGCCTCTGCACTGACTTCAATGACAACTGGCTGTTTCAGGGCCGCGATACCGTGCGCCTGCCACACAACGCGGTGGACCTGCCGTTTTCGTATTTCGACGAAAAGGCCTATCAGCGCCGCTTTACCTATCAAAAGACCTTTGCCGCCGATCCGGCTTGGGCCGGCCAAGAGGTGTTGTTGCGCTTTGATGCCGCAATGGCGAACGCGCGGGTGCTGTTGAATGGGGTGGAACTGATCACCCATGCCGATGGCTATACCCCGTTCGAGGCCCGACTGACCGGGCAGGTGCTGGCCGGTGACAACACGGTGACGGTGGAAATCGACGGCAGCGAGAACCCCGAGATTCCGCCCTTTGGCGGCGTGATTGATTACCTGACCTATGCGGGCCTGTACCGTGAGGTCTGGCTGATCGTGAAGGCCCCGGTTTCCATTGGCCTGCACAAGATCGAAACCCCCTATGTGCTGGCGGCGCAGAAATCGGTGACGGTGGATGTGGCGTTGGACAACCCGCAGGGGCTGCCCCTGTCGGGTTCCCTGACCGCGACCCTGCGCGATGCGGCAGGGCAGGATGTGGCCAGCACCCGTGCGACGGTGACGGGTGACGGGCTGCGGATTGAGTTGGCCGGACTGACAGGCATCGCGCTGTGGGATATTCAGAACCCCGCACTTTACCATCTGCATCTTGATCTTGAAACGCCCCACGGGCGCGATGCCACCGCGACCCGCTTTGGCTTTCGCCATGTGGCCTTTACCGCCGAAGGCTTTGCGCTGAACGGCAAGCCTTTGAAGCTGCGCGGGTTGAACCGGCATCAGTCGTTTCCTTATGTCGGCTATGCCCTGGGCCGTGCGGCGCAAGAACGCGATGCGGATATTCTGAAATATGATCTGCGGCTGAACACGGTGCGCACATCGCATTATCCGCAGTCCGGCTATTTTCTGGATCGGTGCGATGAAATTGGCCTGTTGGTTTTTGAGGAAATTCCCGGCTGGCAGCACATCGGCGGTGAAAAGTGGAAGGCGGAATCGGTGGAAAACGTGCGCCGGATGATCCGGCGCGACTGGAACCATCCGTCGATTTTCATCTGGGGTGTGCGGATCAACGAGTCGCAGGATGATCACGATTTCTATGCTGAAACCAACCGGGTTGCGCGGGCGCTGGATGCGACGCGGCCGACGGGCGGCGTGCGCTACATCAGCGAAAGCGAGCTGCTGGAAGACGTCTATACGATGAATGATTTCATCCTTGGCAACGAAGAGCTGGGCGGAAACCGCCCGCGCACGCCCTTGCGACCGCAGCAGGAAGTCACCGGGCTTGACCGCGTGGTGCCCTATATGATCACCGAATTCGGCGGCCATATGTACCCGACCAAAAGCCACGATCAGGAACAGCGGCAGGCCGAGCATGTCTTGCGCCACCTTGAGGTGCTGAATGCGATGTACGGCGACCCGCAGATTGCCGGGGCCATCGGCTGGTGCGCCTTTGACTACAACACCCACAAGGACTTTGGCTCGGGGGACCGGCTGTGCCACCATGGTGTGATGGACATGTTCCGCGAGCCAAAGTTTGCGGCATCGGTCTATGCCAGCCAAGGCGATCCGGCCGAGGGCGTGGTGCTGACCCCTGTAACCTTCTGGGCGCGCGGTGAGCGCAACATCGGCGGGGTGCTGCCGCTGATCGTGCTGACCAACTGTGACGAGGTAGAGCTGCGCTATGGTCAGTTTGCCCCCAAACGCATCCCTGCCGCCCGCGACCGGTTCCCGCATCTGCCCTATGCGCCGGTGATCGTTGATTCGAGCAACTTCACCAAAGAAGAGCTGGGTCACTGGGGCATGACATGGGAACCGGTAACGATCACCGGCTATATCAATGGCAAGCCGGTGGCCGAGACGCAGTTCGTCTGCGATGCGGTGCCGACGACGCTGCAAGTGGTGGCCGATGCGACGCGGATCGGTCGCAACGATGCGGTGCGGGTGATGGTCCGGATGCTGGATCAGGCCGGGCACAAGCTGCCCTTCTATCCTGAACCGGTGACGATCGAGGTATCAGGCCCGGCCAGCCGTCTGGGTCCGGCTTGTGTGCCATTGCGGGCGGGGTCCACCGGGTTCTGGGTGCAGGCCACGGGCGCGGGGCCGATCGAGGTGAAGGTACATTGTGACCGTCTGGGTGTGACGTCCATCCACCTGACAGCCGAATAGGGGGCATCGGATGACCGGGTTGAAACTGCGTGGGGTGCGGAAGTCTTACGACGCTGTCGAGGTGATCAAGGGCGTTGACCTGGACATAGCACCCGGAGAATTCGTGGTCTTTGTCGGGCCTTCGGGTTGCGGCAAATCAACGTTGCTGCGGATGATTGCAGGGCTGGAAGAAATCAGCGGTGGCGATCTGTTCATCGGTGACAAACGGATGAATGACGTGGACCCCGCGCAGCGTGGCATTGCCATGGTGTTCCAAAGCTATGCGCTTTACCCGCATATGACGGTGCGCGAAAACATGGGGTTTGCGCTGCGCTTTGCCAAAAAGCCAAAGGATGAAATCGCGCAGGCGGTGAACGAGGCGGCGCGGATTCTGGAATTGGGGCCGCTGCTGGACCGCCGCCCCAAGGATCTGTCTGGCGGACAACGCCAGCGTGTGGCCATTGGCCGCGCGATTGTGAGTCATCCCGATGTGTTCCTGTTCGATGAACCCCTGTCCAATCTGGACGCCGAATTGCGCGTCCATATGCGGATCGAAGTGGCGCGGCTGCACAAGGAGCTGGCCACGACCATCATCTATGTGACCCATGATCAGGTCGAGGCGATGACACTGGCCGACAAGATCGTGGTGATGCGGGCGGGTGTGGTTGAACAGGTCGGCTCGCCTTTGGCGCTGTATGATGATCCCGACAACCTGTTTGTGGCGGGCTTTATCGGCAGCCCGAAGATGAACTTTCTGGCTGGTGTGGTCGAGCAGGACACGGTGCGTCTGCCCGAGTTTGGCAACCAGTCGATCCCTTTGGGTCACCTGACCCACCCACCGGCGCAGGGCAGCGAGGTGACAGTGGGCATCCGACCTGAAAGCTTCAAACGAGGCGGCGATGCCGGGTTGGAACTGACCATCGAGATTGTCGAACATCTGGGCAATGAAAGCTTTGCCTATGCGCGCCAATCCGGTGGCCAGATGCTGACGCTTGCGACCGAGAACGGCCGCAGCCTGCAGCCCGGTCAACGGATCGCCGCGCGGTTCAACCCCGCGCAGATCATGGTTTTTGACAAGTCGGGTCAGCGTATCCGCTAGGCCAAAGCAAAGCGAAGGGGCTGTCCCGTCGCAAAATGACATGAACAAAAGGGTTTTCGGATGAAAACGACAGGCTGGGGCATCATTGGTCCGGGTGCGATTGCACAGAATTTTGCAGATGGTCTGGCCGAGGCACCGTCAGGCCGCCTTATGGCGATTGCCAGCCGGAACCCGGCCCGGCGTGATGCTTTCGGGGCGCGCAACGGGGTGGAACCTGCGCACCGCCATGCCAGCTATGCCGATCTGGTGGCCGATCCGGCAGTGGACGCGGTCTAATCTCGACCCCGCATCCTTTCCATGCCGAACACGCTTTGCTGGCATTGCGCGCGGGCAAGCCGGTGCTGGTGGAAAAGCCTGCCGGGTTGACGGCGGCACAGGTGGCCGCCGTGGCCGATGTGGCCGCGCGGGCGGGATTGCTGTTTGCCGAAGCCTATATGTACCGGTGCCACCCGCAGATTGCCCGTCTGCTGGAGATTTTGAAAAGCGGTGAGATCGGCACCCCGCGCCATATCCGCGCGCAGTTCGGCTTTAACGCCGGGTTCAATCCGGCCTCGCGGCTTTATGACCGCGCGCTGGATGGGGGCGGCATCATGGATGTGGGCGGCTATCCGGTGTCGCTTGCCCGGCTGGTGGCAGGGGCGGCGGTGGGTCGCGCCTTTGCCGATCCGGTGACGGTGAAGGGCAGTGGCATTGTCGGGCAGTCCGGCGTGGACGAAGTGGCCTATGGCCTGTTGGGCTTTGCGGGTAGGTTCACCGCCGAAGTCGCCTGTGCCATCGCCCGCACCATGGACAACCGGGCCGTGATCGAGGGTGACAAGGGGCGGATCGAACTGGTCGACCCTTGGGTGCCGGGCCGCAATGCCGGGCCATCGGACGCCACGATTTCTGTGACCGTGGGCGGGGAAACCCGGGTTGAGGTTCTGCGCAGCCCGCAGCATCTGTTCGCCTTCGAGGCCGAACTGTTCAGCCGCACGATTGCCGAGGGCGCGACAGAGGCGCCGTTCCCCGCCTTGTCGCCCGCCGACAGCCTTGGCAAAGCGGTGGTGCTGGATCGGTGGCGGGCCGAACTGGGCTATGTGAACATCGCAGAAGATCCCAAGGCCAACCGCGCCTTGACCGCGATGCGGCACCTCGACGATATCGAAGCATGGTCAGCGCGGGCAGAAATCGAGATGTCACCGCTCTCGGGAAAGACACCGCGGGCGCTGCGCGCCGTACTGACCGAATGGCCCCTCGTCTCGGCCCCCATGGCCGAGACCATGACCGGCGCCAGTCGAGCGGCCGTGCAGCGCAACCTTGCCTGGATGGAAGCGCGGGGTCTGATCCGCGAGATGACAGGCCAGGGGCGATACCGGATGTGGCGCGCGACGAACTAGGGTCGCCGTATCAGGTGTCAGCCGTCGGGCAATATGATTGCATCGTCAACGAAGATGGCGCGCGATGAGCGAAGTCCTGTCCTTTCGAAACCGGGCGCCGTCCTATTGAGCTCAACAACGCTCAGCCCACGTCGATGAGCACTGGTCTTCCATCCTCACGCCATTCAGGCAAACCACCTTCCAGCCGCCGCGCGTTTAGACCGTGGCGGCGCAAAGTGGCGACGGCCTGATGGGCATAGACGCAGTAGGGGCCGCGGCAATAGGCGACAATCTCGGCGTCATGCGCAAGTGTTGGGAGGATTTGCTCCAACTGCGCCAAGGTGGCGTTCCGCGCACCGGGGATGTGGCCCGCAGCGTATTCGTCGGAGGGCCGGACATCGAGAACAGTGACAGAGCCTTCCGCGAGCCGTGCGGCGAGGACCGCGCGACTGACCGGTTCGGGCGCGTCATAGCCGCCCGAGAGGCCCCGCAGGATGCGCTCGACTTGTGCTAGGTTACGTTCGGCCACGATGCGCAAAAGGTCCATGAGTTCCAGAGTCTTTGCGTCGGTGAGTCGGTAGATCACCGCCTTGCCATCGCGGCGGCTGGTGACGAGTGCGGCCCGGCGCAACTGTTGCAGGTGCTGCGAGCAGTTGGCGATGGTCAGGCCCGTCTTTTCCGCCAGCGCCTCCACGCCACGCTCTCCTTGCGCCAGTTGTTCCAGGAGCATCAGACGCGCCGGTGCCGACAAGGCGCGCGCGACAAGGGCGTATTCCTCCAGCAGGGCCAGCTTCGGGCTGATTGACAAGGCCAGTCTCCAGACGCTAGATCATTCAAGCGATGTCTTGAATAATAGCGATTCCATCGCGCCCCACAAGCCCCAAGGCCAGCGCCCCATGTCCGAGACCATCCTTGCCACTGAGGCGACCATCCGCCTGGCCATCTTTCTGGGTGTGCTGGTGGCGATGGTGCTTTGGGAAGTGGCGGCCCCCCGGCGCAGACGGGAGATCCCGCGCGTGATCCGCTGGACCAACAACCTTGCTCTGGTGGTGGTCGACACGGTCATCCTGCGGCTAACCTTTCCGATCCTCGCTGTCGGGCTGGCCGTCATGGCCGAGGACCGCGGCTGGGGCCTGTTTAACAATCTCGATGTGCCAGTCTGGGTCGCGATCATCGTCTCGATGCTGCTGCTCGATCTGGCGATCTACCTTCAGCATGTGATGTTCCATGCAGTGCCGGGGCTCTGGCGGCTGCACCGGATGCACCACGCCGATCTCGATTTCGATGCCACAACCGGCCTGCGGTTCCATCCTGTCGAGATCCTGATCTCGATGGGTATCAAGCTGGCGGTGGTCGCGGCGCTCGGCCCGCCCGCCGTCGCGGTGCTGCTCTTCGAGGCGGTCCTGAATGCCACCGCGCTGTTCAACCACGCCAATATCGACCTGCCACGCCCGGTGGACCGCGTGCTGCGCCTGTTCGTCGTGACGCCGGACATGCACCGCGTCCACCATTCCACCGACCCGCGCGAGACCAACTCGAACTACGGCTTCAATCTGCCGTGGTGGGACCGGCTGCTCGGGACCTACATCGCCCAGCCCGCCAAGGGGCACGAAGGGATGGAAATCGGTATCGAACAGTTTCGTACACAGCGTGATTTGTGGCTCGACCAGATGCTGGCTCAACCCTTTCGTGGACCAGCGAGCGGCTACGCCCTAGATCCGAATTCCGGGCTGAAGGATCCCGCAGAATGATTTTACGTCTGTATTCGTCGGGAGTGCCGCGCTGATTGCGCCAGATCGAGCTTACGCCTAGAGTGGCGGCGTCTGGTGCCCGCCGTTTTCCGTGGCGGGATAATCGGGAACGCAGTGAAATCCTGCGACGTGCCCAACGCTGTAAGGTAGATGGGGCTGCATTTGCCACTGGTCGAATGACCGGGAAGGCGCAGCACCCGCGCGAAGCCAAGTCAGAAGACCGGCCAGACGAAACAGGACGCGCCGAAGGCCGGCGGCGCGCCCGTTTCGACGAAGGGGGACCGTCATGTCCGTTTCTGCCTCTCCGGTCGCGGCCGGAGCCTTCAGCGAAGGCGAGCGCGCTGCCGTCTATCGCGCTATCTTCTCGCGCCGCGACGTGCGCTCTCAGTTTACGGACACACCCGTGGACAAAGATGTTCTGATGCGCATTTTGACGGCTGCCCATCATGCGCCTTCGGTTGGGTTCATGCAGCCGTGGAACTTCATCATTGTCCGGGATGCCGGCGTGAAAGGTCGGGTTCAGGCCGCCTTTGCCGATGCAAACGCCGAAGCCGAAGCGATGTTCGGACCTGACCGCCGTCCGCTCTATTCCAGCCTGAAGCTTGAAGGCATCCTGCAAGCGCCGGTCAGCATCTGCGTCACTTGCGATCGCGCGCGTGGCGGCCCTGTTGTGCTTGGTCGCACCCACGCGCCCGAGATGGACCTTTATTCGACCGTCTGTGCTGTTCAGAACCTCTGGCTGGCGGCTCGGTCGGAAGGGATTGGTGTGGGTTGGGTCAGCATCTTTCGGTCGGGCGCGTTAAGCGAGATCCTTGGTCTGCCCGAAAGCGTTGTTCCCGTGGCCTGGCTTTGCCTCGGCTACGTAGAAGAGCTTTACGACCAGCCCGAATTGGCGGCTAAGGGTTGGGCAAGCCGCCTGCCGCTGGAGCAGTTGATCTTTTGCGACGCTTGGGGTCAGTGCGAGGGGGCACGGGATGTCCCGTCAGACGTGACGCCGCCTGCTTGGTAGTATCGCGGCAGGCCGCATGGTGCCCTGTGAAAGGATTGCCTTCAGTCATGCGCGACTGGCCTTTTCCCTTGCCGCCACGACGCTGATCACCACCCAGATCGCCAGGCGCAGCGCCATCGCACCCATCGTCCGCGCCTCGTATGCAGTCCCGTGCCAGACCTCCAAGAGAAACACTGCAAAGATCGCTCCGGTCGCGAGGGTGATGGCGATGGCAAGGCCGGGTGCCCAGCCAGTCCTAAACCAAAGCCCCAGACCCGCGATGATGTAGGCAAACCCTGCTAAGAAATTGAACCACAGAACGAACGGGACGACGGCCCCCATGTCGGCGCCACCAAAAAGGGCGCGGCCTCCAGAAACGATGGTCAGGAGACCGAAAACGATTGCGACAACGGCGACGGCCGTCAGGGGCTTTCTGCGGGCGGGCATGACCATCTCCTTGGTTCAGCTGTCCACGAGACGACCGTCGCGCAGGTGGATCAGGCGGTCGAAACGGTCGAAGATCTTTTCATCATGCGTCACGGCGATGATGCAGGCCTTCTGGTCGCTGGCGAGCTTTCGCAGAAGGTCCATCACAAGCTGCGCCCGACCACTGTCCAACGCAGCCGTGGGTTCATCGGCCAGGATGATCCGGGGGCGGTTCGCCAGCGCGCGGGCAATGGCGACGCGTTGCGCTTCGCCCCCGGAAAGCAGGGCCGGCTTCACCTTGGCCCGATGCCCGACTTCAAGGTAATCAAGTAGTTCGCGTGCCCGTTCGCGGCCTCTTTCGGCAGGCCAGCCCGCAAGGTCTAGCACGACCGAGACGTTCTCTTCGGCGGTCAGAAAGGGCAACAGGTTGTGCGCCTGAAAGATAAAGCCGATCTTGTCCAGGCGCAGCCGTCGCAGATCGCTGCGGAGCCATTTGCCGTCGAACACCGCATCGCCATCCAGTTCGACCCGGCCCGCGGTCGGGGCAAGAATGCAGCCGATCACGTTCAGCAGCGTCGTCTTGCCCGAACCGGACGGGCCCAGCAGCGCGATGACTTCGCCGACATGCACCCGCAGATCCACGGATCGTAAGGCATCGACACGGGTTTCGCCTTCGCCATAATGCTTGGCGACGCCCCGCACATCGACCAGAATGTCGCCCGGCGCCATGGGTCAGCCCCCGAGCGCTGTGGCAGGGTCAACCTTCAGCGCCGCGCGGACGCCAAGACCCGAGGCAACAAGGCAGACCATCAGGATGATGCCGGTCAGCACCAGCGCGTTGAACGGCTCAAGCACTACGCGTCGGGGAAAGCTGTCCTTGACCAGAAGGATCAGGGCCAGCCCGATCGCAAGGCCAGAGATGCCAAGGATCAGCGCCTGTTGCACGATCAGGCCCACGATGGTTCGATCCGGGGCGCCGATCAGCTTCAGGGTAGCGATCTGCTTCAGCTTCTCCATGGTCATGGTGTAGATGATGAGCGCGATCACCACGGCGCTGACAGACAGCAGAATCCCCAGGAACAGACCGATCTGGCGCCGCGCCCGGTCCACCACCGAGGCAAGCAGAAGCTGCTCCTGCTCACTTTGGCTGAGGGCGGAGAGGTGTTTCCATTGCCGAACCGTCGCGGTCAAAAGCGCCACATCGGCACCGGGCTTCAGCCGGGCAACAACGGCGGCCACCGTCGGTGAGCGGAGGCCGCCATCGCCCCGGGCCGCCTGCACCCGGGCAGCGGCCGGGTCCATCGCCGTCTGCAACGTCAGTGCATCAGCCAAAGTCACATAGACCGCCGGATCGCCGCCAGAGTTCATCGCATCCTCGACCAATCCCACGACGGTAAAGCGGTCGCGTCCCAGCCGGATGGTCTCTCCGGGCACCAGACCGGTCTTGCGGTCTGCCAGCAGTTCAAAGTGGCTTCTGCCCAGCCCCCGCCCTTCAGTAATGCGCTGCGGTCCGCCGGGACGACCGGGTTCAAAGCCGATGACATAGAGCCGCAAGGTCCCGCCGGCATGGCTGGCCTCGATCGTTTGGTAAGTGATGGCCCCGGCCTCGGCCACTCCGGGCATGCGGGCCACGGCGTCCCGGGTCGTGGCCGGGATGCTTGACGCTTCGGCAAAGGGGCCTTGTGTGCCAGCCTCGACCACCCAGACATCAGCGGCAGGGGCCTTCACGACGGCTAGGGCATCGGCGACAAGGCCGTTGTAGATGCCGATCATCGCCAGCACGACCGTCATTAGAAGCCCAAGTCCCAAACAGGTCAGGACAAAGCGGAAGAGGCCGTGGCGGATATCCTTGATGGCAAGGTTCATGGCGCAGCTCCGATGCGGGCAAGCCGACCTTCATCCACGCCTTGCAGCGGGACGGCCACGACCTGCGCAGCATCGGGCAACCCGCCCGTCACTTCCACCCGGCCCCGGTCGTCACGCGCGCCGAATGTCAGGTCGGCGCGCGAAAGCCTACTGTCCTGGACGATCCAGACCGTGCCGCGATACCCGTCGAAGCCGATAATCGCCACTTCAGGCACCATCAGGGCCGTAGCGCGTGTGGCAGTCAGGATGCGCACCTCGGCTTGTTCGCCCAGAAACATTTGCTGCGGGCAATCCGAGCAGGTCAGCCAGACGCGGCGTTCCTCATTCACCCGGTCGCTTTCCACTCCGATGCGGGTGATCGTGCCCGTGAATTCGCTGGCAGGCTGAGACCGCAGACGGATGGTGCCGGGCTGGCCAAGGGCCAGCTGACCAGCGCGTTCTTCGTCAATGTAGGCCTGAATCCAAATCGTATCCGGGTCGATCAGGGTAAAGATCGGATCGCCTGATCGAACCACGGCCCCGGTTTCGGCCAGGCGTGTCACAACCAGCGCATCAAAGGGCGCGGTCAAGCGGTGACGGTCCAGCAGCGTCTGTTCAAGTTGCAGAGCAGCGACTGCATCCTGCCCTTGAGCGCGAATGACGGCGAGTTCCGCTTCGGCAACTTTCACGTCAGCACGAGCGACGTCTTCATCTCGCTGCGCCTCCTCCGCGCGCTGGATGGATGCGGCTTCCTGTCGGGTCAACTCGGCCTGCCGGCGGTTGGCCGCCTCGCGCTGCGCCAGGATTGCCGTGGCGCGGAGGACAGCCGCTTCGGCCTTGGCCTGATTGGCAGCGTTCGCCGCCACGGCGGCCTGGGCACGCGCGAGCCGCGCCTCTTGCTCATCCTGATTCAGCGCGGCTAGCGCTTGCCCCTGTGCCACGCGGTCACCTGCATCGACCGTAAGCGACATCAGTGTTCCGCTGGACTCAAATCCTACGCGCGCCAGTACCCTCGCCTCGACGGTTCCGAGCCCGTAGATGCGAAGGGCCACATCGGTTTCGGGCTGCACGACCGCCACCGTCAACGGACGCTCGGTCAGGTAAATCGCTCCTGCACCGATGCTCAGGGTCGCCACCACCGCGATGATCCAGATGGTCCGCATCGGTCAGCCTCCTTCCACCCCAAGCAGGTGCAGCTGGACATCCAGAAGGCGCAGCCCTTCGGCCTGCAGGCCAAAGTCGCGCGCGCCCAGTGACCAGCGGATCGCCACCCCCTGCACCAGGGAAGTCAGCAAGACCGCCACATCCGCTGCTGCAACGTCATCGCGCAGGGTATGGGACTGCTGGCCCAGCTCGACTTCGCGCATAAGATGGCCATGGAAAGCGGTCAGCCGCCCGTGGAATGCCGTGCGCAAGGCCGCGTTCTCGACATTCAGTTCGCGGGAAAACAGCAGCATGGGCATCGCGGGTGTTGCTGCGATCTGGTCCAGTTGCGCCCGGATCAGGGCCCTGATCCTGTCAACCGGCAGCTCACTCTGTGCCACAGCCGCATTCCAGGCATGGGTCAGCGTTTCGGCCACCTGGTCGGCCACGGCACCCCACATTGCAGCCTTTGTTGGAAAATGCCTGAACAGGGCAGCCTGCGTCACGCCGACTTCGTTGGCGACGGCGCCTGTCGTCACCCGGTCCGGGCCGATCTGGTCGGCCAAGGCTAGGATTGTTGCCACGATTTCAGCCTTGCGGAGATCTGACGTCTTGCGCATCGATTCATCCAAGAAAGTAAGTGATTAATCACTTACATAATCGGATGAAGGAGTCAACGTTCCAAGTCAGACGATCGGCCCCGCACCGGAAAGCGAGAACTCGACAGGATCGTTCCTGCCTCGTCGACCGTGAACCGGCAGGCGCGATTAATGTAGCGGAACGTCAGGCGCCAGCGTCCCGCGTCCGTCCCCACCCCGGCCTCGCAGATCGATGTCAGGGCACCGGTGCGCATCGACTCGCGAACGTCGGACTCGGTCAGTCCGAATGCTTCGGCGAGCAAGATTGCCGGGACGACAAAGCCTGCACCGTCACGTTCCACCTGCGTCATTGCGACACCACGAGGTTCTTTGGCAGCGGGGGCAGGGCGATATCGGCCAGTGTCGATCGGTCGAGATCCGTGAGAAAAGCTGCTTCCGCAGAACGCAGACGCGCCTTGAGCCGACAGCGCGTGTCTATCGAACAGGCACCCCCATCGGCCCCGAAACACTCGACCAAGGGCTGCCCTTCTTCCAACAACCGGATGACCTGGCCAAGCCGGATCTCGGACGCCGGTCGGGCCAGCACGGCGCCACCGCCGCCGCCGCGCCGGGTTTCGATCAGGCCTGCGCGCGCCAGATGCTGGATGATCTTGGCCAGATGATTGCGGGACAGGCCCAAGGCTTCGGCCAGTTCGGCCGTGGAGATGGCGCGCGACGGATCGGCGGCCATCCGCATCAGCATCCGTAGCCCGAAGTCGGTGAAGGAGGTCAGCCGCATGAGGTTGGTTTCCTTGAATAGGTATTTACAATACCAATTAGCAGGCCTAAGCCAAAGCGCAAGACGGAGACTCAGATGTCCAGCGCAACTGTCAGCTTGTCCATCCCGACAACCAGGCCGGAAGTGACGGCCGCCCTAATGGTAGAGACGGGTCTTAGCCCCGATGTTCTGCGCGATCTGGTACACCGCTTTTACGGCTGTGTCCGTGCAGATGACGTTCTGGGGCCGATCTTTGCGGCCCGCATCACCGATTGGGCCGTGCATCTTGAGCGGATGGTGACGTTCTGGTCTTCGATCGCCTTGATGACCGGGCAGTATCATGGCCGGCCGGTGCCCGCGCATACTCCATTGCCGATCAATGCGGCACATTTTGACCGCTGGCTTGCGCTGTTCCGCGCGACAGCTGTTGATACCTGCACGCCCGCGGGTGCCTTGCACCTGATCGAGCGCGCCGAGCGGATCGCCCATTCCCTGCACATCGCCGTTCAGTCAGCCCAAAGCGACCCCGTCGCCCCACCCAAACTGTTCTTCTGACAGGAGACCTCACATGACCGAAGCCGCAGCGTCGTTCGAGCCGACCGCCCTGACCCGGCACATCGAGGAGCGCTACCATGCCCGCCACAGGGAGCAGCTTCCGCAACTGGTGGCAATGGCCGAGCGTGTCGAGGACGTGCACTTCGGCGACGTGGGCGTGCCTGACGGACTGTCGGCCCTGCTGCACCAGATGCTCGGCGAATTGGAGTTGCATATGAAGAAAGAGGAACTGATCCTGTTTCCCGCGATCCGCAATGGCGGGATGCCCGGCATCGAGACTCCGATCGCGGTGATGCGCGCCGATCATGCCGGGCATGACCGCGAGCTGGCCGAAATCTTCCGACTGACCGCAAACCTGACCTTGCCCGACGGGGCCTGCGGCACCTGGACCGGGCTTTACCGTGGACTGGATGAGTTCACCCGTGACCTGACCGAGCACATGCGGCTGGAGAACGACGTGCTGTTCCCGCAGTTCGAGGCGGAGCGGCGCGCCGATGTCTGAGCCGGGCCCATTCGCCTCGTCTCCCTGCATGGCTTGCGAGATCGCCCCGGACTACTTCGATCCGTTGGCTGTGGACCAAGAGCAGGCGCGCGACGTCGCCCGCTGGCGCAAGGCCGAACGCGCGCGATTGCTCGCAGACCGTCAGGCCCTGTCCATGTCGCAGCGTCGTGCAGCGGCAGACATGATTGCCGCGCGTGTCGATACCCTGATGGCTGAACTTTTCCCGAGCGTCGACGGGCTGACGCTTTCGGCTTGGTGGCCGATCAAGGCGGAACTGAACTTGCGGCCCTGGCTGGAAAGCCTGCTCGCACGCGGCGCGCGCGTCACATTGCCCGTGGTCACAGCGCCCTATGCGCCACTGGCGTTCCGCCTATGGACGCCAGATTGCAGGATGGTGCAGGGCTTCTGGAAGATCCCGGTCCCGGCTGACGGGCCAGAGGTGGTGCCTGACCTGACTCTTGCCCCCTTGGTGGGCTGGGACCCGGCAGGGTTTCGGCTGGGCTACGGCGGGGGGTACTTTGACCGCACGCTCGCCGTGCTGTCGCCTCGCCCGATGACAATCGGTATCGGTCTGCAATCTGCCCGGCTTGCCACCATCTTTCCCCAACCCCACGACATCGCATTGGACGTCATCCTGACCGAGGCCGGAGTCCAGTACGAACAGAAGGACGCATGATGACCACCACTGCCGAACAGATGCGCGCCTGGACCGGCCCTGCGATCCTGACCTACGGGTTCCGGCCATTCTTCTTCGGGGCCGCGATCTGGGCTGCGCTGGCCATGACGCTATGGGTGCCGATGCTGTCGGGTCATCTGACGCTGCCCACTGCCTTTGACCCAGTCAGCTGGCACGCGCACGAATTCCTGTTCGGCTACCTCGGCGCGGTGATCGCGGGGTTTCTCTTGACCGCTGTGCCGAACTGGACAGGCCGGTTGCCCATCGTGGGATGGCGGCTTGGCGGGCTGTTCTTCTTGTGGCTGGCCGGGCGCGTGGCAGTTGCCATGTCGAGTAACCTGCCCGCAGGATTGGCGGCGACGGTCGATCTGTCCTTTCCGCTGGTTCTGGCCGTTGCCATAGGGCGCGAGATCGTGGCGGGCAAGAACTGGCGCAATCTTATCGTGCTGGCGATGCTGGCGGTCTTTGCCCTTGGCAACGGCCTTTATCACTGGGAGGCGGCGCGAGGCGACTATGCCGCCCAAGGCCATGGCCTGCGGCTGGGGTTGGCGGCGGGAGTGATGATGATCGCGGTCATCGGTGGGCGGATTGTACCGTCCTTTACCCGCAACTGGCTGGTGCGGCGCGGGCCGGGAAAACTGCCCGCCCCGCCGATGCAGGGGTTCGACAAGGTGGCCCTGCTGGCTCTCTTGGCGGCGCTGCTCATGTGGGTCGCGCTGCCGACGTCCTTGGTGACCGCCGTCTTGCTGGGGCTGGCAGGTGCTCTGCATGCTATCCGACTGGCGCGATGGGCGGGCATCCGCACGGCGGCGGAGCCACTCGTCCTGGTGCTGCACGCTGGTTATGCTTTCCTGCCGCTGGGGGCCATCGCGCTCGCGGCAGAGATCTTGATGCCGGATGTCTTCGGCATGGCCGCAGCACAGCATCTCTGGATGGGCGGCGCTGTCGGGTTGATGACACTCGCGGTGATGACGCGTGCAACCCTGGGCCATACTGGGCAAGAGTTGCACGCAGGCCCCGGAACGGTGGCGATCTATCTGGCGCTGGTCACCGCTGTCCTGGCGCGCGTGGCCGCGGGGGTCTGGACCGATGAGGCGATGGCGCTGCACAGCCTGGCCGGAGTGGCTTGGATAGGGGCCTTTGGCGGCTATGCTGTTCTGTACGGGCGGTTTCTGCTGCGCCTGCCGCCTGCGAAACGGTTCTGACTGGGCATGGGCTGGAACGAATTCGCCTTTGCCTTCGGGGCCTTCTTCCTGACCCACTCCATTCCGATCCGCCCGCCGTTGCGGCCCTGGGCGGTGGCAAGGCTGGGGCATGCAGGCTTTGGCATCGCCTATTCGGCTCTCTCACTTGCCGTGCTGGCCTGGTTGATCGCGGCAGCGGGTCGAGCGCCCTATGTGCCGCTTTGGGACTGGGCGCCGTGGCAGAACCATGTCGTGCTGGCCGTGATGCTGCCGGTCTGCGTGATCCTGTCGCTGGCAATTGCACGACCGAACCCCTTTTCCTTCGGCGGCGCGCAAAATGACCGGTTCGACCCGGCGAGCCCCGGAATCTTCCGCCTGACGCGGCATCCCCTGCTTCTGGCGCTCGGGATATGGTCGGCGGCGCATATCCTGCCAAACGGCGACTTGGCGCATGTGATACTGTTCGGCACCTTCGCCGGTTTCGCGATGCTTGGCGGCCGCCTTGTCGACCGGCGGCGACAGCGAGAGATGGGGCAGAGATGGCACGACCTGCGCGCAGCCCTATCGGAATGCCCCGCATCGCTATCCCTGACCGCCGACACCCTTTTGCGCTTGGCTGCCGGGCTCATGCTCTATGCGGGGTTGATCTGGCTGCATCCCCTGGTGATCGGAGTGGACCCTCTGGTCTGACGCCTCAGGTGGACCCGTCGTCGATCAGCGGGTTCGGCTTGGCAAACCGCTCGAACTCTGCCTGGTTGGTGATTGTGATACGTGTTCCGTCCACCTCTAGCCCATAGGGCTGCAACCCCTTGAAGGCGCGGCTTAGGTTTTCGGCGGTCATCCCAAGCACTGAAGCGAGGCGGCGCTTCTCGAAATCAAGGTCGAACGATGCTGCCCCACCGGCGCGCCTCTGGTGGCGCAAGAGATAGTTCGCCAGCCGCTCCAACGATGTCCGCAGCTTCAGGTCTTTCTGCGCCTTGATGACCGCGCGGTAGCACTGCGCCAGTTCCGTCACGATGGCGCGGGCAAAGTTGCCGTCAATGTCGAAAACGGCGCGCACATCCTGACTGGGGATCAGCGCGATCCGGCTCTTCTCCAATGTGCGGGCTGACATGAGGTAAAGCGCATCCTTGATCGTAGCGGCCAGGATGAAGGTCGAGATGGGCCGAACGGTCGCAAGGCTGGTCTCACGGTCATTCCAGGCCGAGAAGAGGTCAACCGAACCGGAAAGCACAACATGCAGGAAGTCGCTCGGGTCGCCTTCAGTGATCAGTTCGATCTGCGCCGGGAAGTTCTGGACATAAGCACCGCGCATCAAGGCCGAGAAATTCTCGTCCGCCATCTGTGAAAACAGCGCGAGGTCGCGAATCTCCCTGAATGATGAATCGGGCATCCTGTCGTCCTTAGAAGTGCTTTGGCAGAGTCCAATCCCACGATTGACAATTGTCAAGCCAACAATTGATCATCGCAGGGGGAGCCTTGACTGACCCTGCAAGCGAACCTGACATTTTTCACTAAGCCATTTATTTCAATAAGAAATCCGCAACAGATGATCTAGATCAACCTCTTTGGCCTGCGTGGATCTCAGGACTGGCATCAACCCCACTGGGGAAACTGCCTCCCTCTTGCCGGAGATCCCGCCATGCAGACCGCAACGACAGCCTCACGCGCCGACCAGACCCGCGCCCTGACGCTGAGCACGATCGCCTTCACCGCCTGTTTCGCCGTCTGGACGATCTTTTCGATCATCGGCGTCGCAATCAAGGGCGAGCTGGGGCTGAACGATACGCAGTTTGGCCTCTTGGTCGCCACCCCGATCCTGACCGGTTCGTTGACACGCATCTTCCTTGGGGTCTGGACCGAGAAGTATGGCGGGCGGCTGGTGTTCTCGACGCAAATGCTGCTGGCGGCCTTGGCGACCTGGGCGCTGACCTTTGCCGACAGCTATCCGATGTATCTGTTGGCCGCATTGGGAGTCGGTCTGGCAGGTGGGTCGTTCATCATCGGCGTCGCCTATGTCAGCCGCTGGTATGATGCGGGCCATCAGGGCACGGCGCTTGGCATCTTTGGCGCGGGCAACATCGGGGCGGCGGTGACCAAGTTCGTCGCGCCCTTCGTGATGGTGGGCTTCGGCTGGCAAGGGGTAGCGAATGTCTGGGCCGCAGGCCTGGCGCTGATGGCGGTGATCTTCTTTGTTTTCGCCAAGGACGATCCCTCGCTCGTTGAACGTCGCCGGACCGGGGCAAAGCCGCCGAGTTTCGCCCAGCAGTTCGCGCCCCTGAAGAACCTGCAGGTCTGGCGCTTCTCGCTCTACTACTTCTTCGTGTTCGGAGCCTTCGTGGCCCTTGCCCTGTGGCTGCCGCACTACCTGATCGACGTCTACAAGGTTGATGTCCGCACGGCGGGCATGGCGGCCGCCTCGTTCAGCCTGTCGGCAAGCCTCTTCCGGGCCTATGGCGGACACCTTTCCGACAAGTTCGGCGCGCGGTCGGTCATGTACTGGACCTTCGGCTTTTCGATGCTGTTCCTGTTCATGCTGTCGTACCCGCCGACCGACTATGTCATCCAGGGCAAGGATGGCGTCATCGCCTTTTCAACCAGCATGGGGCTGTGGCCCTTCATCGCCACGCTCTTCGCGCTTGGCTTCTTCATGAGCCTCGGCAAGGCGGCGGTGTTCAAGCACATCCCGGTCTACTACCCCAACAACGTCGGCGCAGTCGGTGGCCTTGTCGGCATGATCGGCGGGCTTGGCGGGTTCGTCCTGCCCATCGCATTTGGCGCTCTGCTGGACCTCACCGGCATCTACACGTCCTGCTTTGCCCTGCTGTTCGTGCTGGTCGGGATCGCGCTGACCTGGATGCACCTGTCGATCCGCGCCATGGAGCGCGCCGCGCATGGCGAGGTTCTGGACCGACTGCCGCAACTGCCCGAGATGCAGGCGATCCACCACCCCGAGCGCACAACGATGCCGCGCGTGCTGGAGGACTGGCGGCCCGAGGACGCGGCCTTCTGGGCCGACAAGGGCCGGGCCGTTGCACGTCGCAACCTGTGGCTGTCGATCCCCGCGCTGCTTCTGGCCTTCTCGGTCTGGATGGTCTGGTCGATGGTCGTGGCGAAGCTTCCGCTGATCGGATTTGCCTTCACACCCGAGCAGCTGTTCTGGCTGGCCGCACTGCCTGCGCTGTCGGGGGCAACGCTGCGCATCTTCTACGGCTTCATGGTGCCGATCTTTGGCGGGCGGCTCTGGACGACGCTTTCCACCGCCTCGCTGATGCTGCCGGCCATCGGCATCGGTTACGCCGTGCAGAACCCGGAAACCCCCTACTTCATCTTCCTGGTGCTGGCGCTGCTTTGCGGCCTGGGCGGGGCGAACTTCGCCTCAAGCATGGCCAACATCGGCTACTTCTTCCCCAAGGCCGAAAAGGGCAATGCGCTGGCACTGAATGCTGGCCTCGGCAACCTGGGCGTCAGCGTCATGCAGTTCCTGGTGCCGCTGGTCATCACCGCCGGTGTCTTTGGTGCCGTGGGCGGCGAGGGCGTGGCTCTGCAGGATGGCGGCACGCTGTGGCTGCAAAACGCAGGCTTTATCTGGGTGCCGTTCATCCTGGCCTCGACCATCGCGGCGTGGTTGGGGATGAACGACATAGCCGATGCCAAGGCAAGTTTTGCCCAGCAATCAGTGATCTTTGGCCGCACGCAGAATTGGCTGATGTGCGTCCTCTACATCGGCACCTTCGGCAGCTTCATCGGCTATTCGGCAGGCTTCCCGCTGCTGTCCAAGATCGCTTTCCCGGATGTGAACGCGCTGCAATACGTCTTCCTCGGGCCGCTGGTCGGCGCGCTGAGCCGTGCCGGCACGGGCTGGGTTGCGGATCGGTTCGGCGGCGGCCGCGTCACCTTTTGGGTCTTCGCGGGGATGATCGCATCCGTTCTGGCCGTGATCTTCTCGCTGCAGGCCGGCAGTTTCCCTGGGTTCTTCGCAGGCTTCATCGCGCTGTTCTTCTTCACCGGGGTCGGCAATGCGTCCACCTTCCAGATGATCCCGGTCATCATGGGCCGCGAAGTGCCGCGCCTGATGCCGCAGCTTACCGGCGCCGACCGCGCCCGCCAGATCGCGATGGAGTCGAGCGGCATCGTCGCCTTCACCAGCGCCATCGGCGCCTATGGCGGCTTCTTCATCCCCAAGGCCTATGGCTCTTCCATCGCGATGACCGGCTCACCCGTCGGCGCACTGTGGCTGTTCCTTGCCTTCTACGTGATCTGCCTGGTCCTGACCTGGGTCGTCTACACCCGGCCCGGCGGACTTCTTCATGACATCGAGCGTGGTCGCGCTTTTGCCGCCCCCCACCCTGCCGAATAACGAAAGGACGCCAAGATGAGCCACCTGCTCGACAGACTGAACTTCCTCCAGAAGAAGACGCTGGAAACCTTCTCGGACGGCTGGGGTGAAACCACGCGCGAGGATCGGGGGTGGGAGGACACCTATCGGAACCGCTGGCGGCACGACAAGATCGTGCGGTCAACCCACGGGGTGAACTGCACTGGATCGTGCAGCTGGAAGATCTACGTCAAGTCCGGCATCGTGACATGGGAGACGCAGCAGACCGACTATCCGCGCACCCGGGCGGGCCTGCCGAACCACGAACCGCGCGGCTGTGCACGGGGGGCGTCCTACAGCTGGTATCTTTATTCCGCGAACCGTGTGAAGAACCCGCTGATCCGGGGCAGCCTGATGCGCGCATGGCGCAAGCTTCGGGCGACAATGACGCCCGTGGCTGCCTGGGCCGCGATCCAGAAAGATCCCGCCCTGCGCGCGAGCTATACCAAGACCCGCGGCAAGGGTGGTTTCGTCCGCGCCACCTGGGACGAGGCGACCGAGATCGTCGCCGCCGCCAACGCGCATACCACCAAGGCCTGGGGACCGGACCGAGTGTTCGGCTTCTCGCCCATCCCCGCGATGTCGATGGTCAGCTATGCGGCGGGGTCACGCTACCTGTCGCTTCTGGGCGGCACCTGCATGTCTTTCTACGACTGGTACTGCGACCTGCCGCCCGCCTCGCCGCAAACCTGGGGCGAACAGACCGACGTGCCGGAATCGGCCGACTGGTACAACGCGGGCTTCCTGATGCTCTGGGGGTCGAACGTGCCGCAGACGCGTACGCCGGACGCTCATTTCTACACCGAGGTCCGCTATCGCGGCACCAAGTCCGCCGTGGTCAGCCCCGACTATTCCGAAGCCGCGAAGTTCGGCGACATCTGGCTGAACCCGCAGGCGGGCACCGATGCGGCGCTGGCGATGGCCATGGGCCATGTGATCCTGCGTGAATTCCACCTCGACCGGCAGGCCGAGTATTTCGAGGATTACGCCCGCAAATACACCGACATGCCGATGCTGGTGGTGCT
Source organism: Paracoccaceae bacterium (assembly GCA_027486345.1). Classification (GTDB taxonomy): domain Bacteria; phylum Pseudomonadota; class Alphaproteobacteria; order Rhodobacterales; family Rhodobacteraceae; genus Paragemmobacter. The sequence continues at coordinate 27,718 of JAIXPH010000039.1, forward strand.
GGACGAACAGGACGGCCGCCTTGTTCCAGGACGGATGCTGCGGGCCGAGGATTTCGACGACAAGCTGGGCGAGGCGAACAACCCCGACTGGAAGACCGTCGCCTTCGATGAGGCGACGGGTCGCTTCGTTGCCCCCAACGGCTCCATCGGCTTCCGCTGGGGTGAGGAGGGCAAGTGGAATCTGGTCGAAGAAGCTGGCAATGCCGAGACGCGGTTGCGCCTGAGCCAGATCCTTGATGAACACCACGACAGCATCGTCGGTGTGGACTTTCCCTATTTCGGCGGTGCCGCGACAGGTGACTTCGTCAAATGCGACGCGCCTGAGGTACTGACACGGAATATCCCCACACGGAAAGTGAAATTGGCCAATGGGCGTGAGGCGCTGGTTGCCACAGTCTTTGACCTTTTCTGCGCCAACTACGGGCTGGACCGGGGTTTGGGCGGTGAGTGGGTGTCGAAAAACTTTGACGACGATACTCCCTACACCCCGGCATGGGCGGAGAAGATCACGGGTGTCGCGCGCGAAAAGATCATCGCGGTGGCCCGTGAATTCGCGGGCAACGCAGAAAAAACCCGGGGCAAGTCCATGGTCATCCTCGGGGCCGGTCTGAACCACTGGTACCACATGGACATGAACTATCGCGGCATCATCAACATGCTGGTGATGTGCGGCTGCATCGGGCAGGAAGGCGGCGGCTGGTCGCATTACGTGGGGCAGGAAAAGTTGCGGCCCCAGACCGGCTGGGCGCCGCTGGCCTTCGCGCTCGACTGGAACCGCCCGCCGCGCCACATGAACTCGACCAGCGCCTGGTACGCCCATACCGACCAGTGGCGATATGAGACGTTGCGCGCGGGTGAAATCCTGTCGCCCACCGCGCCGAAGGGCGACTGGGACATCAGCCTCATTGACTACAACATCCGGGCGGAACGGATGGGCTGGCTGCCATCGGCCCCGCAGCTGAAGACCAACCCGCTGGAGGTGTCGAAGGCCGCCAAGGCAGCGGGCAAGGACATCAAGGAGTTCGTTGCCGCTGAACTGAAATCCGGCAATCTGGAAATGTCCTGCCAGGACCCGGATGCGCCGGAAAACTGGCCGCGCAACCTGTTTGTCTGGCGGTCCAACCTGCTGGGGTCTTCGGGCAAGGGGCATGAGTATTTCCTCAAGCACCTTCTGGGAACCGACCACGGCGTCATGGGCAAGGATCTGGGCGAGGAAGGCCATGCCAAGCCCGTGGAGGCCCACTGGCATGACGAGGCACCGAAGGGCAAGCTGGACCTGCTGGTCTGCATCGACTTCCGCATGTCGACGACGGCGGTCTATTCCGACATCGTGCTGCCCACCGCGTCCTGGTATGAAAAGGACGACCTGAACACGTCCGACATGCACCCCTTCATCCATCCGCTGCAGGCGGCGGTGGACCCGGCCTATGAATCGAAGTCGGACTGGGAAATCTTCAAATCCATCGCGAAGAAGTTCAGCGAAGTGGCCCCTGAAGTGTTGGGGGTCGAAACCGACATCGTTCAGCTGCCGCTCCTCCACGACACCGCCGCCGAACTGGCTCAGGCGCATGTGAAGGATTGGAAAAAGGGCGAATGCGACCTGATCCCCGGCAAGACCGCGCCGAACTTCATCGCGGTCGAACGGGACTATCCCAACCTCTACAAGAAGTTCACCTCGGTCGGTCCACTGCTGGAAAAGCTCGGCAACGGTGGCAAAGGGATCAACTGGGACACCAAGGTCGAGGTTGGCCATCTGCGCGACCTGAACGGGGTGGTGCAGGACGAGGGCGTGTCGAAGGGCCTTGCCAGACTGAACACCGCCATCGACGCGGCAGAAATGATCCTGATGCTGGCGCCTGAGACCAATGGTGAGGTCGCGGTCAAGGCCTGGGAGGAACTGGAGAAGCCCACAGGCCAGCACCACACCCATCTCGCCGAGGGTGCGCATCACACCAAGATCCGCTTCCGCGACATCGCGGCGCAACCGCGCAAGATCATCTCGTCCCCGACTTGGTCGGGGATCGAATCCGAGACGGTTTGCTACAATGCGGGCTACACCAACGTCCACGAGCTGATCCCGTGGCGGACGCTGACGGGACGGCAGCAGCTCTATCAGGATCACCTCTGGATGCGGGCCTTCGGTGAAGGTTTCGTCAGCTACCGCCCGCCGGTGGACCTGAAGACCATCACCAAGGCCGTCAACAACGACGCGGCCGAGGGCAACCCGCATGTCGTGCTGAATTTCATCACGCCGCACCAGAAATGGGGAATCCATTCCACCTACACCGACAACCTCCTGATGCTGACGCTGAACCGCGGCGGGCCTGTCGTCTGGATGTCCGAGGTGGATGCGAAGAAGGCAGGCCTTGTCGATAACGACTGGGTCGAGGCCTACAACGTCAACGGTGCGCTGACCGCGCGGGTGGTGGTGTCCCAGCGGATCAAGCAGGGCACGCTGTTCATGTATCACGCGCAGGAAAAGATCGTGAACACGCCCGGGTCGGAAAAGACCGGTAACCGGGGCGGCATCCACAATTCGGTCACCCGCGCCACGCTGAAGCCCACCCACATGATCGGCGGCTACGCGCAGCTTTCCTACGGGTTCAACTACTACGGCACCGTCGGCTCGAACCGGGACGAATTCGTGATCGTCCGCAAGATGAAGAAGGTCGATTGGCTCGACCGTCCCGCAACCAAAGGTCTGGAGGCAGCGGAATGAAAGTTCGTGCGCAAATCGGCAAGGTCCTGAATCTGGACAAATGCATCGGCTGTCATACCTGCTCGGTCACCTGCAAGAACGTCTGGACGACGCGGGAAGGCGTTGAATACGCCTGGTTCAACAACGTCGAAACCAAGCCCGGCACCGGCTATCCCACCGACTGGGAGAACCAGAAGCGCTGGAATGGCGGATGGGTCCGCAGCGCCTCGGGCAAGCTTCAGCCGAAGCAGGGGGCCAAATGGCGGATTCTGGCGAATATCTTCGCGAACCCCTCGATGCCGGAAATCGACGACTACTACGAGCCCTTCGATTTCGACTATGACCACCTGAAATCCGCCCCCGACATGCAGGCCTTCCCCACTGCGCGCCCCCGGTCGAAAATCACCGGCGAGCGGATGGAGAAGATCGAGAAGGGCCCGAACTGGGAGGAGATCCTGGGTGGCGAATTCGCCAAGCGGTCGGCGGACTACAACTTCGACAAGGTGCAGAAGGACATCTACGGCGAATACGAAAACACCTTCATGATGTATCTGCCGAGGCTGTGCGAACACTGCCTCAACCCGACCTGCTCGGCCTCCTGCCCCTCGGGCGCGATCTACAAGCGCGAGGAGGATGGCATCGTCCTGATCGACCAGGAAAAATGCCGGGGCTGGCGGATGTGCATCTCTGGCTGCCCCTACAAGAAGGTCTATTACAACTGGGACACCGGCAAGTCCGAGAAATGCACCTTCTGTTATCCGCGTATCGAAAGCGGCCAGCCGACGGTCTGTTCGGAAACCTGCGTGGGGCGCATCCGCTATCTGGGCGTCATCCTCTATGACGCCGACAAGATCGAGGCGGCCGCGAGCGCCGAGCGCGAGACCGACCTTTACGGCGCGCAGCTGGACGTGTTCCTCGACCCGAACGACCCCGAGGTGATCGCCGCCGCCCGCCGCGATGGCGTGCCGGAGGATTGGATCGAGGCCGCCAAGATCAGCCCGGTCTGGAAGATGGCGATGGACTGGAAGGTGGCCTTCCCGCTGCACCCGGAATATCGGACCCTGCCGATGGTCTGGTACATCCCGCCGCTGTCACCGATCCAGAACGCCGCACAGGCGGGGCAGATCGCGATGAGCGACCAGATGCCCGACGTGCGGTCCCTGCGCATTCCGGTGAAATACCTCGCCAACATGCTGACGGCGGGGGATGAGGAACCGATCGTTTCGGCGCTGGAACGCATGTCGGCGATGCGCCTCTACATGCGCGCACTGACGGTGGATGGCGTGCGCGACGAGGGCATCGCCGCCCGCGTGGGAATGTCGGGCCGGATGATCGAGGACATGTACAAGATCATGGCGATTGCGGATTACGAGGACCGTTTCGCAATCCCCACCGCGCACCGCGAACAGAACGAGGCCGGCGCAGACATTCGTGGCGGCTGCGGCTTCACCGACGGCAACGGCTGTTCTGACGGCGAGAGCGGCAAGACCAGCCTGTTCGGCGGCAAGAAAAAGTCCTTCGCCCTTCCGCTGGAGTCGTTCTGATGGACCGCACCCTCAAATCCTTGTCGCTGATCCTGAGCTATCCCTCGGCTGAGCTGCAGGAGGCCATGCCCGATATAGGCGCCGTCCTGGCTGCTGATCCGCGCATAGCGCCTGCTACCCAGACCGCGCTGTGGAAGCTGACCGCAGATCTGGCGCAAGGCGACCTCTATGACCTGCAAGAGCGGTATGTGATGCTGTTCGACCGGTCGCGGACACTGTCGCTCAACCTTTTTGAACACGTCCACGGCGAAAGCCGCGAGCGGGGCGGCGCGATGGTCAGTCTGATCGAGACCTACCGCGATGGCGGGTTTGAACCCGCCACCTCGGAACTGCCCGACCACCTTCCGGTGCTTCTGGAATTCCTGGCGACGCGCCCCACACGCGAAGCGCAGGAAACCTTGGCGGACGCGGCGCATATCCTCGAAGCCCTCTCGGGTCGCCTCGAGCGGCGGGAGAGCGGGTATGCCGCTGCGTTCGCCGCCCTTTCCGCACTGGCCGGGGGCAATGCAGATGCCGATGCCTTGGCCGGAATGCTGGGCCAGCCCGACGATGACCCGACCGATCTGGCGGCGCTGGATGCGGTCTGGGAGGAAACCGAAGTTACCTTCGGCCCCGACCCCAATGCAGGCTGTCCACAGGTCCGCGACATGCTGGCCCTGATGGACCAACCTGCCCCGCAGCACAGGAGTGCATGACATGTTCGAGAGCTTTGACATCAACTTCGTCATCTTCGGGGTCATGCCCTATGTCGCGCTGACCGTGTTTCTGGTGGGCTCGATCGCCCGCTATGAGCGTGATCCCTTCACTTGGAAATCCTCGTCCAGTCAGCTTTTGCGGCGCAAGCAGCTGATCTGGGGGTCGATCCTGTTCCATGTCGGCATCCTGACGGTGTTCTTCGGCCACCTTGTCGGCCTGTTCACACCTGTCTGGGTGCTCGATGCCCTGGGTGTGCCTTATGGTCTGAAGCAGTGGATGGCAGTTCTGATCGGCGGGCCTGCGGGTCTTGCGGCGCTGATCGGTGGTACCATGCTGATCCATCGGCGACTGACCGATCCGCGCATCCGCGCCACGTCAACCACCCTCGACATCCTGATCATGATCCTGATCTGGCTTCAGCTTGCCATTGGCCTGCTGACCATCACGCAGTCCCTTCAGCACATGGACGGGGCAGAGATGATCCGCTTCATGGAATGGTCGCAAAGCGTGGTGACATGGAACATCAACGCCTGGGTCACAGTGGTGGACGTGCACTGGCTGTTCAAGCTGCACATCTTCCTCGGCCTGATCATCACCATGCTGTTTCCGTTCACGCGGCTGGTGCACATCTGGTCGGGTTTCGCGGCGCCCTTCCGCTATCTTGTGGCCCGCTCTGGCTATCAGATCGTGCGGTCCCGTCGCCGCCGCCCGCTGGAAGAACGCCGCCGCGCCTTTGACAGGCGGCAGGGCGTTGAGGGACCCAAAGCCCATACCCCGGCGGAGTGAGTGCGATGAACATGTCCCTTTTCCCCGATGTCGTGGTGAACGGCGAAACCATCCCCTCGGCGGCAATCGCCGCCGAGGCCCAGAACCACAGCGCACCGAAGGACAAGCCGGGCATCGCCTGGCGCAAGGCGGCGCAGGCCATGGCGATCCGGGCGCTGCTGCTGCAAGAGGCCCGGGCGCGCGGGCTGGCTGCTGAACCGCTCGCACTTGCCCCCGGGCGGTGGGAAACGGAAGACGAAGCCCTGATCCGCGTCTTGCTGGAAGAGGCGGTCTTACCCGATCCGGTGACCGATGACGCGATCCGTGCCGAATGGGCGCGAGACCCCTCGCGTTATCGCTCGGCCCCTCTTTGGGACGTCTCGCATATCCTGTGCGCATGCGACCCCCGCGATCAGACTGAGACGGCCGCTGCCGAGGCGCGTGCACAGGCACTTCTGGCCCGACTCGGAGAGGGGCCCAAGGACTTCGTCCATGCCGCCCGCGAAAGCGACTGCGGGTCAAAGGCACAAGGGGGCCATCTGGGCCAGATCGGCCCCGGCGATACGGTGCCCGAGTTTGAAGCCGCCTTGCGCTGCCTGTCCGAAGGCCAGACGACCCCGGCCCCGGTCCTGTCGCGGCATGGCTGGCACATCATCCGCTTGAATGCACTCGCCCCTGGGCAGGTACTGCCGTTCGAAACGGTGCGGCCAAGGATCGCCGAGGCACTCGAAAAGGCCGCGTGGGCCAGCGCCTCGCGCGACTTCGTGAACAGGCTTGGCCAGAAGGCTACGATCACCGGCGCAAGCCTGGCCCCGATCTGATCCACGGTCAGGAGCGTCCCATGAAGCAGTCAGAACCAGCGCGACGTGGCAGCGGCCAAGGCCCCACCGATCCGGGCCTTCTGGCCCGGCCGCTGGACTTCATCAGCGAAGACCATCTGCGCGAACGCCAGATCTGCACTGAGATAGACCGCCTCGTCGCCGCCGAGACCTTCGACCGCCCGGCAGGCGTCACCATCCTGCGTTTTCTGAACGAAGAGCTTGGCGTGCATCTGCGAGATGAGGTGGAAGACCTGTTCCCCACCCTTGCGCGGCGCTGCACCGATGAAGATTCCATCGCCTCCGTCTTGGGCCGCATCCGCCACGATCAGGATCAGGCCCTGTCCCTGCTGCCTTCAGTCCGTGGGGCCATCGCCAGCTGCCTCGACGCTGGGGCCGACCTTTCCAGCGAAGACCGCGAGGTTCTTGCGCGTTTCGCCGCTCATGTCCGCCGCCATCTGGTGGCGGAGAACGCTATCCTCCTGCCCATAGCCCGCGCCCGGTTGACGCGGGGCGACCTGCGCCGTCTGGCCAGTCACATGCGGTTGCGGCGCGGGCTTCCCACCAGCCAGGGGGTGACAAGTGCTGAGTGATATCCTGGCCCGCAACCGCGACTGGTCGGCCAAAAGACATGCGCAGGAACCTGGATATTTTACCCGTCTCGCGGCCCTGCAAGCCCCGGAATTCTTCTGGATCGGGTGTTCGGACAGCCGTGTTCCGGCCAACGTCGTGGCGGGGCTCGACCCAGGCGAGGTCTTTGTCCATCGCAACGTGGCGAACATCATTCATTCCTCTGATATGAACATGCTGTCCGCGCTGGAATTCGCGGTCGAGGCGTTGAAGGTGCGCGAGATCATCGTCTGCGGCCACTACGGCTGCGGCGGGGTCAAGGCAGCAACCGAGGATCTTCCTCACGGTCTTGCCGACCACTGGCTGGAGCCGATCCGACGCCTTTCCCGCGCCTATGCGGTCGATCTGAGCCGCCAGCCGGACCTTGAGGCGCAGCGCGACCGGTTGGCCGAGTTCAACGTGGTCGAAGGCGTCCGCCGGGTCTGCGAGACGCCTATCCTGCAGCGAGCCTGGACGCGCGGCGCGAAAGTCCGGGTGCATGGGCTGATCTACGGTTTGAAGGACGGCCTGTTGCACGACCTCGACTGCAGCGTGGGTCCAGGACATTTCAAGGAAGGAGCAGCACTATGAGTATCCTTCAGCCAGTGACACGGACCGGCTGTGGCTGTGAGGGTCACGATACAAGCAAGAAGCTGATGACGATCGATGCCGCTCACGACCTGATTGGGCATTGCGTGACCATCGTCGACGGAACGGAAGACATCTGTCTTGGCAAGGCTTTGGGCCGCGTGCTTGCCGACCCTGTCAGTTCACGCAGCATGTCTCCTCCGTTCGACAACGCTGCAATGGACGGATTTGCCTTTTCCTCGGCGGCGCTGCGGGGTGATGGACCGTGGGTACTGGACGTAGCAGCGCGTATCCAGGCGGGGCAGTGCTCAGCCATGTCTCTGGTCGACCTGCAAGCCGCGCAAATATTCACTGGAGCAAAAGTTCCTGAAGGCGCGGACGTGGTCATGATGCAAGAAGAAGTCAAGCGGACGGGAAAGACGATCCGGGTAGCCACGCGACCAACGCCCGGGCTCAACATCCGCCGAGCCGGTAGTGAAATGGAGGCAGGGGTCACGGTGCTTGAGACGGGACGCCGGCTTGACGCGCGCGCGATTGCCGCCTGTGCTGCAGCCGGGGCGGGCTCTGTAACGGTGCGCAGGCGATTGCGCGTGGCGCTTCTGGTGACCGGCAACGAAATTCGCACGGCCGGTGCTCTGCGTGCCGAGGCTCAGATCTGGGACGTGAACACTCCCATGCTGACCGGCATTCTGACGCAGCCCCAGATCGATGTTGTTGCTGTGGAACAGGGCATTGACAGTCGCGACGGGTTGTTCCTGCAGATTGCGGAACTGGCTGCCAATGCCGATCTTGTCATCACCACCGGCGGAATTTCGGTCGGTGAGGAAGACCACATCAAACCTGCGCTGTTAGCTCTTGGCGGGGACATTCAATTTAGTGGCGTTGCGATCAAGCCGGGCAAGCCGGTGTCCTTCGGTCGTATTCGGGGCGCATGGTGGCTGGGTTTGCCAGGCAATCCCTTGTCAGCCTTCGTCACCTGGCAGCTTTTCGGAACGCCGATTGTCGCCCGACTGACCGGTGAAACGGAGCGAGTTACCCGGCGCCATGTCGTTACGCGAGCGGCGATTTCCAGGAAGCCCGGTCGTTGCGAGTTACGACCCGCGAGATGCGTAGGCTTTGACGGCCAAGGCCGTGAGGTCGTGACATTTGATGCCGAAACTCATTCCGGCCATATCCGCGGGTTACCCGAAGCAGACGGGTTGATCTTTTTGCCAGCCGACTGTGATTTCCTGCCCGAAGGCGCACTCGTCGAATTCCAACCCTTTTGTCCAAACTGAGAAGGCCGAAGATGAACCTCGCTTACACAATGGCGCCGGGCCGCGGCGATACTGATCTCATCCTCTTTAATCTTTCAAGAGCAATGGCTTCGCGTGGTTTTCGGTGCTGCGGTACGGTCCAGATAAACTCCGAGCGCTCCGATGCAGGGCCGTGTGACATGGATGTGCAAGTCTTACCCAACGGTCCAATTCTACGGATCAGCCAGGACCTCGGCCGAGCATCGCGCGGTTGCAGGCTTGACCCGGCGGCTTTGGAGAAAGCAGTTGGCCTTGTATCAGCAAGCATGGTGCAAGGTGCAGACCTGCTGATCATAAACAAGTTTGGCAAACACGAAGCCGAAGGGCGCGGATTCCGAATGGTTGTAGCGGAAGCGCTATCCAACAGGATACCAGTTTTGGTAGGTGTCAACTCGCTCAACCTGTCTGCTTTCGAAGAGTTCGCAGGTGGCCTCGCAGTCCCATTGGCGCCTGAACCGAATGCCTTGGAGAGTTGGGCCATTCAGATGACCGGATCGAACCTTGCCACGGCGTGAGTCGCCGAGGATGTAACATCGGCCATGTTGCCTTCACTCTCTGGGAGGGTCCTATCTGATATCGCCGCAAATTAGGCGCGGCAGTTGACCGTCAAAAATCTTTCACGAAATCACCGATAGACGTTGAGGTGCGCTCCGTCATCAGTTCCGATTGAGCGAACGGATCTTGGTGAGGCACGTAGAATGATGGGCGATACGCAACTGTCTAGGGACAGTCAGACACTGCGCACGCCGGGCGAGGTGTTCACCACGTTCCTGAAGCTTGGCCTGACGTCATTTGGCGGCCCGATCGCCCATCTGGGCTACTTCCGCGAGGAGCTGGTCAACCGGCGCAAGTGGCTGTCCGACCACGCCTATGCAGACCTTGTGGCGCTGTCGCGTAGCCCTTTAATGCGGCATACGAAAGTCAACGAAGGGAGTGGACAAAACATGGGGGTCATCTTCGTCGTTGCGGCCCGTGCTAAGGTGAGTTCTTTGCGTGGGGGGCTGCCATGGACGTTCGGATTACAATCGAAACGACCTTCGATAATGTGGAGAAGCGCACTCATCAGCTTGACGGCATTTCTCGACCCTACCGGGTGACCTGTCCAGACGGGATCGGGCTGCGCCTCGAGGATGGTAAAAGGGTTGTCGAACAGATCCAGAGGGTAATTCTTTACGATCAAGTCGATGAGATCATACGAGAAAGCCGCGTATGCCCGGATTGTGCCTCGGTTCGTGCCATTCATGACTAGCGCACGCGCGATCTCGACACGCTCTTTGGGCGGGTTCGGGTCAAAGCCGCGCGCTTGCGCCGCTGTTCTTGTGATGCCAGGTCAGCGGCGATGCTCGGCGGGCCTATTTCTCCGCTGGCCTATTTCTTTCCAGACCGGGCTACCCCGGAACTGCAGCGGCTCCACGCCGAGCTTGGGTCCCGGCATTCCTTTCGCGAAGCCGCGCGGCTAATGAAAAGCTTTCTCCCCTGCCATCCGCCCCATCACACCACGGTGCGTGACCGGTTGGGAAGAGTTGCCACTGGGCTCGAGAAAAACCGAACGACTTCAGGCGATCCCGTTGAAGCCGCGCCCAAAGGTGGTTTGACGGTTTTTCTGGACGGTGCCCATATCCGGTGTCGGCCAGAGTATCAACAGCGGCACCTCGATCTTGTGGTCGGAAAGATTGAAAGCCACAATATGTGCAAAAGATTTGGCCTGGTCGCCAATGCGACCGCATCGCCAGGCAGCCGTATGCGAGAAGAGCTGTCAGGCTTTGGATGGAAGCCCGGCCGTCTGTTGACAGTGATCTCGGATGGTGAGCTTGCTCTCCCAAACCTCATTCGAAGTGCCATGGGTGGCGACGGCCAAGTGAAGCATATCCTCGACTGGTGGCACATATCGATGCGCATTCAACATGTCGAGGCCGCTGTTCAGGGTCTGATCCAGACACCGGGGTTCACTGGAACTCCGGTGCTGTTCCAGCGCCCCGCGAAAAGCCTCCGCTGGTGGCTTTGGCATGGCAGAGCACGGGTCGCGGAAACATATCTGAAGGGGCTCATGAACGATTGCCTGCGCCTTGCGGAAGAACCTCTGGCTGTCCGCACCGCTGCCGCTCGTGTGCAGGCCAGATGCGAGACACTGTACACCTATCTCGCGAACAACATGGAATCCGTCGTCGACTATGGCCGACGGTATCGTAAGGGGCTGCCGATCTCGTCATCTCGTGCCGAAGGATCAGTCGATGACATTGCCAATGCCCGCATGGGAAAGCGCAGAAGGATGCGGTGGTCGCCCAAAGGGGCTCACAGAGTAGCCGTCACAAGGGCCGCAGTTCTCGATGGTCGGCTGACCGTCGCAAACAGAAAACGCGCGGCATGACCCCCATGTTTTGTCCACTCCCCACAGCCACTGACCGACTGGTGCGATGGCTCGACGGGATGGAGACGGCGAGCCGGACCGCGATGCGGCACCTCGATGACATCGAGGCTTGGTCAGCGCGGGCCGAAACCGAGATGGCCACACTCTCGGGCAGAACACCCCCAGCCTTGCGCGCCGTGCTGACCGAATGGCCGCTTGTCTCCGCCCCAATGGCCGAGGCAATGACCGGCGCCAGTCGAGCGGCTGTTCAGCGGAACATGGCCTGGATGGAAGCGCGAGGTCTGATCCGCGAGGTGACCAGACAAGGGCGGTTCCGTATGTGGCGCATACTGATCTGAGAAACCTCGATGAGGCCTCAGCCAGTTTTGCACAAGAACACAGCCAAAGCAGCAGCCATATCTCTCAAGCGGCGAGCAAAGCACGCAATGAAACTTGCATTCCTGCAATTTTTGAATAGTCTGAGCGGAATTCGTCAGGACCGCTATGAACACTCCATTCGTCAAACCCTCAACTGTCAAAGATGTCCAAGGTCGGCTTGCCACAATGCAGCCGGACCTGAGCAAAGGGACCCGCCGCATTGCCGAGTTCCTTCAGGCGAATCCGGGTGCTGTCGCGATCCTTTCTGCAGCCGAAGTTGCCAAACGTTGCGATGTTCACGCCTCCACTCTTGTTCGCCTGGCACAGAACCTGGGCCTTTCAGGCTTTCGCGAACTGCAGTTGCTTCTGCAGTCCGACCTCGCCGCCAGTATGGACAATGCAAGCGCTAGTCCGATTGTCGGCAATGGCAGGCAGGAGACGGGCGATCGACTGCGCTTGAGGTTGCTCGCCGAGTCTGGGCGCTCGTTCAACCAAGGGGCAAGCGAGGCCGCCGACCGATACTGGATGCAGCACCCTGATGTCGAATTTCATGCCGAGATGCATGTTTCCCACAGCATCAGCGCTGAGGAGATGGCGCATAGGATCAGCACTGTTGCTGCGGATTCTGACGGTTTGATTCTTGTCGCGCGAGAACACCCGGCGATCAACCGGGCGGTCAAATCCGTGGTCGACAAAGGGGTACCTGTGGTATGCCTGACCAGCGACCTTCCGACGTCCGGGCGGACGGCTTATGTTGGGCCCGATCAGTATGCGTCCGGATCGACTGCCGGATGGTTCTGTGGCCGCCTGATCCCCCCCGGATTGGTCGGTCGTGTCCTTTTTGTGTGTTCTGTCCCGTTTCGATGTCAGCTGGATCGCGAACAAGGCTTCCGGCAGGTTTTGCGGACCGAGTTTCCGATGCTTTCCATCGACGAAAAGGTCGGCTCGGACGAAAGCGTGGAAGTGACCTATGAGGCGATTCGGCGGTACATCGCGAAAAGCGAACCGCCGGCGGCGATCTACAATGTTTCGGGGGCGAACCTTGGCATCGGGCGTGCCCTAGAAGATGAAGGTCTGGCCGGAAAAACCGTGTTCGTAGGCCATGAATTGAACGCCAACTCTAGGATGCTGCTGGAAAAAGGCGTCATGGATGTGACGCTCGGCCATGACTTCGATCAAGAAGTGGCGCTTGCGGTAGAATGCATAAGGATGGCGCGAGACAACGTGCAGCCAGTTAGCCGGATCACACCCAGCAGGCTTTACACGCGCTACAATTGCGCCATCCCCTGACACCTAGAGGGCCAGCTTGCCATCGGGAATCGGCGGTGCGGCCTGATAGGCACCCCAGACCGACTGGTCGAAGGGGATCACAGCGCCGGTCATCATGCCTGCGTCGGCCGACAGGAGGAAGTTGACCGCCCTGGCCACCTCTTCCGGGGCCAGCAGCCGACCAAAGGGCTGCTCGGCCGCGACCTTCTCAAGCCAGTTCGGGTCCGCGCCATGGTATTCCCGCTGGATGCGGTCTTCACCGTCCGAGGCCATCCAGCCGATGTTCAGCTGGTTCACGCGGATACGGTTCTTCATCGCGGCGAAGGCGACGTTCCGGGTCAGCGTGGCAAGCGCACCCTTGCTGGCACTGTAGGAACAGATGAAGGGCTGACCCGCCAAAGCCGCGGCTGAGCCAATGTTGACAATGGCCCCCTCAATGCCGTCACGGATCATCCGGCGCATGGCCTCTTGCATCAGGAAGAATGGTGCGCGGGTGTTGATTGCGAACATCCGGTCGAAAAGGTCTTCGTTGGTGCTCAGGATATCGCCGCGATCGGTGATACCTGCTGCATTCACCAGCATGTCGACACGCCCTAAGGCTGCATCTGCGGCTTCGACGATCTTGCGGCAGTCGGCGACTTTTGCCAGGTCCGCCTCAACGAAAACGACCTTGCACCCGGTGTCCGCCGTGATCTCTTGCGCGACTGCCTGACCCTTTGCGGCATTGCGCCCACATGTGACCAGACCAGCTGCCCCGGATGCAGCCAGCCTGCGCGCAACGGCTGCACCGAGGCCCTGGGTTCCACCCGTTACGATACCGACTTTTCCATCAACGCGGCTCATCCACTTCCTCCCCTGAAACAAAAATTGCGAAAACTCGCAGTTCAGAATCTCTATTGACATCATTGCAAGTATGCAACAGAAATTGCGACTATGAACATAAACGTGCGCTGGGAGGTAAGCATGTTGCGATTGGCCGTACTGGGCTGTGGGCGTATCGGAAAGATGCATGCCGCCAACGTCGCGCGGCACCCGCGCGCCACCCTTGCGGGTGTCTACGACTTGTATCGACCGTCAGCTGACGCCGTCGCCGCAGAACAGGGTGTGCAAGCCTTTGGGTCGGCAGAAGACGTGTTCGCGTCGCCCGATGTCGATGCTGTCCTCATCGCGACGGCGACACCCACGCATGCCGATTACATCGAGATGGCAATCGCAGCAGGCAAGGCGGTTCTGTGCGAAAAGCCCATCGATCTGAACCTCGCTCGCGTGAACGCCAGCGCAGCCAAGATCAAGGGCACGAAGTTGCCGATTCAGCTGGGCTTCAATCGTCGCTATGACCCCGGCCATAGTGCCGCGCGTGCCGCCATGCTGGCAGGCGAGATCGGCGATCTGCATCAGGTGATCATCACCTCGCGCGATCCGGGGCTGCCGCCGAAAGCCTATCTTGAGGCAGCCGGCGGGTTGTTTCGCGATATGACCATCCACGATTTTGACCTGGCCCGCTTCATGCTGGACGAAGAGCCGGTCGAGGTTTTCGCTCTGGCAGGGGCGCTGATTGATCCTGCGCTTGGCAAGGAGCTGAACGAAGTCGACAGCGCGATGATCATCATGCGCACGGCCAGCGGCAAGCAGTGCCACATCAACAACTCGCGCACCGCTGTCTACGGCTATGATCAGCGGGTCGAACTGATGGGCACCAAGGGGATGCTGCTGTCGGACAACCGCAAGCCGCATGAGTTGCGCCGCTATACGGCCACGACGACCGAGACCTCGCAACCCTACCAGTTCTTCTTCCTCGAGCGCTATCTCGAAGCCTTCATGGCCGAGATCGACGGCTTCGTGGACTGCGTCGAAAAGGGCGCTCAGCCCTTGGCAAGTTTCGAGGATGGGCGTCGCGCGCTGATCCTTGCCGAGGCCGCCTATCTGTCACTGCGCGAAGGCCGCCTGGTGAAGGTTTCTGAAATCAGCGGATGAGCAGGATCGGCCACGGGATAGCCGGGAGGGGCTGACCGGTGGTCGCAAGGGAGGGGAACGGCGACCAAGTCGCCATCGGACAGGGGCGTTGCCCCGTCTTACCCCGAGGAAATGTGCGACTCGTGCCCACCACTTTGGGCCTGTGTCGCCGACGATCTGAGTGACGGGAATTCCCCGTCCCCAGAGCAAGACGGGCATCCGGACAACGGCTGGCCCGACCTTGAAACCAACCGGAGGAAAGACATGAAACTCAACGCACTCACTCGCCGCTCCTTCGCCGCACTGGCGCTTGGCGGTGTCCTGATGGCCAGCACGGCGGGTATCGCCCTGGCCGACAACTCGAAGATCATGATCGGATTCACGCCGAAGTTCCTGAAGGACGACTTCCAGACCTTGATGCTGGATCTGTCGCTGAAGGCATTCGCTGAAAAGGGCATGACTGTTGTCGGCTCGCCCGACCCGAACGGTGATATTGCGGCTCAGGTCGACGCACTGCAGAACCTGATTGCCAACGGCGCCAATGTCATCGTCTTCGCTCCGCTTGACTCGGCCGGGATCGTTCCGGCGGTGAAGCGCGCGAACGAGGCCGGTGCGCTGGTCTTCTCGATCGACGATGCGCCTGCCGGTGGCAACGTCACCGCGACGATCCGCGCCGACAACCTGGACGCCGGCGTCCAGGGTGCGCAGGAGATGGTCAAGCGCCTGCAGGAAAAGGCCTGCTGGGCTGAAAAGTCCTGCATCGTGCTGGAACTGCAGGGCGCGCTGACCACGCCGAACGGGCTTGACCGCTCGGACGGCTTTGCCAAGACCCTGGCCGAACTGGCTCCGGATGTGCAGCTGATCCAGCGCCCGACCGAATGGACCGCCGACATGGCTGCCGATGCCGCGCAAAACGTGCTAACGCAGAACCCGAACCTGTCGGGCATCTTCATGGCATCCGAACTGATGGCGACGGCAATCAACGCCCAGCTGAAGGCCGCCGGTCTTGACGCGCCTGTCGGCGATCCGGCTTCGGTCATCCGCGTTGCCATTGACGGTACGCCGCAGGGGCTGGAACTGATCCGCACCAAGGCGCTGGACGCCACTGTGTCGCAGCCACTGTCGGCCTATGCCACCAAGACGGCCGAATTGATCGAACTGGTATCGGGTGGCGGCACCATCGATATCGGCCCGCGCGACGACGGCCAGGTCATCGAGACCCCGGTCGGCCCGCAGTACCAGCTGAAGGCCACCTTGGTGACGCTGGACAACGTGGACTCGCCCGATCTCTGGGCCAACCAGTTGGGCAAATAAGCCATGGCAAGCGTGGAACCGAAGACCATGGATCGCTCCCGTCCAATCGTCGAGATGACGAACATCATCAAGACCTTCGGTTCCACGCGCGCCTTGCGGGGCGTGGATTTCACGGTCATGCCGGGAGAGATCCACGCCCTTCTTGGCCGCAATGGAGCAGGCAAAAGCACCCTCGTTTCGGCTCTGAGCGGCTTCACCCCTGCTGATGAGGGCGCAATCAGAATTGCAGACACGCAACTGACGGCAACCGGCCAAAGCTATGCCGCCGACATCCGGGGTGACATCGCCCATGTGCAACAGACTCCGCGCCTGTTCGATCAGTTGACCGTGGCCGAGAACCTCTTCATCGAAAACCCCACCGTCCGTTCCAGATGGGGCGCAATAAGCCACCGGCGGATGATCGAACGGGCGTCGGCCCTGTTGGAAGAATGGAAGATCGATATCCGCCCAACGGCCCTTGCCGGTCAGCTGGACGCCGGAACCCGGCAGCTTCTTGAGATCATGAAGGCCCTTAACCGGGGCGTTCCGGTGATGATTCTGGACGAGCCGACCGCCGCCCTGAGCAATGCCGAGAAGCGCATCCTTTTCGACCATATCCGCACGCTGAAAGCGCAAGGCGTCAGCTTCGTCTACATCTCGCATCACCTGGACGAGGTGTTCGAGGTGGCCGACACGGTGACCATCCTCCGCGATGGACAAGTGGTAACGGCGCGGGCTGCGGTCAGCAGCCTGGACGTGGAATCCATCGCCAATTTGATGATGGGTCAGACAACGTCGCGCAGCGAGCGCGTGGATCATACCGACACGAACGCCACGCCACTTCTGCAAGCCCGTGACGTGCAGATTGCGCCGGGCACTGCCCCGATCAACTTGACAGTTTCCCGGGGCGAGATCGTTGCGCTGGCTGGCCCGGTGGGCAGCGGCAAAGAAGACCTTGCGCTGATCCTGGCCGGTCACAAGCAGCCTGCAAATGGCAAGGTCAGTGGCGCGGGCGGTCGCATGCCGGTCATCGGCCTTGTCCCGACAGACCGCCACGCAAGCGGTTACGTCGGCATTCTAGGGGTGCGTGAGAATGTGGCGGTCGGTGGGCTGGGGCTTTTGTCGAACAGTCTTGGGTTCATCAATCGCCGAA
>JAIXPH010000011.1 GCA_027486345.1 Paracoccaceae bacterium
ACGATATCCTGCTGTCGGCCACGCTTGCCGAACCACCCGCCAAAGTCGGCCGGTTCTCTCACGCGACCGAGGATTACGTGAACTACCGTGTCGGCCCCGGCATGGTGTTCGACTACTCCCCCTTCTGCGCGGTGTTCAATGCCAGCGGGCAACCTGCGGCGTCGCTCCCCCTCGGCTGGTCTGACGGGGGCTTGCCCATCGGCATCCACCTTGCCGCGCCTTTTGGTCAGGATGAGGCCTTGATCGCGCTTTGTGCGGAAATCGAACGCGCCCACCCTTTTGCGGGCCGCCGCGCCGCGATGGCGGGGTGATGCGTCGCGGAAATGCTTGCAAAGCAGGAAATCACCCCGCCTAATATGATCAAAACCAAGAACAGGGGGGCGTGCCCATGGCGGATGTAACCATCGAGGCCCGCAATACGATCAAGGCTTTCGGGCAAGGCACCCAAGCGGTCCGGGCGTTGGATGATGTGTCGATCCAGATCAACCGGGGGGAATTCTTCACCCTGCTGGGGCCATCGGGCTGCGGCAAGACCACGCTGCTGCGCCTGATCGCCGGGTTTGAAATGCCGACCTCGGGGCAGATCCTGCTGGATGGTATCGATATCACCGACCTGCCGCCGAACCGCCGTCCGGTGAATACGGTGTTCCAGTCCTATGCCCTGTTCCCGCATCTGACGGTGGCGGAAAACGTGGGCTTTGGCCTGACCATGCAGGGCCGCCCCAAGGCAGAGGTTGCGGACAGTGTGGCCCGCATGCTGGCCTTGGTGAAGCTTGAGGCGATGGCGAACCGCAAGACCAGCCAGCTTTCCGGCGGCCAGCAACAGCGCGTCGCCTTGGCCCGCGCCTTGGCGCCCAAGCCTAAGGTGCTGCTGCTGGATGAGCCTCTTTCGGCACTGGACCTGAAGCTGCGCAAGGAAATGCAGGTCGAACTCAAACGCCTGCAAACCGAGACCGGCATCACCTTCATCTTAGTGACGCATGATCAGGAAGAGGCGTTGACCATGTCCGACCGCATCGGCGTGATGAGCGCGGGCAAGTTGCAACAGGTGGGCAGCCCGAAGGACATCTACACCCGCCCCGTCAACCGCTTTGTCGCGAGCTTTATTGGTGAGACGAATTTCCTGCCCGCCATGGGCGTTGCGGGTGGTGCGAAACTGGGCTGCGGCGCGGTGGTGGACGGGGTGGCGGCGCAAGGGGCTGTAACCCTGACCATCCGCCCCGAACAGGTCCGCCTGACGGCTGCGGATGAACCCGGCGCAATCCCCGCGACGGTCACGCTCTTGGTCTATTTCGGCACGGACACCCATGTGCATCTGGCCCTGCCCGATGGCGCAAGTGTCGTGGCCCGCGTGCAAAGCCCGGCGACGGGTGAGGCGGGTCTGGCGCAAGGCCAGCAGGTTGGCCTCCGCTTCGCGCCTGGCGCGGTGCAGGTGCTGGAGGATTGACGCCATGAGCCTTGCCGAAGCCCGCCAAGCCCGCACCTCTGCCCGCAACGGCTGGCTTCTGTCTGCCCCGGCGCTGGTGATCCTGACCATCGCCGCCATCGGCCCCTTGCTGATCGTGTTGGTCTATTCCTTCCTGACCCCCGGCGATTACGGCAATGTGGTGTGGGAGTTTTCGTGGAACGGCTGGAAGAGCGTCTTTGTCGAGGAAGACATCTTCGAGGGCACGCTGTCCTTGGCCGATGCCCACCTGACGATCTTCTGGCGGTCGCTGTCGCTGTCGATCCTGACCACGGTGCTGACCTTCATCGTGGGCTTTCCCACCGCGTGGTGGATCGCCACCAAACCGCCAAAGGCGCGGGCGTTCTGGCTGTTCCTGATCACGCTGCCGTTCTGGACCAACATTCTGGTGCGCACCTTTGCCATCAACCAGATCATCCGCAATGAGGGGGTGCTGAACTCGCTTCTGATCTGGGCCGGGGTGATCGACGCGCCGATCCAGCTGACCTACACCCCCACGGCGTTGCTGATCGGGATGGTCTATGTCTATCTGCCCCTGATGGTGCTGCCACTTTACGCCGCCATCGACCGCTTTGACATGCGACTGCTCGAGGCCGGATATGACCTGTACGCCAGCCGCTGGCAGGTCTTGCGCCGGATCATCCTGCCCATCGTCAAGCCGGGGATCATCGCGGGGTCGATCCTTGTGCTGGTGCCCTGCCTTGGGGCCTATGTCACGCCGCGCATCCTTGGCGGCGGCAAGATGATGATGCTGGGCAATTTCATCGAGCTGCAATTCGGCCAAGGTCGGAACTGGCCCTTGGGGGCGGCGCTGTCGATCCTGCTGCTGGTCATCGTGACCGTGGCACTGTTGTTCTATGTGCGCGCCCTGAACGGGGAGAAGCGGAATGGCTGAGAAATTCGCCGTCACCCGCCTGCCCGGTTTCACCACGATCGCCGTGGTTGCCTTTGTGGCACTTTATGCGCCGATCCTGACGCTGGTCGCCTATTCCTTCAACGCCAGCGAAAGCGCCGCCGCCTGGACGGGGTTCAGTCTGGATTGGTATCGGCTGGCCTTCCAGAATGACGAGGTGAAGAATGCCGCGCTGAATTCGCTGATCGTGGCGGCCTTTGCGGCGCTGATTTCCACCACGGTGGCGACTCTGGCGGCTTTGGGGACCACCCGGCGGGCGGCATTTCGGGGGCAGACGGCGATCTATGCGGTGATCAACCAACCCTTGATGGTGCCCGAGATCGTGACAGCCGTGGCGCTGCTCATCTTCTTTTCATCGGTCAAACTGGCCACGGGCTACACCGGCCTTGGCTATCTGATCCTTGCCCATGCCGCCTTCTGCATCCCCTTTGCCTATCTGCCGATCCGTGCCCGGCTGGAGGGGATGGACCTGACGCTGGAAACCGCCGCATCGGACCTTTACGCCAGCTCGTGGCAGACATTCCGCCATGTCACGCTGCCCTTGCTGATGCCCGGCGTGCTGGCGGGGGCGATGCTGGCCTTTGTCACCTCGCTGGATGATGTGGTCATCACCGAATTCATCAAATCGCCCGGGCAGGACACGCTGCCCACCTATATGCTCGGCCAATTGCGCCGCCAGATGAAGCCGGACGTCAACGCCCTGTCGGCATTGTTGCTCGCGGTGACGCTGCTGCTGCTGGCGGGCGTCTACCTTTTAACAAGAAAGCGGGCGGACTGACCCGCGCGACCCATGGCCCAACAGAGGAGAGCCACAATGAAACGGACACTAACGGCAATGGCACTGGTGCTGGCCAGCACGGGCGGCGCTTTGGCGGAAGGGGAATTGTTCCTGTACAACTGGGGCAATTACACCAGCCCCGACCTGATCAAGAAGTTCGAGGAAACCTATGACGTCAAGGTGACGATCACCGACTTCGACTCGAACGATACCGCGCTGGCCAAGATCGAGGCGGGCGCTTCGGGCTTTGACCTTGTGGTGCCCTCGGCCGGGTTTGTCGGCATCTATGCCGAAAAGGGCCTGATCCAGAAACTGGACCTGAGCCGCCTGCCCAATCACAAGAACATCGCGCCGGAATGGATGGACGTGGCCTGGGACCCGGGTCGGGAATACTCGATCCCCTATCAGTGGGGCTCCACCGGCATGTCGGTGAATGGCACCGTCTATTCGGGCGACATCAACACCTCGTCGATCTTCATGGACCCGCCTGCTGAATTGCAGGGCAAGATCAACGTCATCCCCGAAATGGGCGACGTGATGGCGCTGGCCACCATGTGGGCGGGCGGCGATGTCTGTTCCGAAGACCCCGCCGTGATGAAGAAGGTGCGCGACGCCCTGCTGGCCGCCAAACCCAAGTGGATGTCGATGGACTATTCCACCGTCGAGAAGATGATCAACAACGACTATGCCGCGACCGTGGACTGGAACGGATCGGCCCTGCGCTCGCGCCTTGGCAATGCCGATGTGAAGTTCGGCTATCCGAAGGAAGGCTATGGCCTCTGGATGGACAACGTCGTGCTGCTGGCGGACGCCAAGAACGTGGACAACGCCTATCTGTTCATGGACTTCATCATGCTGCCCGAAAACGCCGCCATGCTGTCGGCCTTTGCCCGCTATGCCAACGGGATCGCCGGGTCCGAGGCCTTCATGCCCGATGACATGAAGGGCGCGCCGGAGCTGGTGGCCCCGGCAGAGTTCGCCGATCTGGGCCAGTTCGTGACGGTCTGCACCGGCAAGGCGCTGGAGTATCAGAACGCGATCTGGACCGAGTTGCAGAAGTAAGCGCCGGTTGATCTGACAGAAGCGGGGGGTTTCACACCCCCCGCACCCCCCGTGGGATATTTAAGCAACGGGGAAGGGAAAGCGATGGACGTGACGGAACTGTCGGCGACGGAGTTGGTCCGGGCGATCCAGATGGGAAGAGTGAGGCCCTCAGACCTGATGGCTGCGACGCTGGCGCGGATTGCCGCGGTGAACGGGGCGGTGAATGCCATCATGTCGCTGCGCGACGCGGAGGCGTTGATGGCCGA
This sequence comes from Paracoccaceae bacterium, assembly GCA_027486345.1. Taxonomy (GTDB): domain Bacteria; phylum Pseudomonadota; class Alphaproteobacteria; order Rhodobacterales; family Rhodobacteraceae; genus Paragemmobacter. The sequence goes on from JAIXPH010000011.1 coordinate 4,467, forward strand.
GGCGCGGGCTTTGAATGGAGTGGCCCCGCGCGGACCGCTGCATGGGCTGCCGCTGGCGCTAAAGGATCTGGTGGCGGTCAAGGGGATCAGGACCACCTATGGCTCGCCCCTTTTCGCGGATCATGTGCCCTTGGCGGATGATCTGGTGGCGGCGCGGTTGCGCGCGGCGGGGGCGATCCTGATCGGCAAGACCAATACGCCCGAATGGGGCCATGGCAGCCACAGTTTCAACCCGGTCTTTGGCGTGACGCGCAACCCCTATGACCTGACACGCACGGCGGGGGGATCTTCGGGCGGGGCGGCGGCGGCCCTGGCGACGCGGATGGTGGCGCTGGCCGATGGGTCGGACATGATGGGCAGCCTGCGCAACCCGGCAGCGTTCTGCAACGTCTATGGCTTTCGCCCGAGTTACGGCCTTGTCCCCGGCATAGCGCAAGGGGACACCTTCCTTGCCACCATGGCGACCGAAGGGCCGATGGCGCGCACGGTGGAAGATGTGGCGCTGATGCTGGAGGTGTTGTCAGGCCCCAGCCCCGAGGTGCCTTTTGGCCGTGCAGGCGAGCGGTTTTCGCAGATGCTGGACATCGACATGCGCGGCAAGCGGATTGGCTGGCTGGGCGATTGGGGTGGGGCCTATGGCTGCGAGGCCGGGATTTTGGACCTCTGCGCGGCGGGCTTGCAGGTGTTCGCGGATCAAGGCGCGGTGGTTGAGCCTGTCGCGCCCCCCTTCCCCGCCGAAAAGCTGTGGCAGGCGTGGTTGACCATCCGCGCCATGCTGAACGCGGGCGACAAGCAGGCGATGTATGCCGATCCCGTCAAGCGGGCGCAGTTGAAGCCTGAGACGCAGTGGGAGATTGAGCAGGGTCAAAAGGTCACGGCGGCAGAGTTGCATGCCGCATCGGTGATACGCTCACGCTGGTATGCGCGGGTGGCAAAGTTGTTCACCGAATATGACGCGCTGGTCATGCCCTCGGCGCAAGTCTGGCCCTTCCCCGCGGAATGGCGCTGGCCGCAGGCAATCAATGGCCGCGCGATGGACACCTATCACCGCTGGATGGAGGTGGTGATCCCGGTGTCCTTGGCGGGTCTGCCATCGCTGAACATCCCGGTCGGCTTTGGGCCGCAGGGGCTGCCGATGGGGATGCAGCTGTTCGGCGCTTACGGAACGGATGCCAAGGTCCTGGCGATGGGGCAGCAGTATCACCGCGCCACCGATTGGCCGGGGCAAAACCCGCCTCAGATCAGCGGATAGCGGGCGAGTTCGTCGTAGCGGTTGCCCTTGGGCGAGAGGCGGGATTCGTAGAGGATCACCTCTTCCACCTCAAAGGCGGGGCTGCGGAAATCCATGCCGCCGGCGATGGCGCGTTCTAGACGCATCGTGTCTTCGGCATTCGGGGGCGTGAACCGGCCAAGGGTGACATGCGGGACATAGCGGCGGCTTTCGACGGGAATGCCTGAGAGGCGGGCCGACTGTTCCAGCTTGGCCTGCATCCGCATCAACGGCTCCGACGGGGCCACCCCAGCCCAGGCGGCGCGCGGCTTGGCCCCACCGAACAGACCCAAACCCTGTAGGCTCAGGGAAAAGCGCGGCAGGCGCAGCATCTCGAACCCCTCATGCGCGGCGCGCAGGTCGGGTTCGGGCTGTTCGCCAAGGAACACCAGCGTCAGATGGAAATTCTCGGGCGGTTCCTTGCGCGGCAGGGGCAACAGGAACTGCTGCACGCGCAGCGCCGACAGAACGGGCTCCGGCAAGGGCAAGGCAAGGAAGGCGCGGATCATCGACGGGCCAGTTGGCGCAGGCGGTCGGTCACCTCGGCGCGCACAGGGCCGTCGCGGGGCGGGTCGAGCAGGGTGGTCAACATCGCCTCCTCCGGTCTTGGACGTGCGCCGCCGTTCCAGGACAGGGCCCGCAGCACATCGGCGGCAGCGTCGGGCAGGCGGTCGGGAATGTCAAACCCCGCCAGCGTGGCCCAAAGCGCCGTCCAGCACCGCCCCACCGACCACGGATTGTAGCCGCCACCCCCCAAGAGCAGCAGGCGCGGCGACAGGGGACGGATCGCCCGCAGGGCCGCGACATAGGCCCTGTTCGAAAGTGACAAGCGCGACAGCGGGTCTTCCAGCAAGGCATCGGCCCCGGCTTGCAGCACGATGGCCTCAGGTGCGAATTCTGCAAGGCGCGGCAGGATCAGCCCCTCCAGAATGGCCCGGAACTCGGTATCGTTCAGCCCGCGTGGCACCGGCATGTTGAAGGCCGAACCGCCCGCCGTATCGGTGATCGCCCCGGTAAAGGGCCAGCGGTTCTCTTCATGGATCGAGATCATCCGCATCTCGGGATCATCGGCGAAGGCAGGCTCCACCCCATCGGGGTGATGCGCGTCCAGATCGACATAGGCCAGACGGCGCAGCCCGTTGCGGCGCAGGGCGTGCAGGGCGAGAACCGGATCGTTCAGATAGCAAAAGCCATTGGCGCGGTCGGGCATGCCGTGATGCGTGCCGCCGCCCGGCACATGGATCGCCCCGCCCGGCGCATGGGCCAAAAGCTCTGCCGCCAGCATCACCCCGCCTGCACCGGTGGCGGGACGGTCGAACATCTCGGGGAAGACCGGATTGGACAGCGTGCCCAAAGCGTGCCGTTCCCGGGTTGCGGGGTCCACCTCCCCCGCCTCCTGTGCGCGTTGCAGTGCCGCGATGTAGTCGGCGGTGTGGAACGTCAGCAGCGCCGCAGGCTTGGCACGCGGACTGATGCGGTACTGGCCGGGCGCGAACCACCCCATGGCGCGGCAAAGGTCCATCACCGTCGAGACGCGCGGCACCCGCAGGGGATGGGTCTTGCCGTAACTCGACCCCCGGTAGATGTCCGCGCCGAAGAACAGCGGACCGGTCTCTCCCCCGCTCACTTCGACAGAAGAGGGGTGATCTTGCCGACGATGGCGCTGGACTTGGGGTTGGTCATCGACCCCCAGGTGCCCAGAACCTCTCCCTCCGGACCCAGAAGCACCTTGTTGAAATTCCAGCCCGGCACGAAATCATGTTCCGCCGCAAGCCAGGCGTAGAAGGGATGCGCCTGTTCCCCCGTCACATGGGTGATGTCGGTCATCGGAATGGTCAGGTCGAAATTGGCGGCACAGTATTCCTTCACCTCCGCCCCGGAGGCGAGTTCCTGATTGAAATCATCCGATGGCACCGCCAGCACGACCAGCCCACGGGCGGAATAGGTGTCATGCAAGGCCTGAAGATCGTCGAATTGCGGGGCGAACCCGCAGAGTGAGGCGGTATTCACCACCAGAACCGGGTGCCCCCGAAACGCGTCCAGATCGATGGTCCCGCCATCGACCGAGGCGAATTCATACCCCGCCAAGGCCGGGCTTGCCGAAGCAAACAGGGTCAGGGACAGGACGGCGGTCAGGCTGCGGATCATGGTGGCCTCCGTTCGGTTGCGGCGATGGCTGGGATGTAGCCCCCTCTGTGCCAGGGTCAAACGGCGCGTGGGAGCCGGACGGGGGCAAAGACTGCGGAAAGTTTCAGCACAAGGGCGGAAAGCCGCCCGCTGCCTATGGAACTTCCCCCCGCGCGCTCCCATTATCGTGCCAGAGCAGATATGGCACTGGCCCCAAGACCACGAGCCATAGAGACGATCGGAACAGGCCACAGGATGAAGCGCAGCAAACAGGATCAGTTTGTCGCCGAGGGCAACGGCGCGCGCAGCCAATATGGCGCGCTGTGCTGGCGTGCGCATCGCGGGCAGATCGAGGTTCTGTTGATCACCAGCCGCGACACCGGGCGCTGGGTCATCCCCAAGGGCTGGCCGATGGCGGGCCTGTCGCCCGATATCGCGGCCGCGCAAGAGGCGTGGGAAGAGGCCGGGGTCAGCGGTCAGGTGGCCGGTCGGCCTTTGGGCATTTATGCCTATGACAAGGTCGTGAAACTGGGGCAGACCCTGCCCTGCGCCGTGGCCGTCTATCCCCTGCGTGTGGACCGTCTGGCCGTGGAGTTTCCCGAACGTCATGAACGGCGGCGCAAATGGTTTGCCGCCGCAAAGGCCGCGCGCAAGGTGGCCGAACCGGAATTGCGGCACATCTTCCTGTCCCTCGCCGAAGACCCGACGCTTTTGCTGGGCGCGCCCACGGGGACGGGCGATGCCGGGTCCGGGCCGCAGCCATGACCCTTTGGCGACGGCGACTTGAATTCGCCGTCAGGCTGGTTAGGTGTTGTGGCTCTGACTGTCCCGCCACGGTGCCCCTGCGATGATCCGCTACGCCCTGTCCTGCAAAGACGGCCATGCTTTTGAAAGCTGGTTCAAATCCGCCTCGGCCTTTGACGGTCTGGCGGCGGCGGGGCATGTGGCCTGTCCGGTCTGTGGCACGGCAGAGGTGACCAAATCGCTGATGGCCCCGGCCGTCGCGCAGGCGGCCAAACCGGCGGCAGCGACCCTGACGGAACCTGCCAATCCGCTGGAAGAGGCGATGCGCGCCCTGCGCCGTCAGGTCGAGGAGAACAGCGAATATGTCGGCGTGAACTTCGTGACCGAAGCGCGCCGCATGCATCAGGGCGACGCGCCGGAACGCGCGATCTATGGCGAAGCCCGCCCCGAAGAGGCCAAGCGTCTGATCGAGGACGGCGTTCCCATCGCGCCGCTGCCGTTCTTTCCGGCGCGCAAGACGAACTGATCGTTTCCTTTTTCGGAACAGTGAGGCCACGGCGCGCAGATTGTGCACTAGTGCGCCACAATCCTGCCGCATTCTCTTTCTAGCCTTTCAACTTGAGGAAGATGACGGTCAGAACTGCGGCATAGACCGCGACGACCATCAGGATAGAGTGGTGGTGCCGATGTCCGACAGCTTGTGCCGTCTTTATGAACCCGTCGCGCCGGGCCGTCTGATCGGCCCCGCCGCCGAAGCCTTGCTGAATCGGGCCGCGCAGGTGTTTGGAACCTCGGTTCTGGCCTGCTTTGCCCGCGGCACGCAGCTTGAGACCGACCGGGGCATGGTCCACGTGGAAGAGATCGAGGAGGAGAGCCTCGTTCGCACGCTGGACACAGGGTTGCAGCCGGTCCGGCGTGTGCTGTCGAAAAGGGTGGAGGGCCTTGGCGTGCTGGCTCCGGTCGTGTTCCGGGCGGGTGTGCTGGGCAATGTGCGCGATCTTGTCGTCTCGCCGCACCACCGCGTCCTGATGTCGGGCTGGCAGGCAGAGCTTGTGGCAGGGTGCCCCGAAGCGCTGGTCATGGCCAAGGATGTGGTGAACGGCAAGACGGTCCTTCGCCTGCCCATGGCGGAGGTGGAGTATTTCCACCTCCTTTTCGACCGTCACGAAGTGGTCTTCGCCGAAGGGGCGGCGACCGAAAGCTATCACCCGCTCTTGCCGGATTCGCATATGCGCGCGCCGGAAACGCAGGAAGAAATGCTGGCACTCTTCCCCGATCTTGCGGTGGAGGTGGCGCTTTTCGGTCCCGCCGTGCGCCCCACCCTGACCCCGGCCGAGGCGATGCTGTTCCGGCTGTGACGCCGGAACAGAAAACCGTCAGATCTGCTTTTCGGGCATCTGCACGCGCAGACCGTCCAGCGCGTCCGACACCTTGAGCTGGCAGGTCAGACGCGACCGCACCGGATCGGGATTCCAGGCGAAATCCAGCATGTCGGTTTCCATCGAATCCTTCTTGGGCAGGCGGTCCACCCAGGACGGATCGACATAGACATGGCAGGTCGAGCAGGCGCAGGCCCCGCCGCAATCGGCCTCGATGCCCGGAATGCCATTGTCGCGCGCGCCTTCCATGACGGTCAGGCCGGTCGCGACCTCGATGACATGTTCCTTGCCGCCGTGTTCCACATAAGTGATCTTCGCCATATCGCTCTCTGCCTGTCCTGTCAGTAGGGTCGCACCCCAGCGCTTCGGACATAGGGCAGTTTCGCCGCTTTTGCCAGTCCTGCGCGCAGCGCCGGGGGCTTGCCGGATCACGGCAAATGTTCCATATTTGTTCTCATGGCCCAGTCCCCCATCGCCCCCCAAGACCCAACACCGCACAGCCTGCACAGTTGGCTGACGCCCACCGCCCGACCCGGTACCTGGCCGCGCCCGCCCTCGGCGCTGGTGGCGGCACGGCTGGACGAACCGCCCGGTGGCGCGCAGGTCTGCGTGGCGGGTCTGGTGCTGGTGCGCCAGCGGCCCGGCACGGCCAAGGGGGTGATCTTCGTCACGCTGGAGGATGAGACGGGCACCTGCAATGTCGTGGTCTGGGCCAAGGTCTATGAACGCTTTCGCCGCGCCGTGATCGCCGGGCGGATGCTGCGCGTCACCGGCCGGGTGCAACGCGACTGCGGCGTGGTGCATGTCGTGGCCGAACGGATCGAGGATATCTCCCACATGCTGGACCATCTTCTGGAACCGGGGTTCCGTCCCGATGGCGTCCGCGCCGCCGATCAGCCGTGACACCGGATGTGACAGGTGTTCCGCCGCACGCGCTTTGCCGCTATGGTGCCACCCAAGGCCGGGACCGGAACCCGGCGCAGACAGGCAGGCGGGTCATGACGGCATCAGCGGCAAAACTGGGGATTTGGGCCTTTGTGGCACTGGCGGCCTGCCAGACCGTGCCGATGCCGGAAAACCCCAGCATCACCGACCTGTCGGCGGAAATCGTCCGCCCCCGCGAACCGGGCCCGCCCCAAGGCCCCGAAGGCGCTTGCTGGGAAGCCGACATCACCCCCGCCATCATCGAGACCGTCACCGAACAGGTGCAAGTGACCGCCGAAAAACGCGATGAGGGCGGGACCATCCTCACCCCCGCCACCTTCCGCACCGACACGCGCCAACGCATCGCCCGCGAACGCGAGGTGGTCTATTTCCGCGCCCCCTGCCCCGAGGAACTGACGCTGGACTTTGTCGGCAGCCTGCAACGCGCCCTGAAGGCGCGTGGCATCTATGCCGGTCCCTTGACGGGCCAGATCGATCCCGCCACCTCCGAAGCCATCCGCCGCTTTCAGGCCGAGCGCGGGTTGGACAGCCCGCGCCTGTCCTTGGGGGCCGCGCGTGAACTGGGGCTTTCCACCGTGCCATTGGATCAGTTGTGACCGAAGCCCAACGCATCGCCGCCTATGAATCCGCCATCGCCACCCTGTGGCAGGCCGATGCCGCGCATGACATGGGCCACCTGCGCCGCGTCTGGCGCATGGCGCGGCTGATCGCGATGGACGAAGCGGGGGCCGACCCCGAAATCCTGCTGGCCGCCGCCTATTTCCATGACGCGGTGAACCTGCCCAAGGATTCGCCCGACCGCGCCCGCGCCTCCACCCTGTCGGCTGACCTTGCCGTCAAGGCCTTGCCCGGCCTTGGGTTTCCCGTGGCCAAACTCTCCGCCCTGCATCATGCCATCGCCGCGCACAGCTTTTCCGCCCGCATTCCCTGCGAAACCGTTGACGCGCGCATCCTGCAAGACGCCGACCGGCTGGAGGCCTTGGGGGCCATCGGTCTGGTGCGGATGTTCCTTGTGTCCGGTGCCCTGGGCGGGGCGGGCTTTGACGCGGTGGACCCGATGGCGCTGCACCGCCCGCTGGACGACAAGGCCTTCGCGCTGGACCATCTGGAGGTGAAGCTCTTCGGTCTGGTGGACACGATGAACACCGCCACGGGCCGCGCCATCGCGACCGAGCGGGCGGATTGGATGGCCAGTTTCCGCACCCGCCTCTTGTCCGAAATCGGGGCCTGAACGCAAAGGGGCGGCAGGGTTTCCCCCGCCGCCCCCCATGATCTTGCCTTGGGGATCACTGATCCAGCGGCAGCGCCACAAAGCGCGGGTTGCCTTCCCGGCGCACCAGCAAGAGCAGCGACTTGCGCCCGCCGTCCTTGGCTTCGGCCACACGATCCTCCAGATCCTTCAGCGACACGACGGCCTGCTGTCCGGCCTCGGTGATCACATCCCCGGCGCGCAGGCCCTTTTCGAAGGCGTCCGACGCCTCGTCCACGGCTGTCACCACCAGCCCGTCGCTGCCTGCGGGCAGGCCAAGCTGTTCGGCGTTGTCCGCGGTCAGCGGCTGAAGGGTCAGGCCCATCATCTGCTTTTCCTCGGGCACACCCGGCTCTGCGGCGGCGGGCTGCACCTCGGCGGCTTCGGCATCCTCGCGCCGGCCCAAGGTCACCTTCAGCTCCACCTCCTTGCCGTCCCGCATCACGACCACCGGCACGGCAGCCCCGATCGGGCTGTCCCCCACGGTGCGGGTCAAGGCGCGCGCGTCGGCAATCTCGGTGCCGTTGAAGGTGGTGACCACATCGCCCGACAACATCCCGGCCTCCTTGGCCGGACCATCCGGAACATCGGTCACAAGGGCACCCTTCGCCTCGACTAGACCCATCGCCTCGGCCACATCCGGCGTCACGTCCTGAATCTTGACGCCCAACCAGCCACGGCGGGTCTGGCCGAACTCTTTCAACTGATCCACGACCTTGGACACCACATTCGACGCCATCGAGAAGCCGATGCCGATGGAGCCGCCGTTGGGCGACAGGATCGCGGTGTTCACGCCGATGACCTGCCCCTCCATGTTGAACAGCGGCCCGCCCGAGTTGCCGCGGTTGATGGCGGCGTCGGTCTGGATGAAGTCGTCATAGGTGCCTTGCAATTCGCGGCCACGGGCCGAAACGATGCCCGCGCTGACGGAAAAGCCTTGGCCCAGTGGGTTGCCCATCGCCATGACCCAATCGCCCACGCGCATCGAGTCGGAATTGCCGAACTGGACAAAGGGCAGCGGCGTGTCGCTTTCGACCTTCAACAGCGCGATGTCGGTCTTGGGATCGGTGCCCACCAGCTTCGCGTCCAGGGTCTTGCCCGAGAAGAACTCGATCTTGATCTCGTCGGCACCCTCGATGACGTGGTTGTTCGTGACGATGTAGCCATCGGCCGTGATCACGAAACCGGAGCCCAGCGCCTCGGACCGGCGCGGTTCGCGCGGCGCCCCGTTGCGGTCCTGGAATTCGCGGAAGAAATCCTCGAAGGGGCTGCCTTCGGGCACCATCGGCCCATCCTCGGTCGAGGCGGCCACCATGGAGGAGGTGGTGATGTTTACCACCGACGGGCTGATCTGTTCGGCCAGATCGGCAAAACTCTCTGGCGCGCCCCGCGCCTCGGACATGACCGGGGCCGAGAGGGCCAAAGACAGGCCCAGAACCGCCGCCGTGAGGGCGCGGCCGGGCTGGAAGGCGGGCATCGCAACCGCCCGGCTGGATGCCTTGGCGGGGGATGAGAGCAGCTTGAGTTGCACTCCGAACTCCTTTCGTTCAATCGGCGCCGTCGGGATGACCCAACCCCTGGCGGCGGAGCACAGACGCGATGTTGGTCAGATGGGGACGGATTGCAATGCAATCTCCGTCGCGGCGTCTCAAGTCAGTGTGAGGGTTGTTTCAATGCCAGCAGCAGACCAGCCCCCTCACCCCGGCCCTCTCCCCCGGCGGGGAGAGGGAGGAGCGACAGTCCTGACACGTGACAAGCTGCCAGCCGTGTCAGACGGGGCGATATTCCCTCTCCCCTTGGGGGAGAGGGTCAGGGTGAGGGGGTCGCTTACGGCTGAGCCGTCGCCGGGCGGCCAAGGTCCGAGCGCAGGTAGTCGAAGAACTCGCTGTCCGGGGCCATCACGATGGAGGAATTGCCCGGCTGCAAGGCGCGTTCATAGGAGGTCAGCGACCGCGTGAAGGCAAAGAATTCCGGATCGCGCCCGAAGGCCTCGGCATAGATCGCGTTGCGTTCGGCGTCGGCCTCACCGCGGATGATCTCGGCCTGACGCCGCGCCTCGGAGGTCAGTTCCACCACCGTCCGGTCTGCAGTTGCCCGCACCCGCTGCGCCGCTTCGCCACCGCGCGCGATTTCATCCGCCGCCTCGCGTTCGCGTTCTGCACGCATCCGGGCGAAGGTCGCCTCAAGGTTCTGCTCCGGCAGGTCGGTGCGGGTCAGGCGGACGTCGATCACATCGATGCCAAGGTCCGACGCCTGGCTGCGGGCCAGATCGCGGATCTGGTTCATCAGACCGGTCCGGTCCTCCGACAGCACGCGCCCCGATTCGACCGAACCCAGAACCTGCTGGATCGCCGCGTTCAGCAAGCGGTCCAGACGCACCGAGGCGGCGTCGATGCCACCCGCGCCCACGGCCTCGCGGAAGCGGACCAGATCGACGATGCGCCAGCGTGCGAAAGCATCGACGACCAGTCGGCGGTCATCGGCCAGGGTGACTTCCAAGGGCTGCGTCGGCAGCGCCAGAATGCGGTCATCATAGCGCACCACGTCCTGGATCAGCGGCACCTTGAAGCCGAGCCCCGGCGTCGCCTTGATCTGCTTGACCTGACCGAATTGCAGCACCAACACGGTTTCGCGTTCATCGACGATGAACACAGACGAGAGGGCCAGCGCCCCGACAACAGCCAGCGCGGGAAGAACGATTGCGGCTTTCATCAGTTGCTCCCCCCGTCGGTCGCGGCGGCGGCGGGGGCCACCGGGCGGTTGAGTTCGTTCAGCGGCAGGAAGGGCACCACGCCCTGTCCGCCACCTTCGCCGGTCGAGACGCCATCAAGGATCACCTTGTTCATACCGCCCAGAACCTTTTCCATCGTTTCCAGATACATGCGCTTGCGCGTCACCTCCGGCGCTTTCACATATTCCTGATAGACCGACAGGAAGCGCGACGCTTCACCCGAGGCGGCATTGACCACCTGCGCGCGATAGGCCTCGGATTCCTCGGTCAGGCGCGCGGCTTCACCGCGGGCGCTGGCGGTCACACGGTTGGCGTAGGCATCCGCCTCTTTCTCCAGCCGGTCGCGTTCCTGTTGCGCGGCCTGCACCTCGCGGAAGGCGTCGATCACCTCGCGCGGGGGGGCGGCGGTTTCAAAGTTCACCCGCACCACGTTGATCCCGGCAGCGTAGGTGTCTAGCGTGGCCTGCACATTCTGTTCCAGCGAGACGGCGATCTCACCCCGGTTGCGGTTCAGGATCGGCGCGAGTTCCGAGCGGGCGATGATGTCGCGCATCGCCGATTCCGCCACGGCGCGGATCGTGTCTTCCGGGTCGGCAAGGTTGAACAGGTATTCCGCCGGGTCGGAGACGTTCCAGACCACCTGAAACCCGATATCGACGATGTTTTGGTCACGCGTCAGCATCAGCCCGGTGCCTGCCGTCTCGCCCCGCTGGGTGCCGATGTCGGTCTGGCGTTCGCCGGTGACCTGCACCACTTCGGCGGTCACGAAGGGCCAAGGCGCAAAGTTCAGACCCGGATTTCCGATATCGGAAAACTCGCCCAAGAACAGCTCGACCGAGCGTTCTTCGGGCCGCACCGTGTAGAACGACATCCAGCCCCACAGCGCCACCAAGGCCAGCGCGCCGATGGCGGCCCCCTGTTTGGTGATCAGCGGGCCGTTCGGATCACGCCCGCCGCCCCCGCCGCCCCCGTTCAGGTTCGGACGGCCACGGCCACCCATCAGGACGCGAAGCTGTTCCTGCCCTTTTTTCACGATCTCGTCGATTTCGGGGATTTGCGGCCCCGCATCGCCCGGACGACGCCCGCCCCGACCGTTGTCACGACCCTGATCGCGCCCGCCGTTCCGGTCATCATCGCCCGGACCGCCACCGCCGCCCCACGGACCCCCGCTACCTGCCATCGAACAACCCTTTTTCTGTCTGCCCGGCATAAACTGGTGAGTCATGGCCGGAATTCAAGCGCCTATGGACAGGCATCAGCCTCGCCGGACCGGCTTTCGCATCGTGACCAGTTCTTCGGCCATCGTCGGATGCACGGCAAGGGTGCGGTCGAAATCCTCTTTCGTGGCCCCCATGCCGATGGCGATGGCGGCAAGCTGGATCATCTCGCCCGCATCGGGCGCGACGATATGGCACCCCAGCACCCGCCGCGTCGCCACGCTGACGATCAGTTTCATCAAGACCCGATCCTGCCGCCCTGCAAAGAGCGTCTTCATCGGGCGGAAGGTGGCGGCATAGACCTCGATCTCTTCCTGCGCGCGGGCGGCCTCTTCGGACAGGCCGACGCTGCCCAGTTCGGGCTGGGTGAAGACGGCCGAGGGGATCAGCCCATGGTCAAAGCGCGTGGGAACGCCGCGAAAGACGGTATCGGCGAAGGCATGGCCTTCGCGGATGGCGACCGGGGTCAGGTTGACGCGGTCGGTCACATCCCCCACGGCAAAGATCGAGGGCACGGCGGTCTGCGACCATTCGTCCACCACGATCTGACCGTTCCGCCCGAACTCCACGCCCAGTCCTTCCAGCCCCAACCCTTTGGCATTGGGCTTGCGGCCGGTGGCATAGAGCACAAGGTCGAACTCCCGCTCCGTCCCGTCGGTGGCCACGGCACGGATGCCGAAGGCGGTCTTTTCCAGCCGCAGCACATCGGTGCCGCAATGGATGTCGATGCCACGCGCCTGCATCGCATTGGCGACATGGCCCCGCGCCTCATCGTCAAAACCGCGCAGGATTTGCGCGCCGCGATAGTATTGCGCGACCTCTACCCCCAACCCATGCAGGATGCAGGCAAATTCGCTGGCGATATAGCCGCCGCCCACCACCAGCGCCCGTTTGGGCAGGGCGGGCAGGTGGAAGATCTCGTTCGAGGTGATCGCAAGCTCCCGTCCCGGAATGTCCGGCACAAAGGGCCAGCCGCCGGTGGCGATCAGGATGTGCTTCGTGGTCAGACGCGTGCCATCCGCCAGTTCGATGGTATGCGGATCGACCACCACCGCGCGGGCGTCATGGATGACGACGCCTGCGTTCTTCAGCGTATTGCGATAGGCGTTTTCCAGCCGGGTCAGTTCCGCCTCAAGCGCGGCGCGAAACCGCGTCCAGTCGAAAGCACCGACGGAGGCGTCCCAGCCATAGGCACGGGCATCCTCGACCGCCTCGGGAAAGGCGCTGGCGAAGACCATCAGTTTCTTGGGCACGCAGCCCCGGATGACACAGGTGCCGCCCATGCGCGATTCTTCGGCCAGACCGACCTTTGCCCCGCCCTCAGCCGCCGCGATCCGCGCCGCCCGCACGCCACCCGAACCGCCGCCGATGACGAAAAGATCGTAGTCGAAACCGGTCATTCCATATCCGCGAAGATATTGTCCGTCGGCGCGAATTCGATGAAATCATCGGCTTCGGTGCCTTCGTTGATGTCGCGCACCGTCACGCGCCCATCGCCGTGACCGATCACCACGATGTCGCAGATGTCGATGAAGAGGCCATTTTCCACCACGCCCGGAATCTGGTTCAGCACCATCGCCACCTGGCGCGGGTTGCCGATGCGCTTGAGGTGGAGGTCGATGATGTAATTGGCCTCGTCCGTGATCAGGGGTTTGGCCCCGTTCATGCGCAGCGAACAGTCCCGGTTCATCACATCCAGACCGACCAGCGTTTCCTCGATCAGCGCCTTGGTTGTCTGCCAGCCGAAGGGGATCACCTCCACCGGCAGGGGGAAAGCGCCAAGCTGGCTGACTTCCTTGGCGGCATCGGCGATGACGATCATCTGATCCGAGGCGGTGGCCACGATCTTTTCCTGCAAAAGCGCCGCCCCGCCGCCCTTGATCAGCGCGAGGTTGGGGTCAAACTCATCCGCGCCATCGATCGTCAGGTCCAGCCATTTGGCATCATCCAGCGAGGCGATCGGCACGCCCAGCGACCGCGCCAGTTCCGCCGTCCGGGTCGAGGTCGGAACGCCCGTCACGCGCAGACCCTCTTCGCGGATGCGTTCGGCAAGGCAGCGCACCATCCACGCGGCGGTCGAACCGGTGCCAAGGCCCAGCTTCATGCCGTCCTGCACATATTCGGTGGCCCGCTTGGCGGCGACGAACTTCGCCTTGTCGATCGGGTTCAGTTCTGCAGCCATCGGCAGCCCTCCTTCGCGGCATCCTCTGGCTGCTTATAGGCAATGCCCGCCGCCCTTGCGAGGGGGCAATTCACCGAAAGCCGCAGGCAGGCCAAGGCGCACCGGCCCCCCACAGGGCGCAGCCCCCAGAACCGGCCCGCCCGTGATGGCGCCGCCCCAAAGGACGGCGCCCGTGCCCGGCACGGGCGCTACGCCCTCTGGCGGCGGGCGCGACATGGAGCCGGGATCGTCCATCTCAGCCCGCCTGCGCGGCAGCACCCGCCGCGGCCAGACTGTCGGCCACCTGCGCCACTTCGGCCAGGGTCAGCCGCCCGTCCCCGTCCAGGTCCAGCGCCATCAACGCCGCCGCCATGGCCGCCTCCGCTCCCTGCCCGGCCTGCATCGCCGCCGCTTCGGCATGGGCGCGCAGTTCCGACGCGCTGGCCGTGCCATCGCCATCCGTATCCGCCGCCGCTTGCGTCAGCATCAGCCGCGTGCGCCCGGTCAGGCCAAGGACCGCGCCACGCGCCGCCGCCTCGGCCAGCGTGACGGCGCCGTCATTGTCCAGATCCGCTTCCATCAAGGGTTGCAGCGCGCGGGCCCGGAAATAGGCCCGGTCCAATGCCACGGCCCGGTCCAGATCGGCCTGCACCAGCGCCCCGTCCCGGCCATGCCCGTGCACCATGCCCAGCGCCATGTCGCGCCATCGGTCCGGCCGCGCGGCGATGCGGTCGGCCAGATCGGGTGGCAGGGTGGCCAGAGCCTCCGACACGCTGCGCGCCTGCGCCAGCACCGGCCCCGCCAGCGCCACGGCCAAGACAACACCCACACCCCGCACCCATCCGACCATCGCGCCCTCCTAAGCTTTCCGCCTTTCTCGCCGCTTCGGGTTAACAAGCCGTAAAGGCCCGCCTGCCGGAAATCGCGCGCCGATGTCGCTTTCCAACTGACGCCGCCCGCCCGACATGCGCATCCTGCATCGGATGGGCAACCGGCGCAGAGGGAGAGAGCCATGACCTACCGGCTTTATGGCGTCCGCGATTTCGCGAATTTCGCCGTGCATCTTGCGCTGGGGGCAACCGGCGCACCGCATGAGGCCGTGTTTCTGGAGCCCGAGGACCTGAAATCGCCCGACCATCTGGCGCGTCACCCGCTGGGCATGGTGCCGGTGCTGGAGACGCCGGATGGCACCATGATTGAAACGGCGGCGATCCTTCTGTGGCTTGCCGACCGTCATGGTGGTCTGGCCCCCGCCCCCGACAGCCCGCACCGCGCCGCCTTCCTGTCGGCCTTTTTCTTCACGACCAGCAATATCCACATCGCCGCGCTGGATCTCTTGCACCCGTACCGCCCGGCGGGCGAAGGCCCCGTCCGCGCCGTGGCCGAAGGCGCGCATGACCGCCTGACCGGCCGCCTGACCGTGCTCGAGGATCTGGCCGCCCGCGATCCCGACTGGTGGCGACAGGATGCGCCGGGCATCCTGACCTTCTACCTTGGCATGCTGACGCGCTGGTGCGCCGCCTTCCCGGCCTGTCCCGATCTGGCGATCTCCCTCTCCGCCTGACCCGCCCTCCATGCGCGCATGGCCGCCTGCGAAGCCCTGCCCGCCGTCCAGCGCATCGCGGCCCAGCACGGGCTGACCGGGCGCTTCCTGACCGAACCCGAAGGATAAGCGATGTTCCTCTCTGTCTTCGACATGTTCAAGGTGGGCGTCGGCCCGTCCTCCAGCCACACCATGGGGCCGATGGTGGCGGGGGCGCGGTTCCTGGACCTGCTGCGCGCCTCGCCCTTCCATTTCCACGGGGTCAAGGCGTCCTTGCACGGCTCGCTGGCCTTCACCGGTGTGGGACATGCGACGGACCGCGCCACGATCTTGGGCCTCGCAGGGTTTGAGCCTGCCACCTATGACGCCGAAAAGGCCGAGGCGACCCTGACCGCGATCCGCGACACCAAGACGATCACGCCTCCCGGCCTGCCCGCCCTGCGCTTCGATCCCGGTGCGGACCTCTTGTTCGACTACGGCCCTGCCCTGCCCGGCCATGCCAATGGCATGATCCTGAAGGCCACCGACGCGCAGGGCGACGTGATCTTGCAGGAAACCTATTACTCCATCGGCGGCGGCTTCGTGCTGACGGCAGGCGAGATGGCCGAGGCGGGAGGCAGCAAGGCCAAGGCCCGCGCCGATGTGCCCTACCCCTTCGAGACCGCCGATGAGATGCTGGCGATGGCGAAAACCTCGGGCCTGACCATCGCGCAGATGAAACGCGCCAATGAGTTGAAGTTCCGCAGCAAGGCCGAGCTTGACCAAGGCATCACCCGCGTCTGGCAGGTGATGAATGACTGTATCGACCGTGGCATGAAGGGCGAGGGCATCCTGCCGGGTGGCCTGAAAGTGCGCCGCCGCGCCAAGGGCATCCATGATGCGCTGCTTGCTGAGCGCGGGCTGAACATGACCGCGCCGCATACGATCAACGACTGGATGAGCCTTTACGCCATGTCGGTGAACGAAGAAAACGCCGCCGGGGGTCAGGTCGTCACCGCCCCCACCAATGGCGCGGCGGGCGTGGTGCCTGCGGTGATCCGCTACTGGCTGGACCATGTCCCCGGGGCCTCACCCTCGCGCGTCGATGACTTCATGCTGACCGCCGCCGCCATCGGGGGGCTTGTCAAACACAACGCCTCCATCTCCGGCGCGGAATGCGGCTGTCAGGCCGAGGTCGGCTCCGCCGCTGCGATGGCCGCCGCAGGCTTGGCGGCCGTTCTGGGCGGCACGCCGGAACAGGTGGAAAACGCCGCCGAAATCGCGCTGGAGCATCACCTCGGGATGACCTGCGATCCGGTTAAGGGCCTCGTGCAGGTGCCCTGCATCGAACGCAATGGCCTTGGCGCGATCAAGGCGGTCTCGGCCGCCTCGCTGGCCCTGCGCGGCGATGGCATCCACCTTGTCAGCCTTGATGTCTGCATTGAGACCATGCGCCAAACCGGCCGCGACATGCACGAAAAATACAAGGAAACCTCGCTCGGCGGTCTGGCTGTCAACGTTCCAAACTGCTGACCCCCCGCTTCCCCGTTGCCCAAATATCCTCGGGGGAAAAGGCGCGGCACGCGCCTTTTGGGGGCAGACAGCCCCCGCGCGCCCGTGATGCGGCCTTGGCCGCAGCACGGGAACCCAAGCGTGCGGCCGCGCCTGCGCGGGCGCTCCGCCTAATTCCGCAGATAACCCATGCGCGACACGGCCGCCCAAAGCGCGAATTCGCCGCGGCGGGAGCCGCGATAGGCCGCTTCGGTTTCGGCGGACAAGCCGCTCACCGCCAAGGCGGCGCGGGTGGGGGAGACGTTGTGTTGCGGCAGGTCGAACCGCCGCCCCAGACGCTCTTCCAGAAACCCGAGCAGCAGGTCCATGCGATCATAATCGAACAGATGCGTGATCCCTGCGCGCGTGCCGTCCCAGCCGCAAAACCGCGCCTGATCGCCGACGCGGGCATAATCGGGGGCCTGATCCAGCGCGACGGCCTCCCGCGCGAAACGGTCAAAGCTGATCCCGCGCGTGCTGTTCGGCGCACCGTCCGGGTTCTTGTGGCGATAGCGGAACCAGCTTTCCAGCCGCGCGAAGGGCTCACGCACCATGGCAAAGACCTCCACCGGCCCGCCTGCCGCCGCCTCGACCCGCGCGCGCCAGTTCTTGTCAAAGCCGGGATAGGGCATGTGGCGGCTGTGCAAGTCGCCAAACGGGGCCGCGTGCAGCGACAAGGGCCGCAAAACGGCGCGGATCGACTGCGTGGCGGTCTTGGGATTGGCCAGATAGACCAGACGGGACTGCGGCAACAACAACACGGTGGGCGACACCTTCTTGACCGGCCCCGGCTCTCCGAGGCTGTGCTAGGCTAACCCCGTGCCGCAAAAGGGCGCAAGGCGCGGAAATGGTCGCTTTCAGGATGGACGGGCCCGGTGCGGCGCGGATAGGCCATGGAACATGACCGTTGCATCGCCCCCCTCCGCCGCGCCCTCCGCCGCAACAGACCGCATCCTGCCGGGTGTCGCGCTCATGCTGGCCTTCTGCATGCTGGCCCCGCTGCTGGACGTGGCCTCCAAGCTGGCCGCACAAGGGGGGGTGCCCGTGGGGCAGATCACCACCGCCCGCTTCGTGGTGCAGGGGGCCTTGATGCTGCCGGTGGTGCTGGTGATGCGCCTGCCATGGCGGATCAGCCCGCGCGTACTGGGCCTGACCATCCTGCGCGCCATCTTCCTGATCCTGTCCACCTTCAGCTTCGTGTCCGGCATCGCGGTGATGCCGGTTGCCGATGCGCTGGCCATCGCCTTTGTGGAGCCCTTCGTGGTGCTGATCCTTGGCTCGTTCCTCTTCGGGGATGAGGTCGGGCCGCGCCGGATCGCGGCCAGCGCCGTCGGTTTCGGCGGGGCGCTTCTGGTGATCCAGCCCTCGCTTGCGGCCTTTGGTCTGGTGGCGCTCTGGCCACTCGGGACCGCGTTCTTCTTTGCCTTCTACATGCTGGTCACGCGGGCGATGTCCACGCAGATCCATCCGGTGACGATGCAGTTGCACACCTCGCTCGCCGGGATCGCCATCACGGTGCCGGTCATGCTGGCCTTTGACGGGACAGGCTTTGCCGTGCTGGACCCGGTGATGCCCATGGGCCTCAACTGGCTGTGGCTGTTCGGCGTGGGTTTCTGGGCGGCGGTCAGCCATATGTGCATGACCTATGCGCTGAAATTCGCGCCTTCGGCCACGCTGGCGCCCTTGCATTATTCCGAGATCGTCGCCGCCGTCGCCTTGGGCTATCTGATCTTTTCCGACTTCCCCAATGCAATGACCTGGGCCGGGATCGTGATCATCGTCTCATCCGGTCTTTACATCATCCACCGCGAGCGGATGTCGGCCCGGATCAAGCGCCGGGCGGATTTGCAGACGGGCGCGCAGGCCAGCGCGGCGCTGACCGAAGTGCCCTGAGCACCGCGTCCAGCCGGTTGCGCGGCAGGATTGCCAGCATCGAGGGCGCGTCCATCTCGACCTCCACCTCAGGCGCGGTGACGCGATTCGAGGTGCCGATCATCCCGTCGGGCGCGAAGGTGAGCCCATCGATGGGCCATTCCAGCCCCTGACTGCGCCCGGTAACGCGCGCCATCGGATAGAGCGACAGCCGGTCACCGGGGGTCAGGCCCAGCACCATGCGTGGCGGGGCCAAAAACACCACGTCCTGCGGCCCGAGCAGCAGACAGACCCGGTCGGGATGCGCGGCGAGGCCGGTCAGAACCGCCAGCCCGTGATCCATCCGCGCCCCTGCGAATCCCACCGCCAGCACGAAAGGCGCTTGGATCGACCGCAGCGCCTTGTCGAAATCCGTCGTCACTTGTTCGGTCAGCGGAAACAAACGCCCGGCCAGCCGCGCCCGCGCCGCGGAGGTGATGGAATCAAGGTCCCCCACCACCGCCTCAGGCTCATGCCCCAGCGCAAGGACGCGGTCCGCCCCCCCGTCCGCCCCAACGAGTCTTGGCGCGCGCGCCAAGGCCAGCCGCAGCAGCGCGGCGGAAACCGGGCCTCCACCGACCAGCGTGACGCCCACTGAGGATTCGACAATCGGATGATTCATGTGTTCACTGTTGCTTCAATTGCGGCAAAGACAGTGTTCCTCAGCCATAATCAATCCATCAAATTACCCTGATCTGTCCATCAAAAGGAACAGCCTTGAACCGAGTGTGGGTCAACGGATTTTGACGAAAGCGAGCATCCCATGACTGGTGCGAGTAAGATTTTGACGGTCTCTTACGGAACCTTCAGCTGCACGCTGGAGGGTTTCGACGATCCTTTCAACACGATGAAGGCGATTGCGGAATATTTCCGAGACCTTGCCGCCGATGACCGTTACTTCGGGGCCGAACCACCGACCCCGGATGCCGCCATGCTGCACCGCATCGCCGAGCGCGAGATTCAGCGCCGGGTCGAGGCGAAGATTCAGGAAAACGGCGTTGTGCTGCGGGCGGCCGAAGGCGCGGGACAGACGGCCTCCGTTTCAATCCCAGCGGCCCAGCCCGCGCCGCGTCCGCGACCGACGCTTTCTGCCGCTCCGGTGCTCGCACCCGCAGAAGATGCCTTGGACGATCTCGCCGAGGCGCCGCTGGCAGCGGTCGGGCTGACCGATCCCGCCCTGCCGCCTGAGGCCGAGGTCATTGCCGAATCCGTCGCCGAAAAGCTGTCCCGCTTGCGGGCCGAAGCGGCAGAGACGGCGGCCCTTGCGGCGCAGACCGTCACCCTCGCCGTCCCGTTGGTGCAAGCCGACGCGACGCCGCCCGGTGCGGAGGCCGATGATCCGACGGATTCGCTGCTGGCCGACCTGATGGCCGACCTTGGCGGTGCCCCCCTTGCCCCCACCCCGCGCAGCGCCGCCGAACCGGCCATTGCGGTGCCGGAGGTGTTGACCGACGCCGTGCCGGAGGTTGACACCGATTCCGCAGAGCCTGCCGCCATCGACACGCCTGAGACGGCGACCGCCGTGGTCGACGCCGAGGAGGACGTGGGCGCGGAAGCGGGTTTTGCCGACGTTCTGGCCGAGGCCGAGGCCCCTGCCCCGGTCGCAGAGGTACCGACCGAACTGCCGGTGATTGAAGACTATGTCGCCACAGCCGCTGACGTGGCCATTGATCCGGCCCCTGATGCGGCGGCCGGGGATCTTGCCGATCCCGCTGCCGAAGCGGTGGTTAACCTTCAGACCGAAGGATCGACAGATGAGGCTGACGCCTTCGATCTTGCGGCATTGACCGCCCGGATCGACGCCGACTTGCCCGCCTTCCCCGAAGCGGGTGCAACCGATTTGGCCGATGGCCTCTCTGCCGACGATCAGTTCGAGGCCGATCTGGCCGCCGCCCTGAGCGCGTTCGACGTGGTGCAGCCGATGCTGGACACGCCGCCCAGTGACTCCGCGTCCAGTGACATCGCGCCCGTTGACACAGCGCCCAATGACGCGACTCCCGGCGACGCGCAGTCCGAAGCGCAGGAGTCGATCTTTGCCGACAGCGCGGATGCCGCCGATCAGGACCCGGTGCCCGCAATCCTGTCCAACACCCTGTCCGAAGCCGATCCCGAGGCCGATGCCCCCCAAGTGGACGCCATGGCGGCGGCAGACGCTCTGCCCGTCGCGGCGGACTCCGTCACCGATCTGGCGAACGATCCGGACGCCCTGCCCGGCGTGCGTGCCGAGGCGGCTGCGAAACTGCAGCGTGCCCGGGCGCGGGTCATCCGCATCCGGGGCCGCGATGCCGCAGCCGGGGCACCTGCCACTGATGCGCCGACGGCGGATGCGGCACCCGACCTTGCCCAGCCTGCCGCCGTGGAAGCCCCGATCCTGTCACCGCAGGACGAGGCCGATCTTGAGGCCGAACTGGCCGCCCTGCGCGCCGAGATCGCGCCGCGCACCGCACCCGAGGCCACGCGGACAGAAGAGGCGGCCCCCATGCCCGCAGCCGTGCCCCTAGCCGCCGAACCGCCGGTCAGTGCAGCGGTCGAGCAAGCCGCCACCCGCCGCGCCTTTGCCGAAGAGGCGGCGGATGCCGCCGTGACCCGTCTGATGGCACAGGCGGATGAGGTGATGGAGGGCCCGGAAAGCAAACGCCGCCTGTCGGCCATCGCCCACCTGAAAGCCGCCGTCGCCGCGACGGTGGCGGAGCGCAACGCCGGGGCAGACCTGCCCCCGGCACAACCATCGCGCCTTGCACGCTACCGCGATGATCTGGCCATGGTGGTGCGGGCGAAACTGGGCGTGGGGCCTGCCGCTGGCGAACGCCCGGCCCCGCTGGTTCTGGTGTCCGAACAGCGCGTCGACCGCAGCGCAACCACCCCGGCCCCGATCAGCCCGCCGCAGGCCGCTGCGCCCGCGCCGGTTGCAGCCCCGATGCCCACCGCCCCAGTGCAGGCCACCCCAATGCCCACCGCCCCGGTGGAGGCACCGGCAGCACCGGCCGTAGCGGCGGCTCCGGCTGCGGCCAGCCTGCCGGACACAGGCCCCGTGCGTCCGCGCCGGATCGTTCCAGCGGCTTTGGCCGCTGAGAGCGCCGAAGAGGATGAGGGCGAAGAGACCGTCGATGCCGCCTTGGTCGATGCGCGCGGTTTCAGCGAATTTGCCGACCGTCTGGGTGCCCGCACCCTGCCGGAACTGATCGAAGCCTCTGCCGCCTATCTGGCCGTCGTGCAAAAGCGCGACGCGTTCTCGCGCCCGCAACTGATGGCGAATGTCGAAGCGGCGATGCCACAGGCCCTGCCCCGCGAAGACGGACTGCGCAGCTTTGGCGCGCTTCTGCGCTCGGGCCGTCTCAGCAAGCTGCGGCGGGGGCAGTTCGTCCTCAGCCAGCAGTCGAACTACCTGACCGAAGGCAAAAGAATCGCGGGCTGACGCTGCCAGCAGTCCCGCACCGAAAGGCGGAGGAACGGGGGTTCCTTCGCCTTTCCCTTTTTCAGTCGTCCTGTGATGGCGACTCGGGGTCAGGTTGCCCCACGCCCTTGAACACCGCCTTGAACGGCAGCGCCCACAGGATGCCCAAACCGACATAGACCGCGAATTCCACCCAAAGCGACGGGCGGTCGAACAGGCTGACCACGTAAAGCGCCGCCGCGATGTAGACCGGCAAGCCCACCAACAGGATCAGCAGCGACAGGCGGCGGCGGGTCTTGTAGGTCAGGGGCAAGGGTCTCTCCTCAATCGGCGAAGGGATCGGTCACGAGGATCGTGTCATCCCGCTCCGGCGAAGTGGAAAGTAGCGCGACCGGGCACTGGATCAATTCCTCGATCCGGCGGACGTATTTGATCGCCGCCCCCGGCAGGTCCGCCCAGGACCGTGCACCGGCGGTCGACTCGCTCCAGCCTTCCATTTCCTCATAGATTGGGGTCACGCGGGCCTGAAGGTTGGCCGCCGTGGGCAGGTAATCCATGCGCTGGCCGTCCAGTTCATAGCCCACGCAGATTTTCAGCGTCTTGAAGCCGTCCAGCACATCCAGCTTGGTCAGCGCGATGCCCGACACGCCACTGGTCGCGCAGGTCTGGCGCACCAGCACCGCATCGAACCAGCCGCAGCGGCGCTTGCGCCCGGTGACGGTGCCGAATTCATGCCCACGCTCGCCCAGCCGTTCGCCATCGGCGTCAAAGAGTTCAGTCGGGAACGGGCCTTCGCCGACGCGGGTGGTATAGGCCTTGACGATGCCAAGGACAAAATCCACCGCCGTGGGGCCAAGTCCGGTGCCGGTGGCCGCCATGCCCGCAAGGGTGTTGGAGGAGGTCACGTAAGGATAGGTGCCGAAATCCACATCCAGGAGCGAGCCCTGCGCGCCCTCAAACAGGATGCGCTTTCTGGCGCGGCGGGCGTCGTGCATCACCTTCCAGACCGGTTTTGCATAGGGCAGGATTTTCGGCGCGACCTCAAGCAGTTGCGCCTTCAGCGCGGCGGGGTCGATGGGCTCCAGCCCCAGACCGGCCCGCAACGCATTGTGGTGGGTCAACATACGTCCGATGCGCAGGTCCAGCGTCGCCTCATCCGCAAGGTCCGCCACACGCACGGCGCGACGGCCCACCTTATCCTCATAGGCGGGACCGATACCGCGCCCGGTGGTGCCGATCTTGGCGACAGCGTTCTGGCCTTCGCGGGCGCGGTCCAACTCGCCATGCACGGGCAGGATCAGCGGGGTGTTTTCCGCGACCATCAGGTTTTCGGGGTTCACGTCCACGCCCTGACCGCGCAGCTTTTCAATCTCGGACAGCAGTGCCCAAGGGTCCAGCACGACACCGTTCCCGATGACCGACAGCTTGCCGCCGCGCACGATGCCCGAGGGCAAGAGCGACAGCTTGTAGACATTGCCGTCGATCACCAGCGTATGACCGGCGTTGTGACCGCCTTGAAAGCGCGCGATGACATCGGCGCGCTCGCTCAGCCAATCGACGATCTTGCCTTTGCCCTCGTCGCCCCACTGGGCGCCCACGACAACCACGTTGGCCATGAGAGGAGTCCTTTCCCGGTCCGCTGAAACCGCCTGTCCTATAGCGATGCGCGGCAGGGATGGAAACGGGGAATTGGTCGCGGGGGGCGCTTGTCGCATCGGGCCGGGCAGATTACGCTGGACGCATGTTCCTGTATCTGACCCTTGGCACCAATGATCTGGCCCGCGCGACGCGGTTTTACGATCCTGTGATGGCAACGCTGGGCCTGATCCGCGCCCGGACAGAGCCGGATGAGATCGGCTATGCCGCGGCAGAGGACACGCGCTGTCGGCTGTGGATCACGCGCCCCTATGACGGCAAAGCGGCCACGGTGGGCAATGGCTCCATGCCCGCCCTCGTCGCGGAAAGCCGGGCAGCGGTGGATGCCTTTCACCAAGCCGCCTTGGCGCATGGTGGCAGTGATGAGGGTGCGCCGGGCCTGCGTTCCTACGGCCCGTCCTTCTACGCCTGTTACGTGCGCGACCCCGATGGCAACAAACTTTCCGCCGTGTGCGAGCATTTCCCGACTGACCAAGGCTCGCCAGCGTGACGCAGCCACTTGCGCCCTATCCGGCTTGCGCCTAGATAGGCGCGTCAGTTCGCGGAAAGCCTGCACATGGAAAATGTCGTCCTCACGATCCACTTGATCCTCGCCCTGCTGTTGGTGGGTGTGGTGCTCTTGCAGCGCTCCGAAGGGGGCGGTCTGGGTGTCGGGGGCGGCAATTCGGTGATGTCCGGGCGTGGGGCCGCGACGGCGCTGTCCAAGGTGACCTGGATCTTCGCGGTGTGTTTCATCATCACCTCGGTGTCGCTGACGTGGATGGCCGCGGTGCGGGCAAATTCCGGATCGGTGATCGACACGCTGGCCACGCCGGAGGCCCCGGCCGAAGGCGAAGGGACGACGCTGCCAGCACCGGGCGGCAACCTGCTGCCGGAACTGCCGTCGGCCACGGCACCCGCCCCGGCGGCCCCGGCCACCGAAGGCACGGCCCCCGCCGCACCGTCGGCGACGACGCCCGCGCCCGCAACCAACGACTGATCCACTAGCTTTAGAGCGGTCTTTTCGCAGGACGACAGCATCTAGCGGTCTGGTTGCGCATGCGCAGAAATTGCGTTACGCATCAACCCCCGTGATGCTGCGATTCCCTTTTGCGAATCGTTCCGTCAAATCGACGCTTTTCACGGGAGTGATCCACCAATGGCACGCTATATCTTCATCACGGGCGGGGTGGTCTCCTCTCTTGGCAAGGGCTTGGCCTCGGCCGCCTTGGGCGCGCTGTTGCAGGCGCGCGGCTACACGGTGCGGCTGCGCAAACTGGACCCCTATCTGAACGTTGATCCCGGCACGATGTCGCCCTTTGAACATGGCGAAGTGTTCGTGACCGATGACGGCGCGGAAACCGATCTGGACCTTGGCCATTACGAACGCTTCACCGGGGTGCATGCGCGCACCACGGACAGCATCTCTTCCGGCCGCATCTATTCCAACGTGCTGGAAAAGGAACGGCGGGGCGATTACCTTGGCAAGACCATTCAGGTGATCCCGCACGTCACCAACGAAATCAAGGACTTCCTCCGCATTGGCGATGATGAGGTCGATTTCATGCTGTGCGAGATCGGCGGGACTGTCGGCGACATCGAAGGCCTGCCCTTCTTTGAGGCCATCCGCCAGTTCATCCACGAACGCCCGCGCGGCCAGTCGATCCTGATGCACCTGACCCTGCTGCCCTATCTGGCGGCGAGTGGCGAGTTGAAGACCAAACCGACCCAGCATAGCGTCAAGGAATTGCAATCCATCGGCCTTGCCCCCGATGTGCTGGTCTGCCGGTCAGAACATCCGATCCCCGACCGGGAGCGGGAAAAGATCGCCCTCTTCTGCAACGTCCGCAAGGATGCGGTGATCCCGGCCTATGACCTGAAAACCATCTATCAGGCGCCGCTCGCCTATCATCAGGCGGGTCTGGATCAGGCGGTGCTGGATGCCTTTGGCATCACCCCTGCGCCCAAGCCCAACCTCGCGCGGTGGGAAGACGTGATGGACCGCCTGACCCATGCCGAGGGTGAGGTGCGCGTGGCCATCGTCGGCAAATACACCCAGTTGGAAGATGCCTATAAGTCAATCGCCGAGGCGCTGACCCATGGCGGCATGGCCAACCGCACCAAGGTGCGCGCCGAATGGATCGACGCCGAGATTTTCGAGCGCGAAGATGCGGCCCCCTATCTGGAAAACTTCCACGCTATCCTCGTCCCCGGCGGCTTTGGCGAGCGCGGGACCGAAGGCAAGATCAAGGCCGCGCAATTCGCCCGCGAAAAGAAGATCCCCTATCTGGGCATCTGCCTTGGCATGCAGATGGCCGTGATCGAAAGCGCGCGCAATGTGGCGGGCATGGCCGATGCGGGGTCCGAGGAATTCGACCACGAGGCGGGCGAAAAACGGTTCACCCCGGTGGTCTATCACCTCAAGGAATGGGTGCAGGGCAATCACACCGTCCGCCGCAAGGCCACCGATGCCAAGGGCGGCACGATGCGTCTGGGCGCCTATACCGCGAACCTGAAAGAAGGGTCGCACGTCGCTCAGGTCTACGGCGCCACCGTGATCGAGGAACGCCACCGCCACCGCTATGAGGTCGACATCGACTATCGCGAAAAGCTGGAAAGCTGCGGGTTGGTCTTCTCGGGCATGTCGCCGGATGGCCGTCTGCCCGAGATTGTCGAGGTCAAGGATCACCCGTGGTTCATCGGCGTGCAGTTCCACCCGGAACTGAAGTCCAAACCCTTCGCCCCCCATCCGCTGTTCGCCGACTTCGTCCGCGCCGCGATCGAGGTCAGCCGTTTGGTCTGACCGCTTTCCCCAGCGCCCCGGCGGGGCGTTGGGTGCGGTCATGTCTGCGCGCGCGGCCACAGGCGCTGCACCGCCCCCAGACGGGACAGGCCGCGCGACAGGTGATGGGCGGCAAGGCCCAAACCCAGCCCCCCGGCGATGGACAGGCTGGAAAACACCGACCCCGGCACGACACCAAGCCACGGCTGCAACAGCACATTCGGCACCAAGCGGTGCGTGAGGTAAATCATGAACGCCGCCGAGGCGAGCGTGAGCACGCCCCGTGCCGCAGCGCGGGGAAGCCGGACCTGCGGGCGGAACAGCAGCAGGGCGATGGCGGCAAACACCATGCCGTATTTGATCCATGACCCGTGCCAATTGCCCCCCAGCCACGCGACCAGCGGCAGCACCAGTGCGGCCAGCGCCAGCACCACCCAGCGCTGCCGCCCTTGCGCCACGCCGATCATCCACCCCAAGGCCAGCAGATACAGCACCCAAGGCACTGTGAATTGCACCTGCCCGCCGATCCCCATCATGGACGGGGCCCCCAGCCGCAGCACAATCGCCCCCGCCAGCAGCCCCGCGCCGAATGTCATGGGGCGCTTCGCCACCAGCCGCCGCACCGGCGGCACCATGACCAGCGCGACCAGCAGGACCAGCATCTGGGCGTAAGCCTCGACGAACCAATAAAGAAACGGCAGGCGGTCGAAGGTGGCAGGCGCACCGATGCCGAAGTTTGACACCAACAGGGCCGAGCCGATGGGGAAGCGGTCCCAGGCCAGCGCATAGCCGATCAGGATCAGGTAATAGGGCACCAGCACCCGCCCCAAAGGCTGCAGGATCGCCGCCACATCGCCCCCCGCCAAGGCATCGCGCCGGAACCGCGCCAGCATCAGCCCGATCAGGACGACCATGATCGCGGCACCGCCGTAAACCGGCCAAGCCGTTTCATGCGCCACGACCACCGCCAGAATCGCCGCCGCGCGCAGGGGATGTTCCACCCCCAGAGCCATCGTCGAGGGGCGATCATGCACAGAAAGGGCGCGCAGGTCCGACAGCGCCATCTGCTCCCACCCCGCTGGCAGGTGGCCAAGGTGACGCTCCAGCGCCAAGGAAAGCTCCACATGGCGCAGGGAATCGCCGCCAAGGCTGGCAAAGCTGTCCTGCGCGCGCACGGGGCGGGGATGAAAGGCCAGACGGAACGCCTCGGCCAGATCCGCCCCTTGCGGGCGGGGCGGCGGCAGGCGGTGCAGCGCGGGGTAATCGGGCTTGCCATTGGGCAGGCGCGGCAGGCGGGGCACCACCATCGCGCGCAGATGCGACCCCGTCAGACCGGTCAGACCGGCAAGGCGCGACAGCAGGTCATCGGGGTCCACGCCTCCCTCAGCCGCGACATGCAGGGCGCTGTCATCGCCCCAGACGGCGGCAGTCACGCCCGCCTCGGCCAGTGCCGCCTGAACCGCGTCATGGCCGATGCGCAGACCCGCGATCTTGGACATGCGGCGCTTGCGCCCGATCAGGCGGTAAAGACCGCCCTCACAGCGCGCTATATCGCCGGTGGGCAGAACCGACACCTCTGCCCCGCGCGCAAGGTCCGCGCGGGTGGTGGCATAGCCCAGCATCACATTGGGGCCAGTGTAGCACAGCTCTCCCTCTGCGCCCTCTCCCGTCACGTCGCGCCCCAACTCATCGCGCAGGGACAGCGCCCCGCCGGGGATGGCACGACCGATCATTCCGGCGTGGCTGTCGGCCAGTTCGGGCGGCAGATAGGCGATGCGGGCCGTGGCCTCGGTCTGGCCATACATCGCCACGAACCGCCCCCCGCGCCGCGCCATGCGGCGGGCATAGTCGCGCTGCACCGCCGGTCGCAGCGCCCCACCCGCCACGGTCATCAGCCGCAGCTTGGGCGGCAGGGCCTCGGCCAGCCCGGTCTGGGCGATCAGGTCAAAGCCATACGGCACGGTGGACAGGTTGGTGGCCCCGCTTTGCGCCAGACGGGCGGGAAAACCGGCATCCAGCATCGACCCTTCGGCCAACCAGACCGACGCCCCTGCCGCCAGATGCGAATTCAGCACCGACAGACCGTAGGAATAGTGCAGGGGCAGCACCAAGGCCGCCCGATCGTCCGGGGCAAGGCCGAGATAGTCCACAATCGCCGCCGCATTGGCCCCCAGTGCTTGTCCGGACAGACGAACGCCTTTGCCATGCCCCGTGCTGCCCGAGGTCATCAGGACCAGCGCCAGATCAGGATGCAAACCTTCGGTGGGTCGCGGGTCAAGCACCAGACGCCAGCGCCCGGCCTGCCGCGACCAGACGGCATCGTGCGCGAAATCGCGGCGGAACCGGTCCATCGCCGCGCGATCCCCTGCGGGCAGCAAGGCCACGGCATGCCCGCCCGCCAGTGCCCCCATATAGGCCGCCACCATCTCGACCGAGGCCACCGCCTCGATGGCCACCAGCCTGCGCGCGCCCTGTCCCAGACGGAACGCAAAGCGGGCGGCGCGGTCAGCAAGATCGGCATAACTGACCGGCGCGCGGTCGGTCAGGATCAGGGCGGGCCGGTCGCCATGGCGCGAAAGGGAGGTGACGAAATCGGGGATCATGATCGAACGACCTTGCAAGACCCGCCCCGGATAATGCGGCGGCGGCAGGAGGGTCAAGCCTATTCCGACAAAAATAGTCAGTCAATATTCCACCGGACCGATGTTGGGGCCAAATCCCCCATCCGGCCCGTTTTGCCCCTGTCCTGCCCACACAGCCACCGTCGCCGCATCGGCCCCCCTTTCCTTCCCGGCGTTCCCCGTGTAATGCCCGCCTCTTGATCCTTCCCGATACCGGAGCCAGCCATGCAGGGCAGCGCGAACCTCAACCTGATGATCAAGGCCGCACGCAAGGCGGGCCGGGCGCTGGTCAAGGACTTCCGCGAGGTCGAGAACCTTCAGGTCTCGGCCAAGGGTCCGGGCGACTTCGTGTCAAAAGCGGACCGCGAGGCGGAACGGATCATCAAGGAAGAGTTGATGAACGGCCGCCCCAGCTATGGCTGGTTGGGCGAAGAGACCGGGGCGACGGACGGCGAAGACCCGACCCGCCGCTGGATCGTCGACCCCTTGGACGGAACCACCAACTTCCTGCACGGCATGCCGCATTGGGCCGTCTCCATCGCGCTGGAGCACAAGGGCGACATCGTCTCTGCCGTGGTGTTCGACGCCGCCAAGGATGAACTCTACTGGGCCGAAAAGGGCGCGGGCGCGTGGATGAACGACATGCGCATCCGCGTGTCGGGCCGTCGTCAGATGTCAGAGGCGGTCTTTGCCTCGGGCATCCCCTTCGGCGCGCAAAAGACCCTGCCCGCCACGATGCAGGACCTTGCCCGCCTGATGCCCGCCTGCGCCGGTCTGCGCCGCTTGGGTGCCGCCTCGCTGGACCTTGCCTGGGTCGCGGCGGGCCGCTTTGACGGCTATTGGGAGCGGGAAGTGAACCTGTGGGACATCGCCGCCGGAACGCTGCTGGTGCGTGAGGCCGGTGGATTCATCGGCGGTCTGCGCGACGGGCATGGCCCCTTGGACGGCCGTGGCCTGCTCTGCGCCAATGAGGCGCTGTTCGAGCCGCTGAAGAAGACCATTCGCGGCGAATGATCAGGGCTTGCGGTCCGACGGGTGATTGACACCGTCCACCCAAGGCACCGGGTCCAGATCGCGCGGATTGACACCGTCCAGACAGGCGGCGTTCACCCCCATCTGTGACGGATTGGACCGTCGCCGGTGATGGGTATAGATGCCGCAGGTGGCGCAGAACCAATGCTGCGCGGTGTTGGTGCCGAACTGGTAGAGCGTCAGCCGATCTTGCCCTGACAAAAGGCGAAACCCGGTCAGCGGGGTCGAGACCACCACTGCCCCGCGTCTGCGGCAGAAGGAACAGTCGCAGCGCCGCGCCGAGGCGAAGCCGTCGGGAAGCTCCACCTCGAACCTCACCGCGCCGCAATGGCATTGTCCTTGAAGGACGGTCATCCCCAAGGCCCCTTTGGCCCGCGCCGGATCACGCGCGGAATGCTGCTGCGTTGGATGGCGTAGGTCGCCACCGGATTCGGCGGCGCGCCGTGCGTCTTTTGCCAGAAGGCCGGTCCGCCCACCCGCAGCCACAGCGGCACGATCAGCGCCAGACCCGCGACAAAGCCGCCGATATGGGCAAGATAGGCCACGCCGCCCGCATCGGTGGGCGTGGACAGACCGCCGAAGATCTGCATCCCGAACCACAGGCCCAGCACGATCCACGCCGGAATCGGGAAAATGCGGAAAAAGATGATGAAGATGAACAGCACATCCACCCGTGCGCGCGGATAGAGCAGCAAATACCCCCCCATCACCCCCGCAATCGCCCCCGACGCCCCCACCATCGGCACCATGGATTGCGGATCGGCCACGTATTGCAGCCCCGCTGCTGCCAATCCGCTGCCAAGGTAGAAGGCGGCAAAGCGGCCATGGCCCAAGCGATCCTCAAGATTGTCGCCGAAAATCCAGAGAAACAGCATGTTGCCCAAGAGGTGCATCCAGCCGCCGTGCAGGAACATCGAGGTGACAAAGGTCGCATACCCCTCGCCAAAGCTTATGCGCGCAGGGACCAGACCCCATGTCATGAAAAACTGCCCGATGGCGCGGTCTGACCCGAGGCCCAGCCAATAAAGCAGGAAGATCACGACATTCGCCCCGATCAACAGATGGACGACATGGGCGGGCCGCCCGGAGGGGTTGTGATCGCGCAACGGAAACATCGCCGCAGGCTTGACCATGTCCTTCCCTGCGTCAAGCGGGCTTGGGTCAAGATGGCGTGCAACGTCGCACCAAGCCTCTGGCGTCGCGGCAAGGCGGCGGCTATGGTAAAACATGCCCGATGCGGAATGTATCCGGCGCGTGCTGGTATCGCCATGGTTTGCAACGGCTTCTCTCGGGTCTGGACGACTGTGCTGACGGGTGGCGCAGGCCATGCCTGATCGTCTGATCCTGCACATCGGCATGCACAAGACCGGCACCACCGCCGTGCAAGAGGCCTTGGCCGGTTATGACGACGGCCAGACCCGCATGGCGCAGTTGCGCCATCCCAACCATTCCATCCAGATGCTGACCTGTTTTGCGCAAGACCCGACGAAGTATCACGTCTGGGTGCGGCAGGGGATGGAGCCGGACCGAGTGTTGCGGATCAGGGCGGCGATGCGGCGCGAACTGACCGATGAATTGAGCCTGCCGCGTCGGCAACTGGTCATCTCGGGCGAGGAGATGTCGCTGATGCGGCCCCCTTCTGTGCGGGAGATGGCCGATTTCCTTGTGCCCCATGCCGCCGATGTGGCGGTGCTGGCGTGGCTGCGCCCGGCGGTCGGCTATATCGTGTCCGCGTTGCAGCAGATGATCCGGGCCGGACAGGCGACGGCGCTGTTGCCGCGCCCCTGCTATCGCACCCGCTTTGCCCCGTTTTCAGACCGCTTCGGGCGCGCGGCGATGACCTATCGGCTCTATCACGAAGGCGGGTCCACCGTGACCGAGTTTTGCGACCTTTTGGGCATCCCGCCCCAAGCGGTGCAGGACCGGCGCGAGAATGTCGGCCTGTCGGACACGGCCCTGCGTCTGATCTGGTTGCTCAACCGCACCGGCCCGGCAACGACGGGAAGCCCGGCACGGCTTGCGGCACGGACGGCCACGATCCGGCATCTGGCCCGCTGCTTTCCCGGCCGGTTTGCCCTGCCGCCCGACCTTGCCGCCGCCGGGATCGACCGTGACGACATCGTCTGGGCCGAGGCGGAAACCGGCCTGACCCTGTCCGACGGCATCCCGGCCATCGATCCGGCCTTGGCGCAGCACCGGCTTGAGGCTTGGCTGGGCAGCGTGACCGATCAGACCGAAGAGGCGCTGGACGAAGAGCTTGACCGTCTTGGTCTGCGCCCCACCCGCCTTGCCGATCTGGCAGAGCGGGTGGCCGCCCTCTACCGTTACCACCTCGCCCAGACCGAAGCCGAGGCCGAGGCGAAATCCGCAACCGTCACCATCTTCCGCGCGGGACATCGAGGCATCGGTGCCGCCGTCAAGGCGCGCATCGACGGGGCGTCTTCGTGACGGTTGCGGTCGTGGTGGCCTGAATGATGTGGACTAGCAGATCGCCCGCGTCAGGATCATGCGCAACGCCGCGACCTGGCGCCGAGGCCATGCCCGCCACCACACCGACACCTCTATCGTCGACCGCGACGCCAAGAGTGCGATCATGCGTCCCCCGGCCTTTGCCAGGTTGATCCTTGGCCTTTGCGGATGCCGTCGCCTTTGTGCCGCGCTGTCTGGGCAACGCCATCTCCGGCCCGACGACGGCGGAACGGACCGTCGTGCCGCACTCCGACTGGGGCAAGGTGCAGCCTGTGGCGCAGGTCCATGCCGCCATTTATGCCGCGACGATCGCACAACCTGCCGGACACCCGCTGTCCTGCGCCCGCATCCCGCCCGTCGGGCGTCCCGCCAGCCCCGCCGCGCAGGTGGTTCTGGTCTGGTTGATCGACCGCCTGACCAGCCCCACCCCGGCCTGAGTGGCCCGATCCCATGGCCGGCAAGGGGGCCGCGCCGGGGGCCGTGCGCGGAGTGATTGACGTACCTCACGCCGCGGCCGATAGTCGGCGCGAAGGGGGAACGCAGCTTGTCCAGACCGACCGTCAACGACATCGCCCGCGAGGCCGGGGTCAGCCTTGCCACCGTGGACCGCGTGTTGAACGCGCGCCCCGGCGTGCGGGGCAAGACCATCACCGCCGTGAATGAGGCCATCGCCCGGCTTGGCTATGTCCGCGACATGGCCGCGGCCAATCTGGCACGCTCCCGGCGCTATCCCATGGCGGTGTTCCTGCCAGACGGCGGCGGGCAATTCGTGCAGACGGTCGCCGATGCGCTGGACGAGGCCGCGCAACAAGCCGCCGCGACCCGGACCGAGATGTCCTTGATCCGCTATCCGGCCGGGGACACGCATCATCTGGCCGCGCTGCTGGCGGGGGTGGACCCCGAAGCGGTGGCCGGTGTCGCCCTGATGGCCCCGGAAACCCCGGTGTTGCGCGATGCGGTGCGGGCCTTGCGGGCGCGAGCGGTGCCGGTGGTGGCCTTGGCCTCGGACCTGCCCAACGCGGGGTGCGACCACTTCATCGGCATCGACTCCCGCGCGGCCGGGCGCACGGCAGGCGTGTTGATGGGCCGGTTTCTGGGCGCGCGCCCGCAGCGCGTGGCGGTTCTGGCCGAAACCATGCTGCTGCGCGACGCCATCGAACGCCGCCGCGGGTTTGACGAGGTGTTGCAGGCCGATTTCCCCCTTGTCGAGGTTCTGCCCACCTTGGAAACCCATGGCGCGACCGAGGCGCTGCGGCGCGGTCTGGCCGAAATCCTGACCGGCACCGATCTCGGCGGCATCTATCTGCTCGGGTCCGGGCATCGCGCCCTGACCGCCGCGCTGGAGGGTATGGGCCTGTTGGGCCGGGTGGTGGTGATCGGGCATGAGCTGACCAAGGCCAGCCGCGCCGCGCTGGAATCGGGCCATATCCATGCGGTGATCGCGCAGAACCCGGGCCATCTGGCCAGATCCACCCTGCGTGTGCTGCGCGCCAAGGCCGACCGCCAGCCCATCGACGAAGGACAGGAACAGTTGCGGATCGACATCGTTATCCGCGAAAACCTGCCCGCCTGACCCCGCCCCCGTCCCTCGCAGACCGCCGTTCCGGCGGTTCCGAGGGGCTTTGGCGGTTTTTGAGGTACGCACCTCAAATTCATGTGGACAGACTCAGGCCACCGTGCCTATCGTGGCCGCACAAGAAGACCCGACGGGGACTTCATCCGATCGGGTCCGCGCTTTCACATAGAAAACCGGGAGGATACTGAGATGAAGACAAGGCTTCTGACCGCCACGGCGGTCGCAGCACTCTGCTCTGCAAGTGCCGCATCCGCGCAGTCGAACGAACTCACCCTCTGCTGGGCCGCATGGGACCCCGCAAACGCGCTGGTCGAATTGTCCAAGGACTTTGAAACCCAGTCCGGCATCAAGATGAACTTCGAATTCGTGCCATGGCCGAATTTCGCGGACCGCATGCTGAACGAGCTGAACTCGGGCGGGCAGTTGTGCGACCTGCTGATCGGCGACAGCCAGTGGATCGGCGGCGGGGCCGAGAACGGCCATTACGTCAAGCTGAACGACTTCTTCGCCGCCAACAGCATCTCGATGGCCGACTTCATGCCCGCCGCCGTCTATGCCTATTCGACCTGGCCCAAGGGCAGTGAAAACTACTACGCCCTGCCCGCGATGGGCGATGCGAACGGCTGGTTCTACCGCAAGGACTGGTTCGCCCGCGACGACATCAAGGCCGCGTTCAAGGAAGCCACCGGCCGCGATCTGGCCGAACCCAAAACCCAAAAGGAACTCCTGGAAACCGCGCAATTCTTCCAGGGGCGTGAGATTGACGGCAAGACGGTTTACGGTGCCTCGATCTTCACCGAGCGCGGCTCCGAAGGTATCACGATGGGGGCCACGGGGGCCTTGTATGCCTGGGGCTTCAAATATGAAAACACTCCCGGCAAGTATGACATGGAAGGGGCGGTGAACTCCCCCGCCGCGGTCGAAGCGCTGGAATTCTACAAGGAATTCTACAAGACCGCGACGCCCCCCGGCTATGACAACGCCTATATGGAACAGTCGCTGGACGCGTTCAAATCCGGTCAGGTGGCGATGGCGATGAACTGGTTCGCCTTCTTCCCCGGACTTTATGCCGACCCGAACACCGGCGGCGACAAGATCGACTTCTTCGTGAACCCAGCCCAGAACCAGCCCGCCTCGACCCTGGGCGGTCAGGGGATTTCGGTGGTGTCCTACACCGACAACATGGATGGCGCGCTGGAATACATCAGATGGTTCGCCAACCCCGAGGTGCAGAAGAAATGGTGGTCGATGGGCGGCTATTCCGTCCACAACGCCGTGCTGAATGACCCGGGCTTCAAGGACAGCGCCCCCTTTGCGGGTGACTTCCTTGAGGCGATGTCTGCCGTGCAGGACTTCTGGCAGGAACCGGCCTATGCCTCGCTGCTGCTGGCTATGCAAGAACGCCTCCACAACTATGTGGTCGCTGACCAAGGCACCGCGAAAGAGGCGCTGGACGGTCTGATCGCCGACTGGACCGAAGTGTTCGAGGACGAGGGCAAGCTCTGATCCTGTCCGTCGGGGGCAGCCCCCTCACCCCTGACCCCTCTCCCCCGGTGGGGAGAGGGGGACGCGCCTGACGCCCCGGCGTTGGGATCGTCATCGGGTGGGGGACTGACCCTTCCACCAACGCAACGCCTTCCCTCTCCCCCCGGGGGAGAGGGTTAGGGTGAGGGGGTTACCCCACCCGACCTACAGGAACCTCCCATGCCCAATCCGCTTGACGCCGCCGCCCGCGCCACGCCGCCCACCGTCGCCCGCCGCATCCGGGGCCTGTCGGACCGCGCCATCGCGTGGCTCTTTGTGGCCCCGACGATCTTTCTTCTGCTGGCGATCAACATTTTCCCGCTGATCTGGACGGTGCGGCTGTCTTTCACCAATTACCGCGCCAATCGCCCGAATGAAGAGGTCGAGTGGGTCGGCTTGCGGAATTACATCCGCATCCTGACCGACGATGGCATCTGGGCGAATATGCAGACCACGGCGCATTTCCTGTTCTGGACGCTGGTGCTTCAGGTCATCCTTGGCTTTGCATTGGCCTGGCTGATCAACCGCAAGTTCAAAGGCAATGACCTGCTGACGACCCTGATCGTGCTGCCGATGATGCTGTCACCCGCCGTCGTGGGCAACTTCTGGACGTTCCTGTATCAGCCGCAAATTGGCCTTGTGAATTACACCGTCGAGTTGCTGACAGGCACGCCCGCGAATTCGTTTTCCATGCTCGGCCCCGGTGGTTATGCGCCGTGGTCCATCATCATCGTGGACACATGGATGTGGACGCCTTTTGTCATGCTGATCTGCCTCGCCGGGCTGCGCTCCATCCCCGATTACATCTATGAGGCGGCGGAAGTGGACCGCGCCAGCAAATGGCGGCAGTTCTGGACGATCACCGTGCCGATGGTGCTGCCGTTCCTGATGCTGGCGGTGCTGTTCCGGGGGATCGAGAATTTCAAGATGTTCGACATGGTGGTGCTCTTGACCGGCGGCGGGCCGGGGAATGAGACGCTGCTGGCCTCCATCGACCTCAAGCGTGAGGCGTTTGAGAAATGGCGCACCGGCTATTCCTCGGCCTATGCGATCATCCTCTTTGTGACGGTCTTCGGTCTTGCCTCGATCTATGTCAAAGCCCTGAATAAGGTGAAGGAAAGATGAGCGCTTATTCCGTCACCGAACCCACCCGCCGGTCAAAACTGGTGGCCGGGGTGCTGGTGGTGCTTTACACCTTTATCACCCTGCTGCCCTTGGTCTGGATCATCTCGACCGGGTTCAAATCCGGGCCGGATTCGATCAGCTATCCGCCCAAGGTGGTGTTTGAGCCCTCGCTTGAGGGCTATGTGAACCTGTTCACCACCCGCACGAGGGTCGGGGCCGAGGAGTTTGAGAACCTGCCCCCGGCAGAGACGTGGTATGACCAGATCGTGCGCGATCAGGGCATGGTCATCGCCGGGCCAAGCCGCTTTGGCGAGCGGTTCCTGAACTCGGTCATCATCGGCTTTGGATCGACCTTCCTGTCGATCTTCCTTGGCACGTTGGCCGCCTATGCCTTTTCCCGCTTCAAGGTGCCGCTGAAGGATGACTTGCTGTTCTTCATCCTCTCGACCCGGATGATGCCGCCCATCGCGGTCGCGATCCCGATTTTCCTGATGTATCGGGAGCTTGGGCTATCTGACACGCATCTGGGGATGATCCTGCTTTATACGGGCGTGAACATCAGTCTGGCCGTCTGGCTGCTGAAGGGGTTCATCGACGAAATCCCGCGCGAATATGAAGAGGCGGCGCTGATTGACGGCTACACCCGGTTTCAAGCGTTCCGCAAAGTGGTGCTGCCGCAGGCGGCGACGGGCATCGCCTCAACCGCGATTTTCTGTCTGATCTTTGCTTGGAACGAATATGCCTTTGCGGTCCTGCTGACCTCCGGCACGGCGCAGACGGCCCCCCCGTTCATCCCCACGATCATTGGCGTCGGCGGTCAGGATTGGCCTGCGGTGGCGGCCGGGGCCACGATCTTCCTGTTGCCCGTGATGATCTTCACCATCCTCTTGCGCAAGCATCTGTTGCGCGGGATCACCTTTGGCGCGGTGCGGAAATGACAGACTTCCTTCGCAATCTGATCCGCCTGCGTCGCGGCCCGTGGGAGATGGTGGCCACCATCCTGATCGCCTTGGGCGTGGTCATGCTCATGCAGCCCTTTGCCTTGGCGCTGTTCACATGGTCCTTCCTTGTCACCCTTGTCGGCACGGTGATGTTCATCATCGTCAGCCATTTCCCGGAGTGACCGCGATGCTGGAAAAGCTGTCCCCGATCTTGCCCGCCCGCAATATCGCCGAGGCAGAAACGTTCTGGTCCCGCCTTGGCTTTGCGACCATCTACGTCGATGACGACTATCTCTTGATGAAGCGCGAGGGGGCAGAGGTGCATTTCTTTCACCACCCCGGCATTGAGCCAGCCCAGAACGACCACGGCGCCTATCTGCGGCCCGCCGATGTGGATGCGCTGGATGCGGAATGGGCGGCGCTTGGTCTGCCTGCGGCGGGCATACCGCGCCTTGTGCGGGCGGAAGACAAACCCTGGGGCATGCGGGAACTTGCCCTGATCGACCCCGATGGAAACCTCATCCGCGCCGGACAGGAGTTGCCCCTTGGCTGAGATCGTCATCCGCAACCTGCGCAAGGAATTCGGCAGCTTCACCGCCGTGAAGGGATCGTCCTTCACCATCGGGGATGGTGAGTTCTTCATGCTGCTCGGCCCCTCGGGCTGTGGCAAGACCACGACCCTGCGGATGATCGCGGGGTTGGAACTGCCGACATCGGGCGAAATTCTGATTGATGGTGAGGATGTCAGCCAGCGCCCCGCCAGCCAGCGTGACATCGCGATGGTGTTCCAGATGTTCGCGCTTTACCCGCATATGAACGTCCGCAAGAACATTGCCTATCCCTTGGTCTCGCAAGGGATGCCACGGGCTGAGGTGGCAGCCAAGGTGGCCGAGGTGGCGCGTATCCTTGGCATCACCGATATTCTGGACAAGCCCGTGGGCGGCTTGTCGGGCGGGGATCGGCAGCGGGTGGCTTTGGGGCGGGCGATTGTGCGCAGCCCCAAGGCGTTCATGATGGATGAACCGCTTGGTGCTTTGGATGCCGAATTCCGCGAGCATATGGCCGAAGAGTTGCGCGCCCTGCATGACCGGATGGGGGCCACCACCGTCTATGTCACCCATGACCAGTTGGAGGCGATGCAGATGGGCGACAAGATCGTGGTGATGAACCATGGCGTTGTCGAACAATTCGGCAAACCGCAGGACATCTATGACCACCCCGCCACCCTGTTCGTGGCGGATTTCATCGGCAGCCCTGCGATGAATTTCCTGCGCTTTCATGGCGGTATTCGCGCGGGGGATCGCGCGGTCACCTTGGGTGATGTGCGGATCGACACGCCGGAATTGCATGGCGATGCTGCGCCGACCGACCTCGTCTTGGGTGTGCGGCCAGAGCATGTCACCCTGACCGATGACGCCCCCTATCGCGGACGGATCGAGGCGGCGGAGTATCTGGGCACCACCCAGATCATCACCCTCTCCATCCCGCATGGCACGGTGAAGGCGCGCATCCCGTCGGGTCTGGTCTGCCGGGTGGGCGATACGGTCGGCCTGTCTTTCCGGGCGCAGAACCTGTCGCTGTTTGATGCGGGCACGGGGCGGGCTTTCCGCACGGCGGCGAATGCAGGGGTGTTCCATGGCTGAGGTCTCGCTTTCCGCCGTCAGCAAATCCTTTGGCGCGACAAAGGCGCTGGCGGATGTGTCGATGACCATTCCTGATGGCGCATTCGTCGTGCTGCTTGGCCCCACCGGCGCGGGCAAGACAACGACGCTGCGCCTGATCGCTGGGTTAGAGCGGCCCGACAGTGGCGACGTTCGGATCGCGGGCGCTTCGGTTGTCAACGACACCCCCGCCCAGCGCGATGTGGCGATGGTGTTCCAGCAATACTCGCTGTACCCGCATCTGACGGTGCGGGACAATCTGGCATTCCCCCTCCGCTCCCCCGTGCTGGCCTGGCCCGAGGATCGCATCAAGACCCGCGTGACCGAGGTGGCCGAGGTGCTGCGCATCGCCCATAAGCTGGACAACAAGGCGACCCAGTTGTCGGGCGGTGAGATGCAGCGCGTGTCCATCGGGCGGGCGCTGGTGCGCTCGCCGCGCATCTATCTGATGGATGAGCCGCTGTCGTCCTTGGATGCCAAGCTGCGCGCCGATATGCGGATTGAACTCAAGCGCATCCATGCCGAATTGGGGGCGACGTTCCTTTACGTCACCCATGACCAGATCGAGGCGATGACGATGGCCACCCATGTGGGGGTCTTGGATCAGGGGCGGTTGGTGCAATTCGGCACCCCGCGCGAGATTTACGAAAGCCCCGTCTCGACCTATGTCGCCAGCCGTCTGGGCCAGCCGCGCATCAACCTGTTGCCCGCCAACACCTTTGGCCCTGCCCCGGCAAAGGCAGCGCAGATCGGCCTGCGTCCCGAACACATCGCCATCGGCGATGGCCAGCCCGCCACAGTCAGGCGGGTGGAGCATCTGGGCGACCAGACCCGCCTGCATCTGACCTTCGGCGCGCATGAGATCATCACCCTGTCCGATCCGCACACGTCCCTGAAACCCGGCGATATCCTCGCCATAAGGCCTGAAAACCCGCTCTGGTTTGACGCCAGCGGCACCCGCATCTGAGGAGAGATCATGCAGCAGTTCATGAACGGCAAGGATACGCTCGTCACGCAGGCGATTGACGGGCTGTTGCGCACATCGGGTGGCGCTTTGGCGCGGCTGGACGGCTATCCGCATATCAAGGTCGTGGTCCGCAGCGATTGGGACAAGGGCAAGGTGGCCTTGGTGTCGGGCGGTGGATCGGGGCACGAACCCAGCCACGCGGGCTTTGTCGGCAAGGGCATGCTGACGGCGGCGGTCTGCGGTGATGTCTTTGCCAGCCCATCGGTGGATGCCGTGCTGGCGGGCATTCTGGCGGTGACGGGCAAGGCGGGCTGCCTCTTGATCGTCAAGAACTACACCGGTGACCGGCTGAACTTTGGCCTTGCGGCTGAGCGGGCGCGGGCCTTCGGGCTGAAGGTGTCGATGGTGATCGTGGATGACGACATCGCCCTGCCCGACCTGCCGCAGGCGCGCGGCGTGGCGGGGACGCTGTTTGTGCACAAGATCGCAGGGGCCTTGGCCGAACAGGGGGCCGACCTTGACACCGTGACCACCGCCGCGCGGGCGGTGATCGCGGGCGCTGTGTCCATCGGCATGTCGCTCGACACCTGCACCGTTCCCGGCAGCCCGAAAGAGGACCGCATCGCCCGTGGCAAGGCCGAGCTTGGCCTTGGCATTCATGGCGAGGCCGGGGTGGAGCAGGTCGATTTCGCAGGGGCTCGCGCCGC
Source organism: Paracoccaceae bacterium (assembly GCA_027486345.1). Taxonomy (GTDB): domain Bacteria; phylum Pseudomonadota; class Alphaproteobacteria; order Rhodobacterales; family Rhodobacteraceae; genus Paragemmobacter. Next base: position 45,708 of record JAIXPH010000011.1, read on the forward strand.
GATGGCGATGGTGCTGGACCGTCTGGCCCCGCATCTCGGCGCGGGGGATCATGTGGCGCTGTTGAACAACCTCGGCTCCACGACACCACTTGAGATGTCCATTCTGGCCGAGGAACTGGCGCGCTCGCCCATCGGCAGGCGGGTGCGCTGGATGATCGGACCGGCGGCCTTGATGACCTCCTTGGATATGCACGGCTTTTCCGTCTCGCTTTTGCCGGTCGATGCGGCCCAAGTGGCGGCGCTGGCGGCCCCGGTGGGACCACATGCCTGGCCGGGGTTGGCCGAACTCGCGCCGGTGCAGATGCGCCCCCTGCCCGATGGTCTGGCCCCGATCCAGCCGGTGCCATCCGCCCATCCGGCGCGGCGGGCGCTGCTGGAACGCTGCTGCGATGCACTGATCGCCTGTGAAGCGGACCTCAATCAACTGGATGCGAAATCCGGCGACGGCGACACGGGCACCACGCTGGCCACCGCCGCGCGGGCGCTGAAGGCGGCGCTGGACCGCCTGCCGCTGGCCGATCCGACGCAGCTTTACCGCGCGATCAGCACCGAACTCAGCCAGACCATGGGCGGATCGTCGGGTGTGCTTCTGGCCATCTTCTTTGCCGCCGCAGGCGATGCCTCGGCCTCGGGCAAGTCGTGGATCGGGGCCTTGTCGGCGGGCCTTGACCGGGTGATGCAGGTCGGCGGGGCGGAACCCGGCCACCGCACCCTGATCGACGCCTTGGCCCCGGCGCTGGCCGCCCTGCCCCAAGGTCTGGCCGCGGCGACGACGGCAGCACGGCAAGGCGCGGACAGCACCGCCCAGATGACGCGCGCCAAGGCGGGGCGGGCGTCTTACCTGTCGGCGGATAAGCTGGCAGGTTTCAACGATCCGGGGGCCGAAGGCGTGGCGCGACTCATGGAAACGCTGTCAAAAGGGTAAAGGATGGTGCGGGCGGCGGGACTTGAACCCGCACGAGCAAGGCTCTAGCGATTTTAAGTCGCTTGTGTCTACCGTTCCACCACGCCCGCGCCAATTGCCCCTGTAGCAGCACCTAAAGCCGCGTTCAACCAAACGCGTCTACGGGGCCATCACCTTGAACACGCAAGGATCGGTCATCAACTCGGGCGGGGACATGCACAGCCCCTGCGCCACCTGCCACGCGGCAAAGACCTTGGGCACGTAATCGCGGGTTTCGGCAAAGGGCGGCACGCCGTCATGCTTGGTCACGGCCCCTTCGCCCGCATTATAGGCGGCGATCACCATCACGGGGTCGCGGTCAAAGGTCTTCATCAGCCAATCCAGATAGGCGACTCCGCCCTTGATATTGGCCACAGGGTCCATTGCATCGGACACGCCGAACCGGTCCGCCGTGGCCGGGATCAGTTGCATCAACCCCTGCGCCCCGGCCGTGCTGACGGCATCGACATCGCCCGCGCTTTCCGTGGCCATGACGGCCAGCGCCAAAGCCGGGGAGACATCGGTGCCCAAGGTCGCGGTCAGGATGTCCACGCCAAAGCGGTCGGCCAAGTCCTGCATCTGCTGCAAGCGGGGGGCGGCGACGGCTGACCCGTCCGGGCCCTGCGACAGGGTGGCCAGCGCCTTTTCAAACCGCCCCGCGACCGAGGCGCGCGCGGCGGGCACCACCTCCCAGAACCACGCATAGCGCCCGCCGTTGAAGGGCGGCGCGGCAGGGTCCGGGCCGGGGCCGGGCGGCGGTTCGGGCAGGCTGTCTTCGACCTTGGGCAAAAGCGCCAGCAATCGGGCCTGTTCCACCGGATCGATCTGCACCGTGATGCGCTTGCCGGGCAGCATGTCGCCCACCTTGATCCGGCGAAAGGTGAAATCGCTGTTTTGCGCCCCGGCGGGCGACCCCAAGGTCGCGATGGCCAGAACGGGCACCAGCAGGTGCCGCAGGACGGGCGACCGCTGCGCCAAAGCCCCCCACCCCCGCCCGGTCCACCGCCTGCACAAGATTCGCCACCCACCCTGCCGTCAGAGCGATTTTCCGCCCCTCTCACCCGACTATCACCGAATCCTCAAGGCTTGGCCACCGGGGGTGGGACGCAATTGTGGCAAGCCCGCCCAAATCGTACCGAAACGGACAGTCCATACCATCAAAAGGATGGCATACTTAATTTTATATTGTTGATTTTCAGATAGTTGAAGAACTCCAGCCAGCACGACCGCAATTTTCCAGAAATGCCCGAAGCACTCCAAACTGCCGCCACGATTCGGGGGCCATATAGCGCCATACCGAACGGCAAACGGGACGGAACAGAGGCCAGACCAAACGACGCTGCCGGTAGAACCCGAAACAGAGCAAACACTCGCAAAGGACCAAGACCATGCTGAAAAACATCTTCAAGCGCTTCAAGAACGACGAATCCGGCGCCGTGACCGTTGACTGGGTCGTGCTGACCGCCGCCATCGTGGGCCTGGGCGCTGTCGCCTACCCGCTGGTGAAGGACGGCGTGTCCACCAAGG